>CALFCE010000275.1 GCA_937951215.1 uncultured Granulosicoccaceae bacterium
CACTATGCCCAGCCCCGATTACCTTGCATATCATCCCAACCCCAAAAAACCCGGCGTCAAATTGCCCGCGGCGAGCTGTGATGCGCATTGTCATGTGTTCGGCCCGGCGGCGCAGTTTCCGTTCGCTGCCAGTAGCACCTACGAGCCGGTAGACGCATCCAAGGATTCTTTGTTTGCGTTGCATCGACACCTCGGTATTGAGCGATCTGTTATTGTGCAGGCCAGCTGCCATGGCACCGATAACAGTGCCATGGTTGATGCACTGTTAGCGGGCGGAGATAGCTATCGCGGTGTTGCTGTAGTCTCTCCCGATATTACTATCAGTGAACTGCAAGCGATGCATGAGGCTGGAGTTCGTGGTGTCAGGTTCAACTTTGTCAAACGTCTTGGCGGCAAGAAACCGGGCGATAGTCAGCAAACCATCATGCGAAAAATCAAGTCACTGGGCTGGCATGTGGTGGTGTATTTTGATTCTGACGATATCGATGAGCTGGCGCCTTTTCTCCAGCAGATTGAGCTACCTGTGGTTATCGATCACATGGGCCGTGTGCCAGTCGAGCAAGGTGTGGATTCTCATGCCTTCGGCTTGTTGTCGAGTTTGCTCAAAGACGACAAGTACTGGGTAAAAATCAGTTGCCCTGAGCGTCTGTCGAAACAGGGCCCGCCTTACACGGACGTGGATGAGGTTGCCAAAGCCTTGTTGTCGCAGGTGCCGGAGCGTGTGCTTTGGGGTACTGATTGGCCACACCCGAATATGAAATCGCATATGCCGGATGATGGACAATTGGTCGATCGCATTGTTGGTATTTGCCAGAATGAAGCCATGTTGCAACAAGTGCTGGTTACCAATCCGGCCGCACTTTACTGGTCTTGAGACGGTTTCCAGCGGTTGTTGAACGTGATGGATTCTTTGGTTTACTAATGCTGGGCAGCAACCCCAAGCCTTTCCACAATCAACTGCAGGCGCGGTTCCAGTAGCTGTATTGTCGATGCATCCGCGTTGGCGAAAGCCACTCGCAAATGACGTTCCTGTCCTTCACCGAAGAAGCTGCCTGGAAGTACCAATACACCGTAGTCCCGTGCCATTTGTTGAGCCAGCTCCATGCAGTCCAAATGATCGAAAGGATGACGTACATAGGCGAAGTAAGCGCCTATGGAACTGATCTCCCAGTCTGGAAAAGCATGCATAACCGTCTTGAAACAACTTGCACGCGCATCGATGGTGGCACTGTTGCTTCTGGTCCAGTTTGATAACCTGGGTATTTGATCAGCCAGTGCCAGCTGTGCCGCCCGTGGGGGGCAAATCTGCACATTGTCCATCACTCTCGACACGGCATCGATCAGCTGCGAACCGGCAGTAATCGCACCCAGTCTATGTCCGGGAATACAAAAGGATTTAGAGAAGCTGTAGAGTTGTATAAAGGTTTTATGCCAATCGGGCTCATCAAACAAACGATGCTGCAAACCGGCATCTTGCGGGATGAAGTCTCGATAGGTTTCATCAACAATAAGCCATATGCCCTGACTTTGGCAGAGGTGGAAAATTTCTTTCAGCAGTTCAGCACCATAGACAGTCCCGCACGGGTTGTTGGGTGAGACCAGAGCCACGGCGCGCACAGTGTCATCGATTAACGAGGCGATATCGCGGACGGCAGGCAGGTAGCTATTGTCATTAAGACAATTCACCTTCTTCAACTCGATGCCCAACATCCTGGCTGTTGCTTCGTGATTAAAGTACCCAGGATTGGTCATTATGATTGAATCACCTTGTCCTGCTACCGCCATCAAGCTGGCCACAAAGGCCTGATTGCAGCCAGAGGTGATATGTACACAGTCGCTGTCTACTCGAGTGCCGTAGAACGTTGAAACCTGATCTGCATAGGTATCCCGCAATGCCGGTTCACCTTGAATTTCCCCATAGCCTGCACTTTGGCTGGAACCAGCATTCGAGGAAAGACCTGCCAGCAGAGCAGGATGAGGCGCGAAATCCGGTACTGCCTGGGAAAAATCCATGGGTTTTCCAAACTCACCATCATATTCATCCAGCCACTGCAAAGCGGTGGGTATGGCGGGTGCGGCAAGCTTCGCGACGGCTGGATTAATTCTGGATTCTTTTTGCATGTCGATACTCAGTTGGCAGCATCAGCCAGAATCAGTTCAGCGGCTTTTTCGGCTACCATGATGACCGGCGCGTTGGTGTTGCCCGATGTCAGATTCGGAAAAATGGACGCATCCACAACTCGCAAAGAGGAAACCCCGTGAACTTTCAAGGCGGGATCCACTACGGAGGTGTTGGAATCGCCTCCCATCGCACAGGTGCCGACCGGGTGAAAAACCGTATCCGCTCTTTGCCTGAAATCCTGCAATAGCTCGGCATCGGTAGCAACTTTTTCTCCCGGTAAAATCTCGTGCTCGATAATGTCGTTAAACGCGGGTGTTGCAGCCATGGTACGAATCAGATGCGCGCCCTCGACGACCTCGGCAAGATCTTCGGAGGTTGCAAGATAGCCGGGATCTATCGATGGATGTTGCAGTGGGTCTGCGCTCTTGATATGCAGTGACCCGCGGCTACTGGGTCGACAGGGCTGGAAACTCATCAGGAAGGCAGAATAGGGGTCCGGGTTCATCAGTTCACGTTTATCATTGGGCATTCGGGTGTAGCTGATCGGGGTAAAATAGAGTTGCAGGTTCGGGTGCTGATGCTCGCTGCTTGAGCGCACAAAACCGCCTGCCTGATTGACGCTTAATGACAGATGTCCTCGGCGCGTCAAAAGATATTTGACACCTTCCTTTATTTTGCCACTCCACGGAGCGAGCTTGTCATTAAGAGTTGGAACGCGCGATTTATAGTAATAGTTAATACCAATGTGATCTTGTAAATGTTCGCCCACATTGGAATTCTCATGGATCATCTCGATACCATACTCGCCCAGCAGATCTGCGTTACCGATACCTGACAATTCCAGCAATTGCGGTGAATTGATGGCACCGGCGCAGACGATTACCTCCGCATTCGCACTGATTGTTTCCACTTTGCCATGGCGGCGGTATTCAACTCCGGTCGCCCGCTTGTTGTTGAACAGAATGCGCTGCGCATGAGCACCGGTGATGATGTGTAAATTGGGGTTGCGTCTGGCGGGTTTTAAAAAGGCTGCAGAGGTTGATTCTCTAACGCCATTGCGAGTGGTAATGGAATAGATTCCAGCGCCTTCCATTTGTGCTCCGTTAAAATCTTCTGTTACCGGTAGTTGCGCCTCTCTTGCTGCCTGCAACCAGGTATGACACAGCGGGTGGATCTCTTTATCGGTGCGAGTGACGTGCAGTGGCCCGCCGCTGCTGTGGTACTCGTCTTGCGGGAATTCACTGTCTTCGGATTTTTTGAAATAGGGTAGTACGTCCTGATAGCCCCAGCCAGGATTGCCACGATCCCGCCAGTCGTTAAAATCACGCTCGGCACCGCGTATGTAAACCATTGCATTGATTGAGCTGGAGCCACCCAGCACCTTGCCTCTTGGCCAGTAACTGCTGCGATTGTTGATGCCGGCATCCGGATTGGTCTGATATTTCCAATTAACCTTTTTGTCAAAAAATGTCTTGCCGTAGCCGATCGGAACCTTGATCCAGAACCGGTTGTCAGATCCACCGGCTTCCAGCAGTGTGACTCGATGTTTACCATTGGCTGACAGTCGGTTGGCGAGTACGCATCCGGCTGAGCCTGCGCCGACGATAAGATAGTCTGTGGATTCAGAAGTCATGTTGGCGTGGATCAGGCAGGCATCGCGGGATCGCGAGTTGGCAGTGTGGTTGGCGGTGTGTTTGATGGAGATTGTTCGATTCGTGCAACCAAATGCTCGATTGATGCCGCATAGTAGTCCAGCAGATCATACTCTTTGTCGTTGGCATGGTAATAACCATCGTTCTCGATCAGGATATGTCGCAGGGTCAGCATGCGAACACCAACCGTGACCGCATAATCAAGCTTGTTACGCGGAATGTAAACATGCGCTCCTATCGCGCTCAATTTTTCGATCAGATCAAGCACCTCGCTCTTTAGCTGCAGTTCGCTGAGTTTGAGGCCATGCTGGCGGCTGAATATGGTGGTTACCAAAGCGACTGGCAGGATAGGTGTGATCTGTCCGATTTGAGCCATCAGCTCTTCCGCGAGATCCGACACACTTTGCTGCCACTCCCGGTCTTCTGAATCGGTGTCAATGGCATCAGACTTGTTTGACGAGGATTCAGCAGCTGCACTGTCATTTGGTTCGCTTGTGAGGGAATTTCCGTGGCCACTCACTTGAGAACCTGCCCGCGCAAGTTGCCATTCCTTGAGCGATACCGGAGTGCCAAAATTGACGCAGGCATAGCCGTATCGGTACCATCTTCCGCTTAGTGCCAGCCCGATGTTTTTTAACACAAACCACAGCGTCGTTTTAAGGGTGAAAAAAGTGGTCGCACGGTGACGTGACTTGTCGAGTGATCGCAGCAAGGTGCGGTCTTCGAATACTCGGTCGTAGTTGATGCCGACCGGGATAAAAACAATATCCTGATCCGCACTGTGATCAAAATCCTTGGTGATGTAACCCAGCAGGCCCAGTTTGGGTTTGCCCAGCCTGCCATCTCTACTCAGTCGCCCTTCCGGAAATACTGCTTGAGGTACCGAGCCTGCGGCAGCCATTTGTACGTAACACTGAAGTACCTGTCGGTAAAGCGGATCACCGGAATCGCGCCGCACGAAGTAGCCACCCATGGCCCGGATTAATTGCTGCAGCGGCCAGACTCGAGCCCATTCACCCACGGCGTAGGATAGTGCGGTGCGCTCTGCAGCCAGATAGGTGGCAATAATGTAGTCCATATTGCTGCGATGATTCATCACAAAAACGACGCTGGTACCGGGTTTGAGATCAGCAAGTGACGCATCGTCGGCGAAACCGAGGCGCACACGAAAAAGTGTATGCAGAATGCGCCTGGCGAGCCAGTAAGCCCACTTGAAATACAGCCAGGCATTAAACGCAGGGACGATCTCCCGGGCATAACCCCGCACTCTCTCGACGATAGCGTCTCGTGGGGTTGAAGTTGATTGAGAAACTTCTTCAACTTTTTGCATGACCTCCGGGTGATAAACCAGACGATCAATCAACACTTCGCGTTTGGTGAGTTTAAATGATGGCAGTTGCAGGGCAAGACGGTCATTGACCTCATCGATCACGCGGTTGGCACGGCGACGAAAAAACCAGCGCACAGACGGTAGCAGAAAAAAATGCAACAGCGACAGCAAGGCCAGCGCATAAACCAGCAGCAAAGACCAGAGCGGCATGGTGACACTGGTGTTCAAGCCGGCTTCCTTTCCGCGGCTGCCAAGGTATCGGCAAGCACATCATTGTTATCTGGCGAAACAGGGTTGGTATGGGCGTGATCCGCCGCTTGCTGACCCAGTGGTGACTCATTTCGGGTGAGCGGGTTAAGCAACAAATTCCAGATCTCTTCCGTCTGCAGGGATGCCACCCCCTTGAAATGGGTGATGGAAACCTGGGTTTCCACCTCGGCCTGCCATTGCGTCAGTTCCTGTTGTGAATAAAGGTATTGCGCCGGGGCTGTGTTCACCCGGTAGGCCGGGGCTTGCAGTAGCACAATCCTGCCGGCCCTGACCAATGGACTTAAAAAAATGCTACTGAACGCGATCATCAGACTTCTGGCATGATGCCCGTCCGGATCGTTATCGCACAACAAAAGTATACGGCCATAGTCAGGGCACAAGTTCGGGTTGTCTGTTTCGATTTGCTCTGCCCTGAATAAGTGAGACCGGGGTAAGTCAGACCCGGGTAAGTCAGACCCGGGTAAGTCAAAACTGGTCAGGTCAATCCGGAGCAGGTCTAACAGGGCCCGGCACTGGGCGTTGGCCAGAATTTTTCTGGCGGGGTGCTTGGTGGGATTGGGGATCTTGCCTTGCATTGCGAAAACAGCCTGCGTGCGGCGGCTTCTGGCAGCGCCAACTGCATCGGCAGCAGATTTTCCTTCTACCAGAAACAATTCTGCTTCGTGACCGCGTGCATGACAATCTCTGAGCATAGAGGTACCGGGGCGATTAGCGGGTTGTATAGGGCATTAACAGAACACGGTTACAGAGTATACGGCATCCATGGCTGCAGAAATGATGACTGCAAGCTACAATTCACTGATTCGGACGGACGCTTCTCAACTGATGACAAAACTTGAAGATACCGGGGCCTGGAAGGCACTGGAGGCTCACCATACTGCGATTGCGCCACAACACATGGTTGAGTTGTTTGCCCGTGATTCGGGTCGGTTTGACACATTTTCATGCTCTGCAGCCGGTCTGTTCCTCGATTACTCGAAAAACCGTATCACCAGCGAGACCATGGCGCTGCTGCTGGAGCTCGCAGCCGAGCGTAATCTGAACCTTGCCATTGAGGATCTGTTTGGCGGCGAAACGGTGAACAACACGGAGCGTCGGCCGGCTTTGCATACTGCCTTGCGCAATCGAGGCGAAAGGGCAGTGCTGGTTGAGGGCCAGGATGTGATGCCGCAGGTGCGCTCGGTGCTGGCACAGATGCGCAGTTTTTCGGATTCTGTGCGGGACGGTCAATGGCTGGGTTACACCGGTAAGGTCATTACCGATGTGGTCAATATCGGCATCGGTGGCTCGGATCTGGGGCCTTTGATGGTCACAGAGGCCCTCGACCGATACTCCCATCCGCGATTGAAAATGCACTTTGTCTCGAATGTGGATGGCACCCACATCAATCGCACGCTGGCCGCCCTTGACCCGGAAAGCACGCTTTTTATTGTCGCGTCGAAAACCTTTACCACCCAGGAAACACTGACCAATGCGAAAACGGCTCGTGAGTGGCTGTTGCAGCAAAGTGATGACAGTGGTGCCATCGCCAAACACTTTGTAGCGCTCTCAACGAATGGCGAAGCCGTAGCGGAATTTGGAATCGACACGGGCAATATGTTCGAATTCTGGGATTGGGTTGGAGGCCGTTACTCGCTGTGGTCAGCTATCGGCCTGTCCATCGCGTTGGCGATTGGCATGGATCGGTTCGAGCAATTTTTGCAGGGTGCTTATGACATGGACGAGCACTTCCGGACTGCATCGTTTGACCGGAACATGCCTGTTTTGATGGCGCTGTTGACGGTCTGGTACACCAACTTTTTTAAATCTCCCAGCCATTTGATTGCACCCTATGACCAATATCTGCATCGTTTTCCGGCCTACTTGCAACAACTGACCATGGAGAGCAACGGAAAATCGGTTGACCGGCTTGGTGACGCGGTCAGTTACGATACCGGCCCGATCGTGTGGGGAGAGCCCGGCACCAACGGCCAGCACGCCTATTTTCAATTGTTGCATCAGGGTACCCATTTGATACCGGCTGACTTTATAATGCCGCTCGAGAGCTTGAATCCTTGCGGCCGGCATCATGATATGTTGCTTGCCAATTGTTTTGCGCAGACCGAAGCATTGATGTGTGGTAAAGACGCCGATACGCTGGCAATAGAAATGCGAGAGCAAGGCCATAGCGATCAGGAAATCCAGCGTCTTGCCAGCCATAAAACTTTTGCCGGAAACCGCCCAACCAATACTCTGATCCTTAATACCGTAGACCCGACTTCCCTCGGGGCACTGATCGCCTTGTATGAACACAAGGTGTATGTCGAATCCATCATATGGAATATCAATGCCTTTGATCAATGGGGCGTCGAGCTTGGCAAGCAGCTCGCGCAGCGCATCCTGGTAGAGGTCGAAAGTGGAAAACTGGCGACTGGACATGATAGCTCCACCAACGGCTTGATCAACAAGGCTCTGCAAAGACGTAATCTGTTAGCTTGAACCGAATACAACTAATGACTTATCACTTGATGTTGCTTTATCCAAAACTCTCCAGCTTCAATTTTCCGGGAATCTGCTGTGGCCGGGGATGATTTAATACTCGACACCAATGTCGAGGAGTGGCCGCTCAGTGATTACACCGAGAAAGCCTACCTTGATTACTCGATGTACGTCATTCTTGATCGTGCCTTGCCACATATCAGTGATGGTTTGAAGCCGGTTCAGCGTCGAATCATCTATGCGATGTCGGAACTGGGTCTGTCCGCCGCCTCGAAGCACAAAAAATCTGCGCGCACGGTAGGGGATGTGTTGGGTAAATATCACCCGCATGGGGATACCGCCTGTTATGAAGCCATGGTGCTGATGGCGCAACCGTTTACCTACCGTTATCCCCTGGTTGACGGGCAGGGTAACTGGGGATCGCAGGATGACCCAAAATCATTCGCTGCGATGCGCTACACCGAATCCAGACTGACACGCTTTGCCAAGTGCCTGCTGCAGGAACTGACACAGGGCACAGCGGATTGGGTGCCCAATTTTGATGGCACGCTAACCGAACCTGCGTTGTTACCCGCCCGACTTCCCCACATATTGCTCAACAGTACAACGGGTATTGCCGTGGGTATGGCGACGGATATTCCTCCACACAATTTGCGAGAGATTGGTGCTGCCTGTATCCACTTGCTGGACAAGCCCAAGGCCACGGTTGAGGATTTACTCAAACACGTACAAGGGCCGGATTTCCCCACAGCTGCGGAAATTATTTCAGCCCCTGAAGAGTTGGCGTCTATTTACGAAAACGGAACGGGTTCGCTTCGTATGCGGGCCGTGTATGAGAAAGAGGGCAGCGATATTATCGTCACCGAGTTGCCCTATCAGGTGTCGGGCTCCAAAGTGCTGGAACAGATAGCAGCGCAAATGCAGGCCAAGAAGCTGCCGATGATCGAGGACTTGCGGGATGAGTCCGATCATGAAAACCCGACGCGGTTGGTGATTGTGCCGCGCAGTAATCGCGTAAAAATCGACGAAATCATGCAGCATCTGTTTGCGATTACCGATCTTGAACGAACCTACCGCGTCAACATGAACATGATCGGCCTTAACGGCCGACCTATGGTCAAAAATCTGCGCACTATTCTGAAAGAGTGGTTGCAGTACCGCATTGAAACCGTCAGACGTCGTTTGCAGTGGCGTTTGGACAAGGTTGAGAAACGGTTGCATATCCTGGAGGGCTTGTTGGTCGCTTACCTCAATATCGATGAGGTCATAGCGATTATTCGTAATAACGACGAGCCCAAACCGGTATTGATGAGTCGCTTCAAAATCAGCGACGAACAGGCCGAAGCCATACTGGAATTAAAACTGCGTCATCTTGCCCAGCTTGAGGAAATGAAGATACGCGGTGAGCAGGATGAGTTGAAGACCGAACGCGATGGGCTGCAAGCAACCCTGGGTTCCGAGCGGCGCATGAAAACGCTGGTTAAAAAGGAGCTCAAGGAAGACATTGAAACCTATGGCGATGAACGTCGCTCGCCGATTGTGCATCGTGCTCCGGCGCAGGCAATTGCCGCATCGGAATTAATACCGAGTGAACCCATTACCGTGATCCTGTCGCAGCGAGGTTGGGTGCGTGCTGCCAAGGGCTTTGATGTCGATGTTCTCAGCTTGCACTACAAGTCGGGAGACGGGTTTCAAAGTCGTGCCCAGGGGCGTAGCAATGATACGGCAATGTTTCTTGATTCCACCGGGCGGGTGTATTGCGTGCCGGCACATGGTTTTCCGTCGGCCCGTGGGCTGGGTGAGCCGATCAGCGGCAGAGTCAAACCGCCTGACGGTGCAAATTTTGTCAGCGTCATGATGGGTAAGGAGCCGGAACACTACCTGTTCTCGACATCTGCCGGATTCGGTTTTATTGCTCAATTGGGGAATCTGGTGAGTCGTGCCAAAGCCGGTAAAAGTGTGATTTCCGTTCCAGCAGGTGCTGAGGTCTTGCCTGCGGTAAAAGTGCACGATTTAAAAACCGATCTGGTCGCTTCGATCAGTAACTTTGGCAGCCTGCTGGTTTTCCCGATTGAGGATCTCCCGGAAATGACGCGCGGCAAGGGTAACAAAATATTTAACATACCCGGCAAGAAATTCAAGGAGGGCAGTGAGTCGATGGTTGCGGTAGCGGTTGTCCCGAAGGGTGGAAAATTAAAAGTGCACAGTGGTAAACGCCATACCGTTATCAAATACAAGGAACTGTCCGACTACACTGGCTCTCGCGGCCAGCGTGGGCGAAAATTGCCCAGGGGTTTCCAGACCGTTCAATCAGTGGAAGTCGAGCTTTAAACACCGGGACTACTAACGGGGTTAATAAATCGCAAGGTGTCGAACTGGCGCCTGAAGGTAGCGGTTTCTTCTGCCATGGATTCGGGTGTCCTGGTGTTTAAGGCCCTGGCTATTAAACCTGCCAGTGTTGGCATGTGTTCCGCTGTCATACCAAAGCGAACAATTTCCGGAGTGCCCAGTCTCAAACCATTGAGATCACCCGCTACCGGATCAATCGGCAAGCCAATACCGCAAGTTAAAAAACCGGCACGTCGCAAATGTTTTGCCGCTGTTTGACCACCATCAAATGCATCCGCACAGATCGCAAATTGATGTGATTCCGTTGTGCCTTTGGAGGTTTTGAACACCGGTACCGATGCATCTTCAAGCGCTGCGGCCAGTGCTTTGCTGGTGCTGATCATGGTGTTGGCGTAGGCCACGCCATGATCCCGCCAATCAAGCATGGAGATCGCCAGCGCAGCCGATTTCGCTGCGTCAAAGTTGGCAGTCATTCCGGGGAAAGCGATCGCATCAATTTGTTCCATTAGCTCCGCGTCATTCGAAACCAATAATCCACCGGCTGGCCCGCCGAGACTTTTGTAGGTGCTCATGCTCATCATGTGGGCCCCTTCCTGCAAGGGATTGCTCCAGGCACGTCCGGCGATAATGCCACATTGATGTGCTGCATCGAAAAGCAGTTTGGCTCCAACCTCATCGGCGATTTCCCGTACCTTGGCTACCGGGTGTTCAAATAGATTCAGGCTGCCGCCCAATGTGATGAGGTCGGGTTTCAGATCATGAGCCTGGGCTCGCAACTTGTCGATATCGATGGTATAGCCGTCTGCGTTTATCGCAGCTTCATGAATTTGCAGGCCGAATAGTCCGGCGCAACCTGCATCGTGATGCGTAACATGGCCGCCAATACTGGCTGGAGGCACGATAATGGTACTGCCTGATTGGCAAGTCGCCATGAAGGCATACAGGTTAGCCATTGCTCCTGAGGCTATCCGGATCTCGGCGAACCTTGCCTGAAATATTTCAGCACAAAGTTCAGCCGCAATGACTTCGATTTCCTCGGTTGCCTCCAGACCCATTTCGTATTTGTCGCCCGGATAACCCAGAGAGGGTTTGGTAGAGAGCCCGGAAGCCAGCATCTTTTCGGCCACCGGGTTCATAATGTTGGAAGCAGGATTCAGGTTAAAACACTCCAGATCATGTATTTGCCTGTGGCGCCGTGCAAGCTCTTCGATTCGGGTATTGATGGCAGCGGATGACTGCAGAGCCGTTTGACCGGCATAGGTCTGAACCAGGTCGTCTACAGCCTTCGGGGTCCACTCCCGAGTGGACAGCGATGGTTTTGCTTTGGTGTTTGATGACGTCATCGGGGCCATGTCTCTGGTTCAAAAGGGTGGTTGAGGACGAAACGGCGCCAGTCAGGTTGGCCAAGAGGATTATGGAGGTAAATCCAACCTAAATCCATTATGTGGATTGAGATAGAATAGTCGCTCCAAACCGGAGATCCCCATGAGCGAATTGCTGACGACCGGACAGTGCCTTTGTGGTGCTGTCACCTACAAATTAACCGGACAACCACTGCGTATGGTGCAGTGTCATTGCAAGGGTTGCCAGCGAGCAACCGGCACCGGCCATATTTCCAATGCCTTTTTTAAAGATGAACAGTTTGAGCTAAAAGGAGAGCTCAAAGCCTATGAGTCGACAGCGGACAGTGGCAATGTCAACACACGTTATTTTTGCCCCCAATGTGGTTCCAGAATTTACAACGAAGTTTCTGCACGCAAGGGTATTGTGGGTGTTGCGGTGGGTAGTGCTGATGACAACAGCTGGTATGAACCGGCAGCGGTAGTCTACTGCAGTGAGAGGCCGGGATGGGATATGACCTCGACCGAAGTTCCCAATTTTGATCAAATGCCACCGCCTCCCAAGTAGTTGTCGCATCACATCAATGTGGAAAAACAGCCTGTTAAACAAGCTCCAACCCGTGTCGGCGTTGGGGCTGATTACTGTTTTTTCAAGAGCCAAAAACTGGTCTGGAATCAAAATTTAACGCAAAAAAATCTATTGAATTCTTCGGTTTAGCCCCGAATTTAAGTAAGGCCGAAGGTAGCGCTGCAAGCCAGGTTGCCATTCGGTCTTAACTTTTATTTTCATATTGCTTCACTGGAGAATATGCATGAACGCTATAGATTTCACACCTCTTTATCGCAGTACTGTTGGATTTGATCGCCTTGCTTCGTTGCTTGATAACGCAATGCAACAAAACACTGGCAACGGTTATCCTCCGTACGACATTGAATCTGTCGATGAAAACCAATACACCATCACCCTTGCTCTGGCCGGGTTTACCGAGGACGATCTCGATATCCAGACTGAGCGTGGCGTGTTAACAATACGCGGCAAACAAGCCGATGAAAAATCCGGTCACTATTTGCACCGAGGTATTGCCAAACGAGCTTTTGAAAAGAAGTTTCAGCTGGCTGATCATGTCGAGATTACGCAAGCACAGCTGGTCAATGGCTTGCTTAGCATCTCGCTGGTCAAGGAAGTACCCGAATCGATGAAGCCGAAACGCATCTCCATCGGAGGCGCTGATCGCAGCAATTCGGTGGACAAAGATCGTGTTGCTACCGAAGAAAAGTTGGCAGTAGCATAAGTTTAAGTCCAATGACGCAACTGCTGGAATAGCAACTCATGCACTGCAACTATTGCAGTGCCAATTCCGAGTTGTGTAGTTCGAGTTGTGGATCGGGGCATACAGAGAGGGCAATGCTGTGTGCTTCGCAAACCGGTCGCATTTGCGGCCGGTTTGGTTTGTATTCCCTCATCTGATTTGACGCTACCTGCGTCGCGCTATAGGCTTTACCCAGTCCTTTCCGGTAAGGTTCCTTATGAGACAAACAGGTCGACATTTTCTTCAGATTCCTGGCCCCAGTGCGGTCCCGGATCGTATTCTTCGTGCAATTGACAGTCCTGTTATCGATCATCGCGGACCGGATTTCGCAGCGCTTGGCAATCGCGTGTTAAGTGGTATGCGCACGATTTTCAAAACTTCGGACCCTGTCATTATTTACCCGGCCTCCGGAACAGGTGCCTGGGAGGCTGCTCTGGTCAATACACTAAGCTCCGGGGATCGCTTGCTCATGGTCGAAACCGGTCATTTTGCGAGCCTGTGGAAAAACCTTGCCAAAAAATACGGCCTGCAGCCTGAAGTCATTGAAACCGACTGGCGTCGCGGCGCTGATCCCGAGCTGGTTGAAAAAGCATTGCGACAAGATTCGAACCATCAGATCAAGGCTGTCTGCGTAGTTCACAATGAAACCTCCACCGGATGTACCACCAGGGTGGCAGATGTTCGTGCTGCCATTGATGCGGCTGGGCATCCGGCTTTGCTGATGGTTGATACTATTTCTGGTTTGGCGTCAGCGGATTTCTGTTTTGACGATTGGGGAGTTGATGTCGCGATAGCGGGCTCGCAAAAAGGTCTGATGTTACCGCCAGGACTGTCATTCAATGCGGTCAGCCAGAAAGCCATCTCGGTCTCGGCCCAGTCGAATCTGCCTTGCTCTTATTGGGGATGGGCCGAGATGCTGGAAGCCAATGAGAGAGGATACTTCCCCTATACCCCGGCGACCAATCTACTCTATGGGCTGGCTGAAGCCATTGATATGTTGCTTGAGGAGGGTCTCGATAATGTGTTTGCAAGGCATCAGCGTCATGCAGCAGCAACCCGGTCAGCAGTAGAAACCTGGGGGCTCGAGGTCCAGTGTACACAAGCGGAGGAATACTCTCCTGTGCTGACTGCTGTCAGAGTCCCGGACTCCGCCAACGCCGATGACCTGCGTGCGACGATTCTTGCCAATTACAATATGTCGCTTGGCAATGGGCTGGCAAGGTTGGCCGGCAAGGTCTTCAGGATTGGTCATCTGGGTGATTTCAGCGATGTAATGCTGGCCGGCACATTGTCGGGAATCGAGATGGGATTGCAGCTTCAGCAAGTGCCTCATCAGGCGGGTGGGGTGCAGGCGGCGCTGGATTACCTTAAAACCCGGAGTTGATCTGGAGTGATCTGGCTCTGGAATAGCTTGTCAGGCCACACTGCTCGAAACTTCAATCGACGCGGTCAGGTCCATGGCCGGGCAATGATCCTGATCGGCAAAAGATCCGGGTGCTCCGACAAAACAATCAGCGCCCAGCCTCCAAATTTCTGACAAAGAACGTGGATTGGATGTTTCTATCATGGTCGTGATGCTGGCCTGCTGACAACGTTGCAGCAGCCTCTGCAACGAAGCTCTTGATTGAGAATCAGTCAGTCTGTCACTAAAACCCGATTCCAGCAGGGCGAAATCGATGGGTAAGGCTTGCAGCATTTCAAAGCTCAGTGTTTGCTCATGGAAGCTGCCGGTAACATCGTCCTGAGGGTTAAAGGACAAGCAGATATCCTGGCTGATGCCATACAGACCAACACCGACCTGAAGATTTTTCAGAGCGTTGATTGTGCTTGGCGGTAGCAGGGAATTATCAGTCAGTCCACCTCCATCCAGCATCAGATTGAGGCTGCCGGCGGATAAGTCGAATTTTTTCAGGAGCTCACCCAGCCACGGGGCCAGAGCCTCCAGCTCCTGGTTGCCGGCGTTTAATGTCACATAAAACCGAACGTGTGGATCCAGCTTCAACTGTTTGGCAAGCTCTGATGCGCAGTTGTATAGTAACCATCGATCCAATCCCGCCAGTAACTTGTGGCGGCGTGCCTCGGCCAGCAGCATTTCGATGCTGCGGATACCTTCCGGTTTTGGCACCAGATTCAAGCTGAGTTGCAACCTGTCGTGGCTCTCGCCGCGCAGGCTATTGATCGGACGGGCAGCAATTTGTAACTCTGAATGATTCAGGATTGCGCTGATGCATTCAGTCCACTCGTTGTCTGCTGCTTGCACGCCATCTCCGCACTGGTACTGTGGCGCAGCCAGGTCCAGCGTCGTTTCGAGCGTTAAATCCTCATCGTCGAAGCTGGCGACGACGAGTTCTGGTACAACTTCACTAGCCGGTTGCGGCCTTGCTGCCATGCTGCTCTTGTGACGGATCTGATGCCGTGGCAGGGTCGCCACCTGACTATCCGCCTGACTCTGCTGTGTTGGGGGTTGTTGCACAATCAGCTGTATGACCGCTTCTCCTTCAAAGGAGGTTGAGCTCATATCCAGTACCACTTTTTGCACAAGGCCATCAGGTCGCTGGAACTCAACGGGTAACCGTGAATGGAACAATCTGGATTCTTCGAACTCTTTGATGGCTCGCTTCAGCTTTTTCCGGTGCTTGTTGGTGACCAGGTCCAGCAACGGTGTACCGTTGGCGGTACTCGGGTCGCCGAGGCCAGCCAAAGCCAGATAGGCAGGATTGACGAAGCAGTGCAGCCCCTGGTGTAGAAATGCAATGGGGTCATTGCTGGCCTGCAGCAGAATTTTCATCGCTGTTGCCTGCTCGTCGCTACGTGCTCTGAGCAGCCGGTGCTCACGGCGGAGCCGAGCGTCGGCAAGGGCTCGGTTAAGCGTATGCTTCAAGCGCGCAGGACGCGAAAAGCTGGCAACGTCCGTCACACCCAAATCCAGTAAATGATCAACCAGAGAGGATTTGTTCTTTTGCGTTACCGCCAGAAAGGGAACCTCGGGATAGCGCAGAATACAGGACGGAATGTGCCCGGCTTTGTCGTCAACGGCCAGGATCACCAAATCCCAGCTTCGCAACTTGAGATTTTCGGCGAAGCTGTAGCTGTCTTCCACCCAATACTGATGAGTTGGAATCCCGGCCGTCCGCAGACAGCCCGCAACTTGCTCAGCCTGTTCCGGGTTGGCGACCAGAGACAGCGTTTCAATTGTTTGATATGGAATGCTCACTGACTCAAAGTTTAGTCAGTAGCCATGGCTTTTCAGAATTTTTTCAATATGTTGAGTCTTACCCGACCGGAAAGGCGCATAATGTATAATATTCTGCGAATTAACACAGGACTGCCCGAAGATGGCCTCTTACAGCACCAATGAATTCAAGAGTGGTTTGAAAATCATGCTCGATGGCGACCCGCATGCCATCGTGGAAAATGAATTTGTCAAACCTGGCAAAGGGCAGGCGTTCAGTCGCACGCGTGTACGTAACCTCAAGACCGGCCGTGTGGTTGAGAAAACCTTCAAGTCCGGTGAGTCTGTTGAGGCTGCGGATGTGATGGACACGTCGATGCAGTACCTCTACACGGATGGTGAATTCTGGCATTTCATGGATCCGACCACATTTGAACAACTGGCCGCCGGCAAGGAAGCGGTGGGGGATGCTCATTTCTGGCTCAAGGAGCAGGATGACTGCGAGGTGACTCTGTGGAATGGCGAACCGCTTATCGTGACCCCGCCCAATTTCGTTGAAATGAAAATTACCGAAACTGACCCTGGCTTACGTGGTGATACCGCGACCGGCGGAACCAAGCCTGCGCACATGGAAACCGGGGCTGTGGTCAAGGTACCGCTATTTATTGAAGAAGGTGAGGTCATTAAAATCGACACCCGCAGCGGTGAGTATGTGTCGCGGGTCAAGTAGCGCCTGCTTGACCGGCAACACGTGCGACTAGTCACAAGCTTTTACCGCTCAGGCAGTAGCATCGCTTGAACTGGCGCCCGGCTGCAAATCAGGATCACTTGCTGGCACGAGCAACACTCTTGCGCGCAGTGCGTGAGTATTTTGACGGTACGCAGGCGCTGGAAGTTGTTACTCCGACACTGTCCGCAGCTGCTACCACTGATCCTGCCATCGAGAGCTTTGTTACCCACTGCAGCGATCGGAACAACAGCTGCAGATATCTTCAAACGTCTCCTGAATTTCCAATGAAGCGCCTGCTGTGTGCGGGATCCGGTGATATCTACCAGATTTGCACAGTCTTCAGGCAAGGCGAGAGCGGGCGACACCATAACCCTGAGTTTCAGTTGCTGGAGTGGTACAGGCTCGAATTCGATCATCACCGCTTAATGGACGAAGTGGCTGAGCTGGTGAGCACAGTGTTGCAGGCTTTTGAGATGTCAGCGCCTGTAGAGTTTTCCCGAATCAGTTATCGCAATGCGATCAAGCAGGTGACAGGCTTCGAACTTGAACAATTGGACTATCAGCAGATCGAGCACATTCTGGCGCGGCACACTGTCGATTGCCCGCTATCAGCGAACGACCCGCTGGATCATTGGTTTGACTTACTGATGTCAACAGTTGTTGCACCATCTTTTGCACACAATCATTTCACGTTTATCTATGACTACCCTGCAAGCCAGGCCGCGTTGGCGAGACTTCGCACCGAGGGTGAATCGACCGTAGCGGAAAGATTTGAACTCTATTATGGAGAACTTGAGTTGGCAAACGGCTTCCATGAGTTAAACGATGCTGCAGAGCAGGCTGATCGATTTCGTCATGAACAACAGCTGCGTATCGAGCGTGGGCATGCAAAAGTTCCCTTTGATCAGAACCTGATTGCGGCGTTGCAGGCCGGGCTGCCTGATTGTGCGGGTGTGGCTCTTGGGCTTGATCGATTGTTGATGCTGGCAACCGGTACCGACAATATTTATCAACTCATCAGCTTCCCGGACGACAGGGCATGACGCCTTCCAGTAACTATAAGAACGCAGTCGCTGATGTGTTGAGATTGCGTGACATTGACTGTCACCAGCTGGCACAGATTTTTGCACCGCATGGGCTAATGTTGCAGCTGGTTGAGAGCGGGCTGGAAATTCCGGGCAGCCATTGGGGGGACGATGAAGCCGGATTGATCCGGCATCAGTTGTTTGCGCGGCTTGATACGCCTGTTCATTCCGCGCTGCACGAGGGCTGCCACTTTTTGTTGATGGATGAGCAGCGCCGGCAGATACTGCACACTGATGCTGGCGGTACCGCAGTTGAAGAGAATGCTGTGTGCTATCTGCAAATCCTGCTATCCGAACGAGTCACCGGTATGGGACGGCGGCGCATGATGCAGGATATGGACGTGTGGGGTTACAGTTTTCGTCTGGGTTCGGCTGCAGCCTGGTTTGAATCCGATGCCGAGGATGCGATAGAGCTTCTGGTGCAGCAGGGTTTGGTCGAGCGAGACTTTTCCGGAATGTATCAGCCTGCCGAATTAACAGATGCCACCGTGCTGTGAAAATACCACACCGTGAGCTGTTAGCGACGGCGTTGCAACAAAGTTGTCTCTGTCCCCGAGTAGGTGCCGTTAATAAACCAGTCTGACTGAATCTTCAGTCGGTTGTTCTCCAGCGTCAACGTATCCTGCCTTTCACGGAAAACCACTGATGCGGACGGCTGTGCACGAAGTCGCTGGCGCCAATTCATTGATACTGAATTATCGCTGATAAACCGGACTTTCTGTAACTCGGCGGCCGTGATAAAGCGCTCCCTGGTTTCTACTTCCTTCGAGATTGTTTTGAGCTGCCCGTTCCTGAATTGAACTCGCTCCTTGCTTCGCTTCAGTATCAATTGATCCCGATGATCGAATTCCGCAAGCACCTTGTCCAGCGCATACAGCTTCATTTTCGGTGTTGACTGCCCATTGTCCTTCTGACAATAGTTGTCCACCATGGCGCCGTACCATCGACCTTCGAGTTTTTGGTAAAACTTGTTCAGGGATTCCTTTATTGAATCCCTGTTCCCGGATACTCTGGAAGCAGAGTTGTAAGGCATCTCCATTTCATAGTATGCCTCTCCGAGAGATTGAAGACGCGGTGACTCGCTGTTGCAGGCGTGTCCGCCACGCTGATCGTGCGGCACCGAGACGTGATGAGTTTTGTTCAGCTCGCGCAGGAAAGGGTTGTTACTGTTGGCGGCAGCAGGCACCGATCCCGCCAATACCAAGGAGGCTATGACCAACTGCTGGCAACATTGAGCGAACTTTCCGGATTTGGCTAACATGCTTATGTCTGCCCCAAACAAATTTGATGTTGCGTATCATAGGAAAACCGTGGCTCCTACAATGTAAAAGTGGTCACAATTGCGGTGTGAGCAAAGCCCTGTTTGCCGGGTTTTGACGTTGTGGTTCCGCTTTGGCCCAGTTGCGAACAACCTACCACCCAGCTGAGATGCGGTTGCTGCCAGGCTCAGACCAGACAGGCAGACGTGATTCAGTTCACATCAAAGGTCGGGGCCAACTCTCAGGGCTGGCGTTTGGACAGAGATGAGCCCATCAGTACCGGTGCGGCAGTTGACAAGCCGGGATCCCAGTCCACCTTGTTCTCGGTCAGTACGATGACCGTAGAGCCCATATTGAATCTGCCCATCTCGTCTCCGCAGGCCAGGGACAGAGCCTGTTCTCCTTCGTAGGCTACGGTGCTAATTTGTTTACCGGCAGGTGGTGTCACCAAACCGGCCCATACTGTTTCGATAGCTGAAACATTCATCGCACCTACCATGATGACTGCCAGTCTGCCATTAGGCGTGTCAAAAAAAGATGCGACACGCTCATTGCGTGCGAATAGCGAGGGTACGTTGTTAACGGTGAAGGGAGCCACGCTGAACAAGCGTCCCGGTATGTGAACCATTTTGCGCAAAGTACCTGATGCTGGCATGTGAATACGATGATAGTCGCGAGGTGACAGGTAAATGGTGATGAAACTGCCACTGCTGAAACAGGCAGCCTCTGTTTCATCGCCACCCAGCAGTTGTTGAACGGAGTAGTCGTGGTTCTTGGCCTGAATTATATGATCACCATCGATCGCGCCGAGTGCAGATACTTTGCCATCTGCGGGACAGGCCAATGAGTTTCCATCATCCGCGATAGGTCTCGCGCTGGCTTTTAATTGACGGGTAAAAAAATCATTGAAGGTATTAAAGCGATGCAGATCCTGTATTTCGGCCTGTGTCATATCGACATCAAACTGTCGGATAAACCAGCGGATAATTCGACTGTTGGAAGAAAAACGGGTGCGTGTCAGCCAGTAAATCTGTCGTGACAGCAGATGCTGTGGCAGAGGGTACAGCAGCAAAGATTTTATTTTATCCAGCATGCTGTGGCTCATTTCAGGTTAGACGAGAACATATCGGGTGGGGAATTGCCAACACGGCTGGCGGCCGGGGCACTATGAATGTCCCTGCGCCGCTGTCGATGACTCTACTTGACCAGTAGTTCCGCTTCAAACTCGTCTCCAGCATCCGTTACAAAGGTAACGAGGATACTCTCGCCCTTGTCCAGCGGCTTTTTCATACCCATAAGCATCAAGTGATGAGCACCATGCTTGAGCTCCAGAGAGCCACCCGCCTTGACTTCTATGAACTTCTGCTTTCGCATTTTGGCTACGTCACCTTCCATTGTGGTCAGGTGCAGCTCTACCATTTTGAATCGGTCACTGCGAGCAGAGACAATACGCAAATCGGTATCTGAGGTGTTTTTGATCTTCAGATAGCCTGCTGCCATCATGCTGCCGGCAGGTGGCTGGTTGATTGAGCCTTGTTCGAACATCAGTGGCAAGTCAGCAAGCGCGACTTGTGATGTCAACAACTGCGATGTCAACAACAAGGTGACCAGCATTAATGGTTTGAGAAAGATCCCTGCACGATGTTGTGTCAGCCGCGTGCGGAATTTGAAAATCGTTTTCATTGGCTGGTGCCTTTTATATCGGTAAATATTGACCATGGGTAAGACGGGTTTCTTTTGTTTGCTTTGCTATCGGGGCCAACCCTGAACAATGTCGTTCTCAATAGGATTGATGCAGTCCGCTGCCGTGTCTGGAGTTACCCGGATTACAACAAACCCGGCTATCGCCACCCCCCTATTGCCAAATCCGGCTATCAGCTACCCTGGTTGAGCGCGGTGTACACAACTTTGTAATCGGCGACAAGAGTGTCTGGTTCATGCGGCGGATTAAATTTGGCACGGATTCTCCGTTGCGGATCGACCAATAACATCGATGCAGTATGATCCACGGTGTAGCGAGTGGGGTCATCCTCATCGGCTTCAAAGGACACGACAATATTAAGAGATTGCGTCAGGCCAAGCACGTTTTCCAAACTGCCGGTCAGGGCCAGATAATCATCGCCAAAAGATTCTATATACGGTTTGATAACCTCGGGTGTGTCACGTTTCGGGTCGACTGATACAAATACAACCTGGAATGGTGTGACATCAGGATGCTCTGCCGTTAGTTTTTTTATTGAATCCCTGACGACTGACAGAGTGATCGGGCAGATATCGGGGCACTGCGTAAAGCCGAAAAATATCATACTCC
>CALFCE010000276.1 GCA_937951215.1 uncultured Granulosicoccaceae bacterium
AATATAGACGAGTAGGTTCCAACAATGACACCGATAATCAGCGCCAGCGCAAACCCGCTGATGGCCTTGCCACCGAATATAAACAGGCAAAGCAGCACCAACAGGGTTGTTAGCGATGTGATGATGGTGCGAGTGAGTGTCTGATTGACCGAGGCGTTGATCACCTGAGCCGGCGTGCCCTTGCGCATACCCCTGAAATTTTCCCTGATGCGGTCAAATACCACGATGGTATCGTTCAACGAGTAACCGATGACCGCCAGGATCGCAGCCAGGATGGTCAAATCAAATTCCATCTGCAATAGCGCGAATATACCCAGAGTGATGACGACGTCGTGCACCAAGGCCAGCACCGAGCCGACAGAAAACTTCTTTTCAAAACGAAACCAGATGTAAACAACAATAGCGAACAAGGCAGCCAGCACCGCCAGCCCCCCGTCTTCTCGCAAGGCTTCGCCCACTTGAGGCCCGACGAACTCAACCCGGCGCATATCAACCTTGCCTTCGGTAGTGGTAGCCAGCGCATCCAGCACAGCCTGACTCAACTTGGCTCGATCTCCACCTTCCTGTGGCGCTATCCGTATCAGCACATCTGTACTGGTACCGAAGTTCTGCACGGCCGCATCGGGCAGCTCTGCATCGATCAGGGTTTGCCGGATGAGTGGTAAATCGGCTTTGTCCGGGTAGCCAACTTCAATGATGAAACCACCGGTAAAGTCGACACCGAAGTTAAGACCACGGAGGGCAATAAACACCAATGATAAAACCAGCAGGATGGCCGACATTATCCAGGCAGGCTTTCGTTTGCCCATAAAGTCAAAGGCGGTATTGCTAATAAGGTTTCTCATATCAAATCGCCAGTTGCTTGCCGCGCTTGCCGCCATAGATCAGGTTGACCAACGCTCTGGTACCGAGGATGGCCGTGAACATGGATGTCAGGATGCCAATGGAAAGGGTGACTGCGAACCCCTTGATGGGCCCAGTGCCCAGACTGAACAGCACCACAGCTGCTATCAGGGTTGTGATGTTCGCATCCGCGATGGTCGAGAAGGCCTTTTCGTAACCCGCATCTATCGCATTCTGCACCGACGTCCCTGCTCTAATCTCCTCTCTTATGCGTTCAAAGATCAGAACGTTGGCATCTACGGCCATGCCCGTTGTCAGTACGATCCCGGCAATACCGGGCATCGTCAAAGTCGCCTGCAACATTGACAGTACAGCAACAATAAGCACCAGATTAACCACCAGTGCCGCACCGGCGATCAAGCCGAACACACGGTAGTACCAAGCCATAAAAACCAGCACGATCATAAGACCGGCAATGGCTGACAGAAAACCCTGACGGATGTTGTCAGCCCCAAGACTCGGCCCAACGGTTCGTTCTTCAACAATTTCCACAGGCGCTTTCAGCGCTCCCGCTCGTAACAGCAGAGCCAGATTTGCAGCCTCGGCGCTTTGCAGGCCGGTTGTTTGAAAACGGTGGCTGAGCACATCGCGGATGGTCGCGGCATTAATCACCTCTTCCACTCGGGTCTTTACCCGGGTGCGAACACCGTCCACCTCTTTGTAATCGATCAGATTTTCAATGTAGACAACTGCCATTTGATTACCGACATTGTCTTCAGTGACCAGACGCATGCGCCGTGCACCTTTGCCATCAAGATCCACGTCAACTTTCGGCGTGCCGCTCTCCTGATCAATACCCGACTTGGCACTCTGGATTTGATCCCCGGTCACAATGATTTCGCGATCCAGCAGGATCGGGCTACCATCATCACGGCGAGTGTAAAGTTTGGCTCCGGCGGGCACCCGACCGGTGCTTTCAGCGACACTCCAATCGGTTGGCGTACCGTAAACCAGACGATACTCCAGCGTAGCTGTTGCACCCAGTATTTCACGAGCACGTGCCGGATCCTGTACGCCTGGTAGCTGCACAACAATTTGCTCAAGACCCTGCTGCGTAATGATCGGTTCCGCTACACCCAGCTCGTTGACACGGTTGCGCAGGGTGGTGATGTTCTGTTGTAACGAAGAGCGCTTTTCTTCATCGATCGCTTCCTCGGTCAAGTTCGCGTCGATATAGGCGTATGTATCGTCTTCCCGGGTGCGGAACTCCAGATCGTAGTTGTCACGGCTGAATGCTTCGAGCATTTCGTCGCGTTCATCGCTCTTTTTAAAGCGGGCGATAACGGCTCCATCCTGGTGTTGCACCGATACACCTCGAATTTTGCGCTTTCGAAGTTCTGTCTTCCAGTCAGATACATAACGTTCTTCACTGGATTTGATTGCAGATTCCATATCTACCTGCATCAAAAAATACACACCACCACGCAGATCAAGACCCAGATACATGGGTTGGGCAAAGTTACGCAGCCAGCCAGGGGCCGCTGAAACCAGATTCATGGCAACCAGATTACGGCGAGGTTCAACGGCGTTTTCTATGACGTCCCTGCCCAGCAATTGATCATCATCGGAATCAAACAGGGCGAGCAATCGCCCACCGTCTTCACGAAGTTCAGATTTAAGACCGGCAGCCTTGAGAGCCTCCCGAACATCCCCTTCCACCGTGGTGGCCAGCTCACCCTCGCGAGCTGTGATCTGGACGGCGCGATGATCACCAAACAGGTTGGGTAAGGCGTAGACGAACCCGACCAGCAACACCACGGCCAGCAGGGCATACTTCCAAACAGGGTACTTATTCATGTCTATCCGTGATGTCTACAAATGTAATGACCGAGAGAACCGGTCGAACTGCTTGAGATAGTGGTCATCTACAGGTTTTTCAAGGTACTTTTGGGCAAAAGTGTGGCAACAGCCTGCTTCTGCACATTCACTTCAACGTTCTCGGCCACACGCATTGTCAAAAATGCATCGTGTACCTGCGTCACGGTGCCACCCAACCCACCTGTCGTAACCACCTCATCACCTTTCTTCAGTGCACCCACCATCGCAGCGTGTTCCTTGACCCGCTTTTGCTGAGGACGAATGAATAAAAAATACATCACTGCAAACATCAGAATCAGTGGCAGGAAGGTAAACAACCCTCCACCAGCCGGTCCGGCAGCCTGTGCATAGGCAGGAGAAATAAAGAAATCCATTGTTCGATCCCATTTGCGCGCTGCTATCAGCGACATTTCAAGTAAGGCCACCCCGCAATTGAAAGCAGTGAAAGAGTAGCCAGCGAAAAACGGCAATTATGCCATATTTGGGGCGATACCTTTAAGACTCCGCTCGTATGCAAAGGTTTCAGCAAATTGATCAAAAGCTTGATCCTCAATGGCTTGCCGAATTTGTGCCATGAGCTCTTGATAATAGTGAAGGTTATGAATGGTATTGAGTCTGGAACCCAGGATTTCGCCACATTTGGACAGATGATAGAGGTAGCTGCGACTATAGTTCTGGCAGGTGTAACAAGCGCAGCGTGCATCGATGGGTGCCAGATCGCTGCGGTATTGGGCATTTCGCAGACGCAAGTCCCCATATCGAGTGTAGATAAAGTCATTGCGGGCATTCCGTGTCGGCAACACACAGTCGAACATGTCGATACCAGACTTGACGCCAGCCACCAAATCTTCCGGCTTCCCCACTCCCATCAGGTAGCGAGGCTTCTCGGCTGGCAACCAAGGCAGACTGAATTCCAGTACCCGCTCCCGCTCCTCTTTGGGTTCTCCCACCGCCAAGCCACCGATCGCATAACCATCAAAGCCGATTTCTACCAGGGCATCGGTAGACTCCCGACGCAAGGGTTCGTACATGCTGCCCTGCACAATACCAAACAGCGCATTGCCGTTTTCCAGCTGATTATGAGCATCCCGGCTGCGCTGCGCCCATCGCATTGACAGCCTCATCGATTCTGCTGCCTGCGATTCGGTTGCCGGGTATGGCGTGCATTCATCGAAGGCCATCACAATATCCGACCCAAGCTTGTGTTGTATCTGCATCGACACCTCCGGACTCAGGAAGACTTTGGAGCCATCAATCGGAGACCTGAAATCGACTCCTTTCTCGGTTATCTTTCGCATCTTCGCCAGACTGAACACCTGAAAACCACCACTGTCGGTCAGGATGGGCCCGTGCCACTGCATAAAATCGTGCAAATCCCCATGTTGCGAGATGATATCGGTACCCGGGCGCAACCAGAGATGAAAGGTGTTACCCAGGATAATTTCAGCCCCGATCGCAAGCACATCTTCTGGCGTCATCGCTTTAACGGTGCCATAGGTACCGACTGGCATAAAAGCCGGTGTCTGAACAACGCCTCGTGCGAAAACAAGTTTGCCGCGTCTGGCGCGACCATCGGTGGATTGCAGGTCAAATTGTAGCCCTGCCGGTTGCTCTGCTTGCATTTGGGAACTCTGGGGTCAGGAAAATCGGGGTCAGGAAAATCCGGGGTCAGGAAACTTGGGGATCGATGAACTTAACGATCATCATTACAAGACGGCTGGGCGCCCCAGGCCATTCGATCAGGCCACACCAGCATCGCGTCGCCATAGCTGAAAAAACGGTAGGCCTGCTGAACTGCTTCGCGATAGGCACGTAGAGTCAAATCGGTTCCGGCGAAGGCACAGACCAGCATCAACAACGTGGATTCTGACAGGTGAAAATTGGTAATCAGTCCGTCAACCGTTTTAAATTCGGCACCCGGACGCAGAAAGAGTTGGGTATCGCCAGCCATCGGTTCCAGACTGCCCGATACTGAGGCTGATTCCAGCGTTCTCATACTGGTAGTACCCACGGCAATGATTCTGCCACCCTTGTCTTTGGTTTGTTGTATGTCCTTGACCACATCAGCTGTTATTTCGGCATATTCCGAGTGCATGACATGATCATCGAGATTCTGCTGCCTGACAGGCTGAAACGTGCCTGAGCCCACATGCAAGGTCAAAAAACTGACATCGATTTGATGATGAGCCAAATCCGAGAACAGGCCCTCGGTGAAATGCAAACCGGCAGTCGGTGCAGCCACAGCACCTTCTCTCTCGGCGTAAACCGTCTGGTAGCGTTCACCGTCCTCCTCTGCCGCTCTTCGCTGGATGTAAGGGGGCAAGGGTAGTTGACCATGCCGCTCCAACACCTCTGCAACGGACATTCCCCCCTCCATGGCAATCTCGAACAAATCGTCTTGTCGGCCGGTTACACGGATGGATACCGACTCTTCAATGATCAGCAGACTGCCCGGCTTGGGGGATTTGCTGGCTCTGATTTTGGTCAGTGCACGATTATGCCCGATGACCCGATCAATCATCAGCTCGACTTTACCGCCGGATTCCTTGCGTCCGTAAAGGCGTGCCTTGATGACCTTGGTGTTGTTGAATACCAAACGATCTCCGGCACGCAGCAAGTCAGGAAGCCGAGTAAACTGATGATGCTCAAAGGTCGCATTGGCGCCGTCGAGCAGCATCAATCGGCTACCATCCCGCCTATCCCCCGGCTGCTGGGCTATCAGGGAGTCGGGAACCTCAAAACTGAAATCGGACAATTGCATGGCACGGCGATAGTAGCAAGGTTTACTCGCGGCGCGAAACTCCCTAAACTACGCACCTCACCGATTTGATCGATCGGTCGAACCTTGACCCCTGCCGGGGTGGCGGAATTGGTAGACGCGCCGGATTCAAAATCCGGTTCTGGCAACAGAGTGAGAGTTCAAGTCTCTCTCCCGGCACCATCAACAACCTAGACGCGCCGGATTCAAAATCCGTCTGGTCTCAGGCAACAGAGTGAGAGTTCAAGTCTCTCTCCCGGCACCATCAATCAGAAATACCCAAATCTACCTGAATAGAACTGCCAGATTCAAAATCCGTCGGGTTTCAGGCAACAGAGTGAGCGTTCGAGTCTCTCTCCTGGCACCATC
>CALFCE010000277.1 GCA_937951215.1 uncultured Granulosicoccaceae bacterium
TGCTGGCTGTATCGATCAGCTTGCTCGCGAATCTGTGCAAACAGTTTTGTGGGTGTCAGCTTTTTTTCAGCATAAGCTGACTGTAGGCCGCTTATGGTCATGTCGAAGTTCATGATGATGGCTCGAATGGGGCTCTGCTTGATGCATGGAATAATGCACTTGGACCTGATGGCCTGGACTGGGTCGCGATGCTCAAAGTACCGCCCTGTTGCTGGTGTTTGGGCCGTATTGTAGCTCAGGCGACTGTGGCACCGCAGCCAACAGCTCTCTTGTATAAGGATGTTGCGGCTGTTGTAAAACCTGCTTGGCAGACCCTCGCTCAATGATTTCGCCATGTCGCATGACCATAACGTTATCGCACATGAGTTCTACCACCCGCAGGTCGTGGCTGACAAATAGATAGCTCATATCAAGTTCCGCTCGCAGGTCGTGCAACAGATTCAATACAATGGCTTGAATTGAAACATCCAGTGCTGCTGTGGGTTCATCAAGTATCAGCAGTTTCGGATTCAGGGCGATTGCTCGGGCAATACCAACACGTGCTTTTTGGCCGCCCGACAGTTGGTGTTGATAGCGGGTCAGTAGTGCCTCTGGTAGCCCGACCATTTGTGCCAATTCGCTCACACGAGCTTTTTTCTCCTTGCGATTCATGTTTGTCAAGCGCGCGATTGGCTCAACGATAAGCATCTCGGCCGTGTGTCGTGGGTTGAGACTATCCCCGGCATCCTGAAATACCATTTGTAACGAAGCACGTCTTGGATCTTTGGCAAACTGCTTTGTGGTGACATCCAGCAGGTTTCTACCTTCGAACAGAATTTGACCACTACTGCAGTGATCCAGCCGCATCAGTAGCGATGATGTTGTAGACTTGCCGCTGCCTGATTCTCCGACCAAACCCACACTTTCATTTCGATGGATAGTGAATGAGACATCTTTAACGGCGTTTACCACTCCACTGGCCGTTGTAAAAGTTTTGACCAGATTATTCACTTCTAGTAGCGGTGCTGGCCTGGCAGGTGCAAGAGAGGTGACTTTATTAGTCAACTGGGATGTTTTGGCATCCGATGGTGATGGTAGAAGATCTCTCAGGCTTGCTCCTGTCCGTGGTGTGGCATTGACCAGCTTGCGTGTGTAGGCATGTTGTGGTGTTGCAAACAAGGTGACCGAATCGCCAGATTCGACGATCTCTCCATCCTTCATCACCACGATATGGTCACAATACTGAGCTGCCAGAGCCAAATCGTGTGTGATTAGAATAGCGCTCATCTGGCGCTCCGTGATTAGCTCATCAATCAATTCCATCACCACTTTTTGCGTGGTTATATCAAGGCCGGTAGTGGGTTCATCAGCGATCAAAAGCCTCGGGTCGCAAGCCAGTGCTATGGCTATTACCACGCGTTGACACATACCGCCGGATAGCTCAAACGGATATCGACCGTACACTGCCTGTGGATCATTTATTTTAACCGCAGACAAGGCCTCAATGGCGTGCCGCCTGGCAGATTGTCGCGTTGACCTTGAATGCCGGCGAAGCACATCTTCAATTTGGTATCCGACCTTACGAATCGGGTTAAGTGCTGCACGTGGGTTCTGGAAAACCATGGATATTTCACGACCACGAATATCCCGCATTTCCTGCTCGCTGCATTGAAGCAGATTGATGTCTTGATAGTGGATTGTGCCAGCATCGTTTTGTCCTCCATCATCCAGTAAGCGCATGATGGAAAATGCCGTAACTGATTTACCCGAACCGGATTCACCCACAATACCGACTTTCTGGCCAGCAGCGACGTCAAGACTGATATCGCGCACGGCTGTGACGGTGCCATTGCGGGTGTTGAATGAGACAGCCAGATTGGTGATCTTCAGCATACGGAGTGAATGCTCATTTACGGGTACGAGGATCGACAATGTCTCGCAGCCCATCGCCAAGCAGATTAAAGGTAAATACCGCAAACATCAGTGCAAGGCCAGGAAATACCGCCATCCACCACTCACCCGATACAATATACTGGGATCCCTCGGCAACCATAATTCCCCATTCCGGCGTCGGAGGCCTAACGCCCAATCCGATAAAACTCAGCCCGGCTGCATTGAGTATCGCCCAGCCAAGATTCAAGGATAACTGCACCATGACCGGCGGCAGTGTGTTGGGAAAAACATGAAATGCAAGCACCCGAATCTCGCTATTGCCAGACAAGCGTGCGGATACTGCAAAGCCGCTATCACGTCTTATATTCACTTCTGCCCGGATCAACCGTGCATAGAAAGGAATATTGATGATCGCGGTGGCGTAGATAATATTTTCTACGGTATTGCCCAGTGCCGCCACTATTCCCATGGCCAGAACAAACAATGGAAACGCCATTATCGTATCGAGAATCCGGCTTAAGCAGACATCCAGCCAGCCGCCCCAATAACCCGCCACTGCACCGAGCAAAGAGCCGATGACAAAAGACAATGAAACGGCCATGACAGAAATCTGTAGATCCAGTCGTGTGGCAACAAGCACGCGGCTGAAAACGTCTCTGCCAACATTATCAGTACCAAACCAATGTGTGGTTGATGGAGGTTGCAGTACCGCACTGCTATCGCTGGCAAGTGGATCAAACGGTGCCAGCCAGTGCCCGGCAACAGCAATCACCACCAGTACCGCCAACATCATAAAAGACACGAGTGTTACCGGGTTTTCGCGCATTACGTAAATAATGTGCTGCAATGCTGATTGCGAGGGTTGCACCGGTTCCGTAAGGGTTACTGTGCTATTCATTGGTGGTAAATCCGATTCGTGGATCTATCAATGAATACACAAGGTCAATGATCAGGTTTACCAACACAAAAAGCAGTGCCATAGCCAGCACAAACCCCTGAACTGCAGCATAATCGGAGCCGATCAGCGCATCTACCGCGTATGACCCGATACCGGGCCAGGCAAATACGCGTTCAACCAGTACGTTAGCGCCAAGAGAAAAAGAAAACACCATGCCCAGTGTTGTGATCACTGGAAGTAATGCGTTTCGTAGTGCATATGTGCGAAGGATGGTCCCATTTGCCAATCCTGCGGCTCTGGCGGTGCGGATGTAGTCAGAAGACAGAGCGCTGATCATTGCCGAGCGGGTCATGCGGGCTATTGGAGCGAGGGTAAACAGCGATAGGGTCGCAGCGGGTAAAATTAATTGTTTCAAGGTACCGGCAAAGGTCTGCATATCATTTGCGATCAGGCTGTCAATCAGGTAAAAGCCGGTGACGTGCTCGGGTTCTATGTAGAGAAAATCCAGCCTGCCCAATGGCGCTGGTGCCCAGCCGGTGAGATAGTAGAAGAAATAAATAAGTACGACGCCGGTGAAGAACGTAGGCAGTGATACTCCCGCTGTTACCAGCACCCGGCAAACATGGTCTACCCAGGAACCCGGACGTGTAGCCGCCAACACTCCCAGGGGTATTGCAATCAGACAGGAAATTACCAACGCAAACAGCGTCAACTCAAGTGAGGCAGGTAGCCGGCTGGCCAGATCTGATAACACTGGCTGCCCACTGGATAGCGATTGTCCCAGATCCCCACGCAGCAGGTCTCCCACATAGATCAAAAATTGTTGCGGCAGTGACTTGTCCAGCCCCAGCGCCACTCTTACCTGTTCTATTGAGGCCTCATCGGCGGCGACTCCGGCAAAGAACACTGCCGGGTCACCGGGTAGAGCTCTGGTCAACAGAAAACTGATAACGACCACTCCGACAACAACGGGTATCGTTTGCGCAACCCGTTGAGAGACCGCTATGAACCGGTTTTTCATTATTTGGTGTTTTAAGATACTAAGCTGTTTTCAATCCCCTGATGTCAAGCTGTCGGTGAAACCAGAACTCATAGCCAGAAGCCTTGTTTGTAGCAACATTTAACGCAGGCTGCCATAGTGGTATACGCGGCAGATCTTCAAGCACAATTTCAAACAGCCGCTTGATCTTTGGTGCGTAGTCCGGATCATCCACACTTAGATGCAAGGTTTCATTAACCAGCGTTTCAACCTCTTCATTTTTATAATTTGAAGAGTTAAAGAGGTGACCGTGCTGGTATGCCCAGAAAAAGTAGTAACAGGGATAGTTCAACCAGCCACCGAAATTGTCCAGATGCAAGGGCAACCTTTTTTCAACCAAAGCTGCTGTCCGCCAGTTGGCACCCGGTATTTTTTCAAGTGTTGAAGAGATGCCCAGCTTGGCCATACTTTCCTGAATCAGCAGCGCTGTGGGTTCCATCCAGTCAGCCAAGCCCAGACTGATAGAGAAGGGCACATCAAATCCTTTTGCATAAGCTGACTTGCCCAAATGTTCGGCTGCCATATCCATATTGTATTCATACGGTGATTTGCGTGGCCAATCGATGGAGTCGATGGCTTTCTCACCACCCCACAAACGCTGCCCGCGACCATAGGCGGCCGCCTGGAAAATATCCTCGTAGGGTATTGCATAGGCAAGGGCCTTTCTCACATCAGGATCCTGGAACGGCTCGAAGGTCGTGTTTAGACCGACAACATGAATACAGTTTTCGATTGGGGTTGAAAATACCGTGATATCGTCGCCCAATTCTTTTGCATCCTTGTTGGGTATATTGAAGGAGAGTTGCACGTCTCCTCGTTCAATCAGGGCGCGGCGAGTCGCGGGGCTTGCAACTTCACGCAGGATGACTCTTTTTACCGCAGGTAATGGTCCACCAGTCCAGTCATCGTTGCGGTCGTAGACGAGTTGTTCGCCGGGTTTCCAAGAGGCGACTTTAAATGCGCCCGAACCAGCCGGGGTTTTATGCAGGTATTCCATGGCCCAAGGATCGTCTTCAGTGGCGTTTTCAATCGCCACGGCCGAGTTGATAACAAAAGGAACCGGTACAGCCAGATCAGGAAGCGTTAGTTTTGATGGCTTGTCCAGTGTTATGGTGAAGGTACTGTCATCCAGCGCGGCGAATTGATCTGGTTTGGTGAGTCCCCCCGCCTTCATTTGAACAGACGGGAATCCACCTACTGATACGGCGCGATCAAAAGACCATTTCACATCGTGAGCAGTGACCGGTTTGCCGTCCC
>CALFCE010000278.1 GCA_937951215.1 uncultured Granulosicoccaceae bacterium
TCCAGAACCATTCCCAAAACCATTCCCAAAACCATTCCCAAAACCATTCTCAGAACCATTCTCAGAACCATTCTCAGAACCATTCTCAGAACCTTTCCCGGAACGATCAACCGTTACCTCTTTAGCAGGTTTCACAGCCTGCGCCGAGCTTGCCGCACTGCAACCTTGAAATTAACCGTTTTTTAACCCGTGTGCCGAGATAGGTCGCGGGGCTTGGCACGGAAACTGGTAAACTTGGACAGGTGAAGGGAGCTACCATGAAAACGTCAATGCAAATCAAATCTGTTGCACGCCATCGATTTCAAATGCCGGATACCGGTCTATTCCGGCTTGCAGTGCTTATACAGCAGCAAGCCTTGGCTACCCGATGCTTTGTCAATATCGGATCCGCCGTCCGAGCCGCGATCAGATGTCTGGCGGTTGTTGTGTTATTGCTGACAACCAGCACCGCTTTTGCCGACGAGCAGTTATTGCAGCGACTGAACGCATTCAGCAGCACTCTGCAAACCTTTACCGCGGATTTTCAACAAACAGTCTATGACGCCGACTCCAACCCGACTCAGGAATCGAGTGGTTCGGTGATGTTGAAGCGTCCTGGTCGATTCATCTGGAACTACTCGGCACCCAGCAAGCAGCAAATAATAGCCGACGGTAAAAGTATCTGGCTTTACGATCTGGAGCTCGAACAGGTCACCGTCAATGCACTCAGCGATCAGGCCTCAGGTACGCCACTGACTCTGCTGATGGGTGACAGACCACTGGATCAGGAGTTTGAAATCCGTGTGCTTGGTGCTTCGGACGGGATTGACTGGGTTGAACTCAAACCGCATTCAAATGAATCAGATTTCGAACTTGTCTACCTTGGTTTGATTGGTGATGATCTTGCCGCGATGGAGCTGCGGGATAACTTTGGCCAGGCAACGCAAATTCGGTTTACCAATTTCAAAAGTGGCATCCCGCTGGATGATGAGCTGTTCATGTTTGTCGCGCCACCGGGTGTCGATGTCATAGGCCAGGGTTGACAATCTACAGCCTTGGCTGAGCGGCAACAATCGCTATTGGATGCAGGTGTTGAGTTAAGCACCCTGCCGCTTGCCGAGCGCATGCGGCCCGCGGGTCTTGATGAATTTTTTGGCCAGCAACATTTGTTGGGTGAGGGGAGTTCCTTGCGTCAGGCGCTGGAACATGACCGACTCCACTCCATGGTGTTCTGGGGGCCTCCCGGAACCGGTAAAACGACACTTGCAAGAATGATCGCAACCCATTGCGATGCCGAATTTCTGAGCTTGTCTGCGGTGTTGTCGGGGGTCAAGGAAATTCGGGCTTCGATTGCCGAGGCTCAGGAAGTACGCACAATGCAAGGCAGGCGCAGCGTTCTTTTTGTCGATGAGGTGCATCGATTCAACAAGGCTCAACAAGATGCGTTTCTGCCACACATAGAGGACGGTACCGTTTACTTTGTCGGTGCCACAACTGAAAACCCGTCTTTTGAACTGAACAATGCCTTGCTCTCCAGAGTCAGAACCTATGTTCTGAAACGCTTGGAAGGGGGCGAGGTGCGTGAAATTATTGATCGGGCCCTGGCAGATAAAGAGCGTGGATTTGGTCAACAGAGCATCGACTTCAGCAGTGAATTGAAGGATCAAATGGCCCAAACGGCTGACGGTGATGCGCGGAGAGCGCTGCTATTGTTAGAGCTTGCAATCGACTGTGCTCGCCGCGATGGTGAAAAAGTGGTTATCGACAAGGATGTTTTGCTCGAGATCAGTCGTGACAGTCGCCGCCAGTTCGATAAGGGTGGTGATATTTTTTATGATCAGATTTCCGCCCTGCACAAAGCGGTGCGGGGCTCAAGTCCTGATGCCGCGTTGTATTGGTTTTGCCGTATGATTGACGGTGGATGTGATCCCTTGTACATCGCCAGACGGCTGATGCGAATTGCCACTGAAGATATTGGTATCGCTGATCCTCGTGCTGCTCAAATGGCTCAATTTGGCTGGGACAGCTATGCCCGCCTTGGAAGTCCGGAGGGTGAATTGGCGCTTGCCCAGGCTGTCGTATTTATGGCATGTGCACCTAAAAGTAATGCTCTGTATGAAGCCTATAAAGACGCTATGCAGAGTGCCCGGCAAAGCGGTTCACTGGAAGTACCCCTGCACATCAGAAATGCAACTACCAGTCTTATGCAGGAACTCGGTGCGGGGGAGGGTTATCGCTATGCACACGATGAAGAGGGAGGCTTTGCTGCCGGTGAAAATTACTTCCCGGAAGAGCTTGGGCAACCTGAATTCTATCACCCGGTTGAGCGCGGGCTTGAGATCAAAGTGGCAGCAAGATTGCGTGAGTTGAAACAAAAGAACGATGCTGCCGGCAAGTCCTGATAGGTGAAATTCAAAACTCTTTAATAACAAACCACGGTAAATGGCATGACTATCGCGAGTGACTCTGACAGTGACAATGAAAACGAGCAAGAATACGCAATGAACCTGAACAGAATTCCTGTTGGCAACAACCCCCCTGAAGACATCAACGTTGTTATTGAGGTCCCTGTTGGTGGGGAGCCGATAAAATATGAGCTTGACAAGGCATCCGGAGCGCTCTTTGTAGACCGTTTTCTCTACACGCCCATGCGTTATCCCGGTAACTACGGGTTTATCCCGCATACATTGTCCGATGACGGTGATCCGGTAGATGTACTGATATCCAATACACGAGCCTTGATGCCAGGTTCCGTTATCAGTTGTCGGCCAATTGGCGTTCTGATCATGGAAGATGATGGCGGGCAGGACGAAAAAATCATCGCTGTCCCGTCCAGCGATGTTACTGCTCGATACGATGCAGTGCGGGATCACTCTGATCTACCCGAAATCACACGATTGCAAATCCAGCATTTCTTTGAGCATTACAAGGATCTGGAACCCGGCAAGTGGGTGCGAATTGATCAATGGGGTGACGCGAATATGGCAATCAGGCTGATCGAGGACGGTATTAATCGCAACCGCAAACATCGCGCAGCTTGATGCGCTGCCAGCCCTGCTGCCAGTCCTGCGGCTGGAAATCATGCGGATTAATGCATGACTGATGGCACTACCATTTGGGTAGATGCGGACGCTTGTCCGCGTGTCATCAAGGATATTCTTTTTCGTGCAGCCAAACGAACCGGTTTGTCGCTGATTCTGGTGGCAAACCAACCTCTCACCGTGCCCCGGGCTGACAACATCCGTGCAATCCAGGTAGCTCCGGGCTTTGATGTTGCCGACAATCACAT
>CALFCE010000279.1 GCA_937951215.1 uncultured Granulosicoccaceae bacterium
CTGCGCCTCTCCAAAAACTGGCTGACCAATAAACTGGCGCATGTCTACATAGAATATGTTCGCAACGTACCGGTGCTTCTGCATATTCTGCTGGTGCACGGAATCCTGATTCATAGCCTGCCAAAACCCAAACAAGCCATCAATGTGGCAGACACCGCCTACCTGACAAATCGCGGATTGTTTCTACCAACGCCGGAGTCGCCCTATCTGGGTATGGGTTTGATGTTGTTTTTCGGGTTGGTACTAGCCGGACTGATCTTTTCATACTTTTTCAAGCGCTGGGCACAGCGCGTTCAGGATGAGACAGGCATTGGTTACCCTGTATTCTGGATCAACCTTTTCGCCTACCTGATATTGCCAATAATCGTTACCGTCATATTTTTGTTCTTTGTGGGTTGGGAGCAGCCAGAACTTAAGGGGTTTAATTACAAGGGTGGTGGTGTTATCCGGCCAGAATTTATAGCACTCTGGCTTGCTCTTTCGTTATACACCGCAGCCTTTATCGGTGAGATCGTACGTGCCGGTATAACTGCTGTTAGCAATGGGCAGACGGAGGCCAGTCTGGCACTGGGTATTCCTCGTGGTAAAACACTGAGCCTGGTTGTGATTCCGCAAGCACTGCGAGTCATCGTGCCACCATTGTCGAGTCAGTACCTGAATATCACCAAGAATTCATCGCTGGCGATCGCCATTGGTTATATGGATATCACAGCTACCATTGGCGGTATTTCCCTGAATCAGACCGGCAGGGAGATGGAGTGCATGATTATTGTCATGGCGTTGTACCTGACTTTCTCGTTACTTATTTCAATGTTTATGAACTGGTACAACAGTCGTATCAAGCTGGTGGAAAGATGAGCGACCCGATGACCACACAAAGCACACAGAAATATGAGCCGGGGACGCATCCGGATTTGCCCCCGCCGTTTACCGCCAGTGGACCGGTAAAGTGGGTCAGGGAGAATCTGTTTTCCTCGCCAGCCAATATCATAATGACGCTGCTGGCCGCGTTTGCACTTTATAAAATGGTGCCGGGCATGTTCAGTTGGGCATTCACGGATGCCACATTTCTGGCTGCCGACCGTAATGAATGCCGGGCTCTGAGTAGCGGTGCGTGCTGGGCTTTTATCGTTCAGCGTTGGGAGCTGTTTACTTATGGATTCTATCCCGAGGCTGAACGCTGGCGCGTTAACCTGACGTTTGTACTGTTGCTTGTGGTGATCGTTGGATTGCTATGGGAGAACTGTCCGGGGCGTAAGTGGATAATCCGTTTTTCCATAATCTTCCCGTTTCTGGCCTTCTGGCTAATTATGGGAGGGTTTGGTCTGCAGCGCGTTACCACTGATCAATTCGGTGGCTTTATGCTGACATTGATCATCGGGATAGTTGGTATTTCACTGTCCTTGCCCATTGGAATCTGTCTCGCTCTAGGCAGGCAATCCAATTTGCCAATTATCAAATACGCCTGTATCGGATTTATCGAATTTATCCGAGGTGTCCCGCTCATCACGTTGTTGTTTGTCGCGTCAACCATGTTGAGTTACTTTCTGCCACCGGGCACCAACTTCAATCTGTTGCTGAGAGTGTTGATCATGGTCACACTGTTCGCATCTGCGTATATGGCCGAAGTTATCCGTGGTGGCTTGCAGGCAATACCGAAAGGTCAGACCGAAGCTGCTGATGCCATGGGGTTGAAGTACTGGGCATCAATGCGTTTGATCGTGTTGCCGCAAGCACTGAAAATCTCCATCCCGGGCATTGTTAATACTTTTATTGGTCTCTACAAGGATTCGACCCTGGTCATTATCATTGGACTTCTGGACCCTCTGGGTATTGGCCAGGCATCACTGGCTGATAACAAATGGCAGGGCCTGAGCACGGAAGTTTATCTGTTCGTTGCCATTTTCTTCTTTATCTCGTGCTTTGCCATGGCGCGTTATTCACTGTATCTCGAGCGCAAACTCGATACCGGCCATAGAAACTAGTTTTATCGGCTGCTGAGAGCTTTTGGGGATTTACGGAGCAAAATTTATGAATACTGAAACTCAAAAAGTACAACATGAGTTGGGTGATGTGGCGATCAAAATCCACGAGATGCATAAGTGGTACGGTTCGTTTCATGTGCTGAAGGATATTAATCTGGAAGTGCAAAGTGGCGAGCGTATCGTTGTTTGCGGACCTTCAGGTTCTGGCAAGTCCACAATGATTCGTTGTATCAACCGGCTGGAGGAGCATCAGAAGGGAGATATTATTGTTGATGGCACAGAGCTTACAAACGACCTGAAGAACATTGAGGCGGTGCGGCGCGAAGTCGGGATGGTATTCCAGCACTTCAATCTGTTCCCGCACCTGACGGTGATGGAAAATTGCACGCTGGCACCCATCTGGGTACGCAAGACGCCAAAGACAGAGGCGGAGGCGATTGCCATGCAATACCTGGAGCGCGTAAAAATTCCGGAACAGGCTCATAAATTTCCGGGGCAACTCTCGGGTGGTCAGCAACAGCGGGTGGCGATTGCGCGCTCGTTGTGCATGAATCCGAAGATTATGTTATTTGATGAGCCCACCTCGGCTTTGGATCCGGAAATGATCAAGGAGGTGCTGGATGTCATGATTGAGCTGGCGCGTGAGGGGATGACGATGATTTGTGTGACTCACGAAATGGGTTTCGCAAAGACTGTTGCCAATCGGGTTATCTTTATGGATGCTGGGCAGATTATTGAGCAAAACGAGCCGAATGAGTTCTTCAATAACCCGCAGAACGAACGTACCCAGCTGTTCCTTAGCCAGATTCTTCAGCATTAGTTCTGTAAATCTCGCATTGCGTTGGTTTGGGAATTCAGCAACCTGTGCGAATTGGTGAGCTCTCTTAGATTGAGTGGTTAGTTCCTGTAGTTCGGTCCGCCACTGCTGCGCCGGCACTTGCTTGGGCGGGACGCCAAAAAACGGCATCCATGCCTGGCTTGTGGCGCGCTGTCTTTGCAACTGCGCCTGCTGCTTAACACCCGCCCAAACAAGCACCGACACACCAGCAGCTAAAATTTGCCGGAAATTTAGATTTGAATCTGTTTGTTAGCAGTGTTATCCCTGCTGCTTGGTGCGAAACAGCGAACTTAGGTTTGCGTCTGACGACCCCGCATGGATGTGTTGCGTTTTAGATGGGGCATATGTCCAGCTTTTTGCCGAAAACCGATCAAATTCAAATATCAATAGTTGTCGTTCAGACTTGGGCCAAGCTAGCTACTGGTGGGTCGGTGTCTGTTTGGACGGGTGTTGAGCCGCAGGGACGCGGCGATTCAAGCCATTCCAAGGAGTTTTTGGCGGCCCGTCCAGACAGGCGCCGGCGCGTCAGTGGCGGACAGAATGATCAGAATTTAACAACTCAACCAATGCTCGAAATCCGAACGCAGAGCCATAAATTTAACTGAGCTAAAGGTTATCCAGTCGGCAACAAATCCATAACACCGGCGACTCAAACTCCAATCTCCCAACTTTTATTCAAATTATCTCCCGATTAAGTTCCTCTCTCCTATAATTCTAGTGTCAGGCGTGTTGACACGTTTAATAGCAGCGTAGGATAATTCGCCGCTTGGCTTTGGAGGGATTCCCGAGCGGTCAAAGGGGGCAGACTGTAAATCTGCTGCTTCGGCTTCGGAGGTTCGAATCCTCCTCCCTCCACCAAATAAGCTAAATATGATTATGCTGGCTCGATTGGCACCAACTGATTGGTAACAGTACGGTGGGGCAATTGAGCGACTTTTACACTGTTGGCAACGATTGCTGGCAACGGCTTAATCAAGACACGCCGAAGGTAAGGATATCGGGTATATCGAGGTTGGTATATTCAGGTTGGACTTTTTGAATTTTCCAACTACGGTAAGTGTCGATCGTAATAAGCACCATGCGGGTGTAGTTCAATGGTAGAACTCCAGCCTTCCAAGCTGATAACGTGGGTTCGATTCCCATCACCCGCTCCAGATTCACAGGTTCATCGTTTGTAGTCCCTGTTGGCCGTTTAAATGATGGCTGGCATGCTTGTTGCAGACGATGCACAACGGCGCAATGCATGATTATGCTGCGTCCGGTTCCATGCGGATGGAACGTACGTCGCCCATATAGCTCAGCGGTAGAGCACTTCCTTGGTAAGGAAGAGGTCACCGGTTCAAGTCCGGTTATGGGCTCCACTTCGCAACGTAGAAGTGGAATTAAACTAACTCCCGGTCGTACGGGAACACTGACTAGACAGACGGTCGTAGCACCGTGACGAGGCTAATTCGAGATGTCGAAAGAGAAATTTGAACGTAATAAGCCACACGTAAACGTAGGGACAATAGGCCACGTTGACCACGGCAAGACGACGCTGACCGCAGCGCTGACGATCACGCAAGCGGAGAAGATGGGTGGTGAGGCGAAAGCGTACGACCAGATAGATAACGCGCCGGAAGAGAAGGCGCGTGGTATCACGATAGCCACAGCGCACGTAGAGTATGAGTCTGATTCTCGTCACTACGCGCACGTTGATTGCCCGGGGCACGCGGATTATGTAAAGAACATGATCACAGGTGCAGCGCAGATGGATGGTGCGATACTGGTGGTATCCGCCGCTGACGGCCCGATGCCTCAGACGCGTGAGCACATTCTGCTGGCGCGCCAGGTGGGTGTACCGTACATTGTTGTGTTCCTGAACAAGGCAGACATGGTGGATGACGCGGAATTGCTGGAGCTGGTTGAAATGGAAGTGCGTGAGCTGCTGGACAGCTACGAATTTCCGGGTGACGACACACCGATCATCACCGGCAGTGCGCTGAAAGCGATCGAAGGGGATGAAAGCGATATCGGTCGTCCGGCGATTGCGAAGCTGGTTGATGCGCTGGATAACTACATCCCGATGCCGGAACGTCCGGTAGACCAGCCGTTCCTGATGCCGATCGAAGACGTGTTCTCGATCTCGGGTCGCGGTACGGTGGTCACCGGTCGTGTCGAGCGCGGCATTGTGAAGGTGGGTGAAGAAATCGAGATCGTGGGAATCAAGGCGACCGAGAAGACCACGGTGACGGGTGTTGAGATGTTCCGCAAGCTGCTGGACAGCGGTGAAGCGGGTGATAACGTGGGTATTCTGTTGCGTGGTACCAAGCGTGAAGACGTGGAACGAGGCCAGGTGCTGTGTGCGCCGGGTTCGATCACGCCGCACGTGAAGTTCGAGGCAGAGATCTATGTACTGGGTAAAGATGAAGGCGGTCGACACACGCCGTTCTTCAAAGGCTACCGCCCACAGTTTTACTTCCGTACGACAGATGTGACGGGTTCGGTGGAGTTGCCCTCGGGTACGGAGATGGTGATGCCGGGCGATAATGTGAAGATATCGGTCGAGCTGATCAACCCGATCGCGATGGAAGACGGGCTTCGTTTTGCAATCCGCGAGGGTGGCAGAACAGTTGGGGCTGGCGTTGTT
>CALFCE010000280.1 GCA_937951215.1 uncultured Granulosicoccaceae bacterium
GGTTTTTAACCGGTATACTGTCCCCCGGATACTGTCTTTCCAAGTGTGATTTACGAGGTCGTATGACAACCAAGATTGTTATCTATGAGTCAATGCTTTGTGGGTATTGTCGAGCTGCCAAACGTTTGTTGGATAACAAAGGGTGGGAGTACGAGAGCATTGTGGTTGATGGCAAGCCGGAGTTGTTTGCCGAGATGGAAAAAAAGACCGGACGCAATACCGTTCCCCAGATCTACTTCGACGACACCCATGTAGGTGGCTTTGATGATATGGCGGAGATGGATGCGGGCGGAGAGTTGGAACAGCTTTACCAGGCTTGATGATCTGATGTTGCCTGACAGACTTATAACCGAGACATGGATACACTAACTTATGGCTGATCAGGAAGGTACCGGTCAATCCGGTGAGAGTAGCGAACTGGCCTCTGGCTCAGCCGATAAAAAGGCTGCACAACAACAGGTATTTCGTATTCAACGGGTATACCTGAAAGACGCGTCGTTTGAATCACCGATGACCCCGGCGATGTTTATCGGCAGCCCGAACTGGAAACCCCAGGTGGCTCTGCAAATTAACACTGAAAGCGTGCAGCTCGAGAACGATATGCTCGAAACGGTGCTGAATGTTCAGGTAACAGTCAAATCGGAAGAGAAGACAATTTACCTGGTTGAAGTAAAGCAGGCAGGGTTATTTATCTTGCAGGGCTTTGATGATGCGACCAAGGCCGGTATGCTCGGCACCTATTGTCCCAATATCCTTTTCCCGTTTGCCAGAGAAGAAATCGCATCATTGGTATCGAAAGGCGGCTTCCCGCAATTATTGCTGGACCCGGTTAATTTTGATGCCCTTTATGCTCAGCATCTGGAAAAAGCACGTCAGAACGCGCCGGCTCCCGAAACACAGCAATAATCCCTTTTCCTTTCACAAATCTTCTAAAGACCCGCGCAATCCGGTTAGTGCCGCTGCGCGGTGATCTTCGTTTTCAACGGTCCGGTTAATCTTGATCTTCCGGGCCGTCTTCGTATAACTCAAATCCGAGCTGACGCCAGGCTTCATAGACAGCTATGGCGACTGAATTGGAGAGATTCATACTCCGACTGTCTGGTCGCATCGGAATTCTGAGAATTTTTTCATCAGGAAGGCTTGCCAGAAACGAGTCGGGCAAACCTTTTGTTTCTGATCCAAACAGCATGGTGTCACTAGCCTGAAATTGCCAATCTGTATATTGCGTTTTTCCTTTGGTTGAAAAGGCAACGACACGATCAACGTCACATTGATTCAGAAACTCTTCAAGAGAAGGGTGTTCCTTTACCGAGGCCAGTTCGTGGTAATCGAGCCCGGCTCGGCGTAATCGTTTCTCCTGCATCTGAAATCCCAATGGATGTACCAGGTGCAGCTTAAAGCCGGTGTTTGCACATAGGCGGATGATATTGCCAGTATTTGGCGGAATCTCGGGCTCAACCAGTACTACATTGATCATCTGTCATTTTATTGGCTTTTGGATGTCGGTTACTTTAGGTGGCTGTGTTAGTGGGGTCAACCGAGAGCAAAGTGAAATATTCTTGCTGATTGCGTCGCTACAACCTATCTTTTAATAAGTGCACGTTAAATAGTAATACACCTGCAATGTTCGCAAACCTGTTGTTGCCCGACGATCAAACTTAAGCTGGCGTTGGTAATACGAAAAACAGTTAGAGTGTGGTAGGTTTTTGAATTCAGACGAATTGTTATTGTTTGAACTGCATGTTGACAGTGGTGTCGTCCTGATTAACGATCCGCAAGCAAAGTCGAGACTGTGACTTGCATGATATTTGCACCCGTATAAACGCAGTATAAATGCAGCAGTTGGGTGCGTTGCTATTCGAAGTGGAAGTTGTTTTGGAGTTGTACGCAATTTTGGGCTGTCGTAACGCCACGGATTACCAACTGAAGTAAATTATCGGTACACCGGTTATGTAACTGGATGTCGTAATCCCTACCGATCAAGAACTCCAACAACTTTTGGAAAAAGTGGCTGGATCGATCAGGTGTTTGCTAATGATTAACGGTAACCCATCTCGGCTGGAACTGGAAAAACCAGAGTATCTTCCGCCAACAGAAGGCCCTTTTCATGCGGCCAGCAACATCTATATGTTCTACGGTGGTGGAGAACGATCTGCTATCGTTGATCAAATCACTGCTCGATTGATGAGGAGTAGTGAGCCGGTTGTGGTGTTGGGTGAAGAAGGTAGTGGTAAATCCATGATGAGTCTGGTGTTGGCGGACCGTCTGCAAGAAAACTACAACATTGTGCGATGTGAACAAGACCGCCTCGATACGATTACATTGCTAAAGCAGTTACATCTTGAGCTGACAAGCGAAACCACAGCTCATCCCTCAGCAGTCATCGCCCGCACTGGCATTGCACCCGAAAATGATTCACCCAACATTGAGCAGGATATCCCGGCCAGTGATACCGATGAAAGTAACGATATCTGTGACGACCAACAGAGTCTGTTTTCTTCTATTTCAACATCCATACTGAATGGAGCCACAAACAAAAAGCCACTGTTGTTGATCGTGGATGCTGGCAGCCTGACACAGGATTGCTACGACACCATCGAACATCTGACAAGAATAGAAAATCGCTTTGGAAATATATTTAAGACAGTGATTTTCCAAACCTGGCAGGACTTGAGCAAAGGAGTCGGCAGGCATGCCTCCACACAAGATGCCGACAAACCCCTCTACCTGAAGCAGCAAGAGCCTATCGTGCTGCGTCGACTGAATCTGGCAGAAATAAGCGAGTACTTGCAGCACCATATGCTGCTGTTTGACTACAACAAACGGGACATGTTTACGCGTGACATGGCCTATTTTATCGCTGATCGTTCTGATGGGGTATTCAAGTCAATTAATCTACTGGCCCGGAATGCGTTTATTCTGGCAAGTCTTGAGGGGGCCCAGCAGATGTCCATGAGTCATTTGCTGATGGCGGGTCTGCCACCACCCAGTGAAAAAAAGCAGGTGTGGTATCGACGTAGCAGAGACGCCCGGAAATGGGGCGTGGCCGCCATAGCCGGCGCAATTGTATTGTCCATTGTTGTTACTATCCAGATTTTGACCTGAATGCTAGCCTGTTTATTTTGGCTTTGTAGGAGTTCTCTGATTGTTTTCCTCGTTCCAGGCGGATAAACTTTTTTCCGTAGTTCGATTCCTCGCACCTTAAGCAGATACCCTCGCGTACCCGGTTCCCGTTCCCGCATGGTTTACACGGCAGGTGGTATGTCGTCACCCGACCCCTACCGCGTACCTGTCTCTATCTTGTGTGACAAAATTTTTATCAGGGAAATGAGAATTCGTTCATGGAAGGAACACCTGTCAGATACGATGGCCGAACACCGAGCACTTTCCGGTCAGTGTTTGTGTTGATGCTGACACCACTGTGGTTCTTCAATATTCATGGTTGTCGCGCTCTGGATTCGGGCCTGAAGCAGTTTGTCGAACCCGTCCTGTCATCCCGCTCGCAGCTTGGCTCGCGACCGGTGTCGCTACTCGAAGAAGAGCGTGGATGGCAAACTGAGTCGCTGCATGCAAACTCATCCGAGACTTCCGGTGCGGCAGACTTGAACCCCAGCCCACACTCCACCATCCATAATACTCCGGTTACCTTGGCTATCCTTGATCAGCCAGTGTTATCCCTATTGCTGAAACTCGCATCCCGTTTGTCGTTGGATTTACACATCGATGAAGAAGTCAGTGCAAACCTTCGCTCAAATTCGGTAACGCTGAATATCCAGAACAGGCCGTTGTCGCAATTGCTGGACAACCTGGCCAGCCAGGCCACGTTCCGGTGGCAACTGGAAGAAGGTCAGCTCAGCATTATGGGAGACGATCCTTACCTGGAGGTTTACAGTGTCAATTATCTGAATCTAAGTCGAACTACCAATAGCAGTGTAGGGCTGGCAACGCAGGTGGGTTCGATTAACCTGGCGATCGATTCCGCAGGTAATGGTGGTAAAACCAACAACTCGGAAACCTTGATTTCCAATTCGGCTACGCACGATTTTTGGGCGCGATTATCACAGGATCTGACTCAATTGCTGGAAATCGATGCTGATAGTCATCACTTGATTGTTAATCGCGAAGCCGGGCTCGTATCTGTGCGGGCCCGGCAGCATCGGCATAATCAGGTGCGCCGCTATCTCGATAAGGTACAAAAATCTATTAACCGACAGGTAATGATTGAAGCGACTATTGTAGAAGTCAGTTTGTCTAATGACTACCGCTCAGGTGTTGACTGGGCATTGTTGGCTTCAGATGGCGGGGTGAGTTGGTCCCAAAATTTGAATGGAGTCAGCTTGCCTGAAGCTTCAGGTGATACCTCGAATCAGGCGACACCCTCTGCATTACTGGGCTTTGTACGCGACACAGCTTTTGGATCCTTGAGCGCAACACTTGATGTGCTGAGCCGTTTTGGCGATGTTCGTATATTGTCCCGTCCACAGATAATCGCGTTGAACAATCAATCTGCTGTGCTGAAGGTAGTAGATAACCGTGTGTATTTTTCAGTCAATGTTGAGCGTAAATCAACAGATTCCGGTGATGATATATCCACCAGCACCAAGATCCACACCGTTCCTGTCGGGTTGGTGATGAATGTGATTCCGTTTATCAGTGACAGGAACGATGTGGTGTTAAACATAAGGCCCACCATATCAAGAATTTTGGGATTTGTTGACGATCCGAATCCTGAGCTTAACCTGACCAATGTTAAAAGTGGTGTGCCAGAAATACAGGTTCGGGAAATGGAATCAGTGCTCAGGATGAAGGACGGTCAAGTGGTCGTTATTGGAGGACTGATGCAGGAACAATCTTCCAATTCAACTGCCGGGGTGCCAGGTTTGGCAGCACTACCCTGGTTGGGTGGTCTGTTCAGAAAAAACAGCGACAGCAGCGGCAAGACAGAGCTGCTGGTCTTTTTGAAACCAACTGTTATTTCACCATCGGACGCTGATACGGCCGCGTTGTCACGTTAAGCGAGATCTGCAGGCTGTTGACGGCTATACGTGGTCATATAGAAGACGCAATAAGTACAAGAGTCAATAAGTAAAAGACAAAACAAGAAAATATGTTTGAACATTTTAGGGCAAAGGAGATGCCTGTGAGAACCGAAGAACATTTACTTGAATCCTTGCTCGCAATGGGCAACATCACGCTTGATCAATATCATATTTGTGAAATTGAGCGTCGACGATCAGGTGCTTCTGTATTTGATACCCTGGTTGCGAATGCCTTTACCACGGCCAGTCAAATTGCTCGAGCAGAAAGTCATTCCAGCGCTTGTGAGTATGTCAATCTTGAGTCTTTTATACCGGATGAGCAGGCGGTGGCGATGTTGCCCGGAAGCATCGCGCGGCAATCCAATGCGGTACCTATCGGATTCGATCCGGCGACCTCTCAGTTACAGATTGCGGTTGCCAATACAGACGATGTTCTGCTTCTCGACCGGCTTGGTTCTCATCTGCAGTCCAATGTCAGCCCTGTCTTTGTCATTGCCTCTGTTGCCGATATTCAGCAGACCCTTGATAGGGTATACGGATTCAAGCTGTCTATTGATGAGTTGCTGGATGAAATGGAGCAACTAGGTAAAGATCTGGAATTTCAACACAGAGAGCAACAGGATAATTCACACCCTGTAGTCAGATTTGTTGAAGCGGTGCTGGCCGATGGATTAAGGCGTGGTGCCTCGGATCTTCATTTTGAACCCGAGTTTGCATTTCTCAGATTGCGCTACCGTATCGATGGCGTGTTGCGTGTCATTAGATGCATTCATGGTAAATACTGGCCGTTTATTGCTGCACGGTTAAAAGTGCTTGCCAATTTGGATATTGCTGAATCGCGACTGGCCCAGGACGGTGCCTTTGCCATTTCATTTGCAGCAGCTCGCGTGGATGTGCGCTTGTCCACCTTTCCGCTGGTACACGGTGAGAGTATTGTGCTGCGGCTGCATTCACAACCCAAAGCTGCATTGTCTCTCATCGATCTCGGATTTGAGCCCAGGTTGTATTCAGAAATAAGCCATGTGTTGAGATATCCCTCTGGCCTGATTGTGGTGGCCGGTCCTACTGGGTCCGGAAAAACTACAACACTGTACGCCATGTTGCAAACTCTGAGTCATGACGGCATCAATATAATGAGCCTTGAAGATCCTGTTGAATTGCGTTTGCCGCTGGTGCGTCAATGCGAGGTGTCAGCCAGAGGAAAGATGACATTTGCTGACGGAATCAAAGGTATTTTGCGACAGGATCCGGATGTCATTCTGGTGGGTGAGATACGTGACCGTGAGGCGGCAAAACTTGCGTTCAGAGCCGCTTTGACCGGACATCTGGTGTTGGCAACCGTTCATGCCGACTCTTTGCCCGGTGTTGTGCAAAGGCTGGCTGAGCTGGGTATTGCTCCTGATCAATTCCAGCAGCAGGCGAATATCGTGTTAATCCAGCGGCTCATTCGCTTGTTGTGCAATTCCTGCAAGAGACCCCGTGTGATTAACCCGCCAGAAGTTGCATCGGAGATGCCCGATGATGCAGAAGACGATAACGAAGCCAGTGCCGATGAAAATGGAAGTGAGGAAATGATCGCTGGCACAGGCTGTCCGGAGTGTGACTTTACAGGATTCAGCGGGCGCACTGTGATTGCAGATGTTGCTTCCTCTGCCGAGGGTGGCTTTTCCATCGTGGCAGATTCGAGTGGTGATGGTTTGTCGATGGCAGCACTCCAGTTAATCCTCGCTGGCAGGACAACTCGCGAGGAAGCCAGTCGTGTTCTTGGGCCTGGATTTCGACACCAGCTGGCTACTGTCGGTGAGATGCCTAATAAGTCGATTGCGGGAATATCGCTGGAAAAGGCGTTGTGACAGTGATCGATTACAAAGGAATCAATTTACACGGAAGGGTAGTCACTGGTCGGCTGGCTGTTGGCAGTGTTGAAAGTTGTGAAAGCTACTTGCGTGATATCAATATCACACCGGTTTCCTGTCGTGATCGAGAGCAGAGCTGGCTCGTCGTGTCGGGCCTTGATCATCTCCGATTATCGACGTCTTCACTTCGGACACGAGTAAAACTCGCCAACCACCTGCAGTCGGTTGCGCGAATGCTTGAAAGCGGTGTACCTCTTCACAGTGCCTTGCAGGTGATAAACATGGGTGAACGAGAGGGAGTAATGTATCGAGGCTTCGCTTTGATACGCACTAATATTGGCAATGGAGAGCCTCTGTCAACTGCGTTTTCGAAAACCGGTTTACCACTAAAAGAATCTCATTTAGTGCAGTTGAAGGTTGCAGAACGTGTTGGGGATCTTGCTCCATGCCTCGAGGATATCAGTGCCTCACTATTATGGAACGCCGGGTTTGAAAAGCGCATACGTGCAGCCATGATCTATCCAATGATTGTGTTCTGTCTGCTGTTGAGCTTGATGTTTTTTCTGCTGGTGTTCGTGGTGCCATCGCTTGCAAAGTTTCTGGCTGGTGTTGATGGTGAGCTTTCCTGGCAAACCCGGGTGTTGATCAATGCCTCTGAGCTGTTGGCTGAGACTGGGTCAAGCACCTATCTGTTGTTGATCCTGATGGCTGGAATTTGTGTTTTCTTTTTCCGACGATGGGATCGAGCCCGTTTGTTTTATGACTACGCGATGACGCACTTGCCTGTTGCAGGTCGTGTTGTCAAGGAGTCCGAGCTGGCCAGGTTCAGCTATGAACTGCAGCAACTCTATGGCTCTGGTGTGAATATTCTGGATTCCATTGAAATGGCACACCAGATTGTCAGCAACCGACACCTGTCATTTTGCCTTGATATTGTCAGTGAGCAGGTGCGTGATGGTGTCAGCCTGGGTGACGCGCTACGCAGTTCTGGTGTGTTTTCAAGCGAATGCTTGCAAATGGTTCAGGTTGGTGAGACGGCTGGGCAATTGTCCAGCTCCTTGCTGCGCATGAGTCAGCATCAAGCCATCAAGGCTGGCGGGTCGCTTGATACGTTGGAGAGAAATATTCCGCCTGCCTTGCTGATGATGGTTGGCTTGTTTTTATTGTGGATAATGGTTGCCGTGTTTTCTCCGGTCTATTCAGTTGCGATACAGACCAGCACGGTACTATGAACAAAGCGATTATTTATGTCGGTTCGAATAACGTCACTTTACGCTGTGTCGAGAAGAATGGTCGCAGGCGAAATACGGTAACACCTCTGGTGCTGACCTCGGCTTCGACCATTGAGCCTCATCTATTGCAGCAATGGGTCGGTCAGGCAGGTAATCCTGATCTTGCGCTGGTGCTGGATAATCAGTCTGAAACGATAGCGGTTGATCAGTTACCGCGTGTTGATCTTGTAGCAAAACGCAGGCTTTATAGTAGTTATCTGGACAGAGTTTGCCGAAAAAACTTCACCACAGATGCCTGGTTGCACAGATCTGTTCTGCATGCTCAGGGTATATTGCGCAAGAAATCCGGCGTTCCCGCAACCGCCCGTGTGCTGGGTATAACCCCGGATACAGTTTTAACGTCAATCCTGTCGGCACTTGATGTCGCTGGCTGTTCATCCCTTCGGGTATTGTCCTTCGCTCTGCTTCAGGAAATGTCGTATAAACCTACGGAGCTCGATCTTGAGTCCTGCCTGGTTGTTTGTCTCCAGCCCGATGGGGCAGTGCGGCACACGTATTTTTATTCCAATCGAATACATTTCAGCCGTCTGTTGAGTGTTAACAGTTATACGGATGAAGATTTGGTCACGGATGTGCTTGGTTCGCTTTTACATCTGTCCAAGCAGCAGGTGGGCAATCAGGATCAAGGTATGGTCGGTATCCCCGTGCAACGTATTATTCTGGATGCTAATCTGGAACCGCGGTTTGGTGGGTCAGTTGTAGATTCCCTATTGAAAAAGCTTCATGCCTCAGCCGAATTGGATTCTGGTGGTGTAGCCGTCAGTATGCAGAGGCTGCCGGAAGTGCTTCTTTTTGTAGAACACGTACTGAAAAAATCGATTCGCGGTAATGTCTGGCGCGACACGCAAGTTCGGAGCAACAACGGTCAGGAAATTCCCTTATCGGATGCTCTGGCTAAAAAAGAGCCAGCGGTGCTGGCTGGTCTGCTGTTGGTTCTTCTGTCTGCGATGTTCTACAAAGGCTGGCAGGCAAGTACTCTTTTTGGAGAAGTAGCGCAGCTTAACGTCAAGGCAGGAAAGCTGGATCTTCAAGTAGAAAAACTTCGTCAAGCTGGCAAGCGTCTCACAGTCGGTGCCTCTGAAGTCCATGATGTCGTCAGTCTGTATGACATGAGCCGCTATCGCTCTCTCAGTCTTTCGATCAACGTACTGTTAAGCATCTCAAGCGCCTTGCTCGACAGCCCGGGTGTAGCCTTGTCTTCAATTGAATGGGGCGGCGACGTTGACCGGCAAGGTACTCTGGATGATGGTGGGAATGAGCCGGGCGACGGGATCACAAGGCCCAGCGGGGCTCGATTATTGGAGCAATCTGTGTTGTTCTCGTTATCCGGGAATCTAAGCCCGCTGATGCAGCCAAATCCCAACGAGCATCAGCTGCTTGCCGAGCAGATGCAACAGTCCTATGCAACTTACCTGCAGTTTCTCGACAATTTACAAACGCAAATTCCGCTGGCCGACATACAGCAGGTTCATCAACCCTTTGGTCTGAGCGGCGGCTCCAGATTAACGCACTCGACTGCCCATCCTGAGAAAGGTGTGGATAGCCGCTTTGAACTGGAGATCATTGTTGTTCCAGGTCAGTTGTTCAATACTGTTGATGTGGATGCCAATGGCAGAGGGCAAAGTCGATGAAGCATCGCCTGGTGTGTGCTTTTTGTCTGGTGCTGCTGATAGTGGTTGGTGTTATCGAGAAGCACCAGCAGAGGAATCGATTGCGATTGGCAAAACAGGTGTCATCGCTGCAGAAAGAGTACAAAGAGCTATCTTCGAGTCAGGCAGTGTTGCTTACACATCAAGCACGATTTGAACAGATCGTTGCCTTGAATACACAGGAGCAAGACAGGCGCTTGGGGCTGATCGCTCAGTTGGAATCGCTATCACTGAAATCGGGAATTACCGATTTTTCCATCGAGACAAAGCCCGCTCGTTCGATTGATCCGATGTCGGCGTATTACATTCGAAAAGATAAAGAGAGTTCGAATGCCGAGTACGATTTGATTCCGGTATCGCTGGTACTTAATTTTCAGCGAGAGAACGTGTTACTTGAGTTTATAGATTCTCTGGGGCAGATGGGTGCTATTGCGACAGATTTAACTCAATGTGTTATCGATATTAACTCTTCCGAGTCCCCGGTATACCAGGAAATCCCGGAATCTCAAGAATCCTCTGAATCTCGAGAAACGGGGAACCATTTATATAAATTACAAGCTCGCTGCGAACTTCAGATGGTGATTTATGCGGTTTAATGGTGAGCTAATTATTGGTGAGCTAAAAGTTTCAAGCCTTGTCTGCCTGCTTCGGTATCTGACCGGGTTGGGCTGGGCATGTGCAGGGTGTTTTGTAATCGTGGGCAGTGTGCAATCGTCGCAGGATCTTCGCCCGGATTTCCAGGCGATAGTGATACCTCAGGATTTTAGCTTGTTTTCAGAGATGTCCTCCCGGAGTGCAGATTCCAGCGACCTGGCGGCATCGTTTGAAAAGAACAGCGTCAGGCGTGGATCGATTGGTCAGGGTACAGGCCAGCTGCGACAGAGTGAAGGGACGAATTTTCCGCTTGCCGACGCCGGACAAAGGAAGACGCGTTTTAACGGTTATCTGAAACATCAGGATTTCATCGAGCTCTGGATCGGTTCGCAAATAATCAGTACCGGGGTGGTACAGCTAAACGACTTGGGTCGTCGGAACATTGATTTTGACGGTGTTTATCTTCTGATCCAGCAGGCTGATGGTCGTACAGTCCAATACGAGATTGGTGATTTTCTGGAATAACAAACCGGGAGACAGGGATTGTCCGCAACTGATAGACAACACGGCATCGCGATTTTGATGATGCTTTTGATGCTTGGAGTATTGTCGACAACAACAATGCTGTACAAGGCCGTTCCATTTGCATCCGATCAAGCCTTATCGTTGTCAAACCGCCTGTCCTTGCAGAAAAAATTGAACCAGGCCCGTATCGGTTTATTGTCCTATGCGCTTTCATATGCGGATAATTACCGAGCGTCCGGAGCTGGGCCGGGTCACTTGCCGTGTCCGGATACGGATCCACCGGATGATGGTAATCCCGGTAACGATGGGCCCAATCCCCCGTGTGGTCAGCTCGTGCAATCCGCTGGACGAATTCCCAGGTTAATACATCTGGATTCCACCTCGCAGTCTGGTGCCAAAGTTATTGATATCTACCCACCGCCTTCATTGCAGGATCGGCAGCCGTGGTATGTGGTGTCAGGCGATATGATTAATAATCCGATCAATCGCGTGATAAATAGCGCCAGCTTCAGTGCTGCAGCTACCTCCGGTGAAGATGGGGTGTTGCCTATAGCTCTGCTGATTGAGCCAGGCCCGGTGATGCGCCAGCGAGGACAGTGGCGTCCCAGCACCGACCCGGCAGATTATCTGGAAGGCAGCTATTCCCTATACGGTGCTGCCGGTCATGGAGTTAACCCGGTTAACAGTAGCGACATTGAAATAGAAGCTGCTGGCGAGATTATCGGAGATTCCAATGATCTGACGGTTCCCCTCTACTGGCACACATTGCTTCCGCTGTTGGAGAGGAGAGTGGCAGGTTTTGCTATCGATTGGTTGCAAGACTATCACCAGAATCATTGCCCTGAAGCCGGTCCATTGCAGGCAACTATTCATCGGCGCGGATCCTTGCAGCAATCGGTTTCTGCCGAGACGACTAACATTTCTCCCACCGCTACGTTGGCTGAAGTCACGGCAGACAACACGGCAGACAACGCGGTAACCCACTGCTTCCCCTATGCTGCAGCACAAGGTAGTCACTTGTGTCACCGTGGGTTGCTTGAAGGGTCGCTGGCCCTGGAGATTGGCAGTTGCAGCGCGGCATTGGCAACAAACGGCAAGCTCGATGGAGTGAGTGTGCCAAGACACTGGTATATGCGCAATCAGTGGCACCGGCATATTCGCTACCGGCTGGATGGCAGTTGTATCTCCGCATCAACGATATCCTGTGAGATTATCGTTTTAACGGGTGGCGCTGATCCGGGTATCGAACTGCATATTTCTCCAGCTCCACCTGTGTTCACGGCACCAACCAGTTGATTGGTGTCGGGTTATGCAAGCTGGGCAGCAGAGGTGTGGTAGAGAGTTGCAGGGCGGGTTTACGTTGCTGGAGCTTGCCATCGTGTTAGTGGTGTTATCGCTGATTACCGGCAGTTTCATAGACCCTTTGGGTGAACATCTGGAATCACGTCGCCGGCAGCAAACGGCACAGCTACTGGAATATACCCGACAGGCCGTGATCGGGTTTGCAGCAGCACATGCTCGATTGCCTTGCCCGGCCTTGATAGATGGGCCTGCAATCGAACAACAGGATTGCACTGACAATTCGGTGGGTGTGGTGCCAGCTGTGACACTCGGCATGCAGGGGTCGATTGATGAGCATGGCCGACTCCTGGATGCCTGGGGTCAGCCCTTGCGCTATGCCGTGACGTCAGCGGATCATGCTGAGCGTGGTCGTGTGGGTGAGCCTGATTTCCTGACCCCGGCTGAAATGTCCCTGGTCGGGATGCAGCATCTCAAGCCGGATTTGACCATCTGCCGTGAACACAGTGGAAGTCATTGCACACAGAGCAAGATGGTGGCATCTCAGGTACCACTGGTCATATATTCCCTGGGGAAAGATGATTCAGTATCCGGTCATCAAGCGGGAAATCAGGATCTGAACAAGGTGTTTGTCACCAGAGAATTTTCGAAAAATGAACAGCAACCCTTTGACGACATGGTGGTCTGGTTGTCAGAGCATGTGTTGTTTTACCATTTGCTGCAAGCTGGCGTGTTGCCCTGAAGTTCCAACCGGACAAACAGGATGAAATTGCGCTGGTGTAGCAAACAAGTTGTTCCAATTCGGGAGCGACTGATAAAAAAGGAGAGTAACAATGAAATGGAATTTCACGAAAAGCGCGGTCGGTGTTGCATTGGGCTGTTTGTTGGCGGCAACTTTACATGCGTCAGAACCGGTAGATCTCAATGCGGACGACGTAAAAACGATCGCTGAAAATCTCGATGGCATCGGGCCGGTCAAAGCCCGTGCGATTATAGAGTTCCGTGAGCAAATCGGGCGTTTTGGCTCAGTCGAGCAATTGCTGGAAGTGGACGGAATAGGTGAAAAGCTGTTTATGCAGATTAAACCCTATTTGAATCTTGGTGCCCTGTCCGAAGCTGGACATGAAGGGCAGATGATTTCGGCAAACGGGAAACGTTTGCAGGGTTCTTCTTCTTCGCTGCAGGGAAGCGCAGAAGCCGAGCAGTAAAGCGCAGGAGGTCCGTGCCGCGCAGGCTGCCAGTTTGGTAGTCTGCGCAGTCTTACCTGGTGACGCGCAACCGTGCTATGAGTGATCCGGCTGCTCCGGAAATGCTGTCAGCCACTACTAACTCGACACACTGCGATGTTAAAGTACCGGGATGAAAATAAGACGATATCAACCCGGCGATAGGGATGCGGTTATCGCACTTTGGACCGACTGCGAACTGGTGCGTCCCTGGAATGATCCGCAAAAAGACATTAATCGCAAACTGGCCGACAGTGCGGAACTTTTCTTTGTTGGTACCGACAATGATCGCATCATTGCGACGATCATGGTTGGCTATGAAGGCCATCGGGGATGGGTTAACTATCTGGCCGTATCACCGCAGAGTCGTGGGCAAGGACTTGGCAGGGAGTTGATGACGCATGCCGAGCAAGTGTTACTCGAGATGAAATGCCCGAAGCTCAATTTGCAGGTTCGTGAAACCAATACCGCAGTCCTCGAATTTTATCGCTCAATTGGTTATGAAGTTGATGCTGCCGTCAGTCTGGGCAAACGCCTGATCCCGGATAACTAGCGCAGGTTTGTGATGCAGGTAGTGTCTGCACTGATTCCAACCGAAATTATCGACCAGTCGAGGTCAGGCAACACGGGTCTGTGATGTCGGCCAAAACCCCGGCAGCTGGCGGGATAGTGGTATCAACTAATTTCAGTCAATGCCGTTGTTTGACTAACAATAATTATAAGTGGGGGCCTTCCATGCCCGCACAAGCAAGGGGCGCGAGGTATGCTGGAGTTGTTGGGCGCAGTTTTTCTGTTGATTCTGGGTTTTGGCACGCTATTGTCTGCGATCACCTGGATCTGGTTAAGAGCCAGAGTCAAGGAGGCCCTGGTCATCAATGCTCTGGAAAGTTCCTTGTCCGGCATCGAGTTACCGGTATTGAGACCGGTCGAAGAAGATCAATCCTACCATCCAGCCGAAGTGGCTTGCCTATCGGCAGAATTTTTTAAGATTGGTGCCAAGCGGGTTGATGATTACTGTTTGGCTGAGCTAGACAATACTCATGTCAGTTTGCTGCGATTTAATATTCCTCCGGCTTTTGTCGCCATCAACGATCACCCGGAACGCGGCTGTTGGGCAGATTTGATCATGTTGCCGGTGAATGGCGGCACCCTCACCTACACGACGATGTCTGAATCATTGCAGGGTGAAAATCGACCACCGCAACACGAACTCATTCAGGTCGAGCGCAGTACCCACCCGGCGTCTTTGTTGGGTTACGCCCGCAGTCGTGCACTTGGAGGTGAATTTCTTGCCACTCACAACGTGGATTTCGTCTCGATCTTCAACACCATGATGCGTGAGTACCATGACCACTTCACCACCAGTGATGTGGAGCAGGACTGGCTGGAGTCTATCGCCAGCAACAGTGGTGTGAAACTGTGCGGTGAGGAAGCCGAGTCGATCAACTCGGAGCGACGGGCACTGCGCAATCAACAAGTGGTGGATAATTGTTTGCAAGCCTATGCCGAGTGTTCCGGATTGACTGCCCTGCAGTGGGAGCAGATTCGCAACGACCTGGTCGTGATTCATGAGGGTTTGACGGCTGAATCTCTGGTGGAGCTGCTCTATGATCTGCTGAATTTGCCTCAAGGATACGAATCAGAACTGGTCAAGCTCGAATTCGAAGATGCACCAGTAAGATATCTGGCAAACTCCTTCAATGCCCAATTACCTGATTCGCATGGAATGGTGCGGGTGGCAACTATCACATCGCCGGTGGTGGCGGATATTTATCGGTTACCGGATACAGCAGCTGATATCGACTTACTGAATCAAGCCGCCTGACAGCTTGAAACGTATTGATCGTTTAGCGTTCGACACCTATTTGGAACCCTGCGTCGGGTGGCTCAGGTGCTGGTGCTCTGCCACATCCGCATTCCCGTCATAACGATAGATACGTTTGTTCTGCCTGGGGTAGTCAGCGATATCAAACGCAAGTCGTTGGCCGGCGACCAGGCAGCGAAGCGTTACTGATCCGGTGTTTTTCATGCTGTGTGGCAATCCGCCTGCCGGATAACCAATAAAATCGCCGGCAGACACTTCATAATCCTGTTCATCAATAATCACTGTGGCTGTGCCGTCGAGTACGTAAACACATTCATCTTCGTATAAGTGAACATGATATTCGGTGGATTCATGACCCGGTTCGACTTCAATCAGGTGGAAGCCGATATTCTTCAATCCGGTTGCATCACCCAGTGATTTGTTAATGCGTTTACCGTTGTCATTCAGGAAATGGGTTTTGGCCAAACCACTCATTGCCTCAATATCGTCTTTTTTCAATATGTAGTCCATTTGATCTCCTGATTTAGCTGGCTGGGGATTTGGCAGAGCTGAACAAGTTAAAAAAGTTTTCGGTGGTTGTGGCGGCAATATCTTCGATGCTGGTATTGCGTAAATTCGCTACCTGCTCTGCTGTATGTCTGACGTAGGCAGGCTGATTTTGTTTGCCGCGATAGGGTACGGGTGCGAGAAACGGAGCATCCGTTTCCACCAGTATTCGATCGGCTGGTGTTTTCTTCGCAACTTCGTGCACCTCGGTTGCATTTTTAAAGGTGACGATGCCCGAAAACGAGATGTAAAATCCAATATCCAATGCACGTTTGGCAATGTCCCAATTCTCGGCAAAGCAGTGCATGACACCACCGCAATCGGCTGCCTTATGTTCAACCAGCGTATTAATGGTGTCTTCTGCGGCAGAGCGAGTATGAATAATCAGTGGCTTGTCGACTTGCCGTGCGGCGGCGATATGGCGCTGGAAGCGCTGGTGTTGCCAATCCAGATCCCCTTCGTGCCAGTGATAATCGAGTCCGGTTTCCCCAACCGCAACGATATCCGTGCTGGATGCCTTGTCGACGAGTTCGCTGATCTCCGGTTCATGACCTTCGGTGGTGCAGGGATGTATGCCGACAGAAGCGTAAATCTGCGGGTGCTGCTGTGCAAGTGTCAGGACTTCCGGTGCGTTTTCCCAGGTAGTGGAGATGCACAGCATATGAGTGACATCGTTTTTCTGTGCATTTTCAAGAATTTCCCCAAGACGGTCTTTGTAGTCCGGGAAATTAATGTGGCAATGAGAGTCAATGATTTGCATGCAGATTCCAAAATACGGGTGTTGATTGCCCGATCTGTGCGAATTGTAGATCAACCAGACCGCCAAGTGCCTTATAATCGGTATTGGAAAAAGAAAAGTTGATAAACAGGAAATACCCATGACTACTGATGTCGCTACTCTGAAGCGGGCAGATCAATCGCAAGCAATGGATGTGAAAGCACAGGTTGATCAGGCGGGTCGGTCAGCGCGTCAGGCTGCGCGAGCGATAGCGGGCGCTGATACCAATCAGAAAAATGCGGCTTTATCCGCTATAGCCGATGCCATTGTCGCCAGTGAAGCCAAGCTGCTTGCCAGCAATGCCGTGGATATGCAACGCGCACAACAAAACAACATTGGCGATGCGCTGCTTGATCGACTGGAGTTGACACCGGCTCGTATCGCGGGCATGGCTGAAGGCTTGCTGCAGGTTGCACGTCAACCCGATCCGGTCGGCACCATTACCGATCAAAGTTATCAGCCATCAGGTTTGCACATCGGGAAAATGAGCGTGCCCCTGGGTGTGATTGGAATCATTTATGAATCGAGGCCCAACGTGACAGCGGATGCTGCCGGTTTATGCATCAAGTCGGGTAACGCGTGTATTTTACGCGGCGGGTCGGAAGCCATCGAATCCAACCGTGCAATAGCAGAATGTATTCAGCTGGGTCTGGAAAATAGCGGATTGCCTAAAACTGTGGTGCAATTACTGGAGACTACTGATCGTGCAGCGGTCGGGCATCTGATTCAATCACCCGATTTTGTAGATGTCATTATCCCGCGGGGTGGTAAAAGCCTGGTTGCGAGGATATCCGACGAAGCGCGGGTTCCGGTGATCAAGCATCTGGAAGGTATCTGTCATGTCTACGTGGATGAGCATGCCGATCTCGAAATGGCGGTAGAGGTCGCTTTCAACTCCAAAACCTATCGCTATGGTATTTGCGGTGCAATGGAGACGTTACTTGTCTCATCTGTGGTGGCGTCAGATTTTCTGCCGGCTGTCGCTGCTCGATTGGTGGCCGAGGGTGTCGAGCTTCGGGGCTGCGACAAAACCTGTACTGTTTTGGATGCAGCCGGGCTGGCGGTGGTGAAAGCCACCGAAGAAGATTGGTCCACCGAGTATTTGGCACCTGTCCTATCGGTAAAGGTTGTCGGGAATATGCAGGAGGCGGTCGATCATATTGAACAGTTCGGCTCGCAGCATACTGATGCCATCGTCACAAACAGTCTGGAAAATTCCCGGTTTTTTACCCGTGCGGTTGATTCCAGCTCGGTTATGGTCAACGCTGCCACCTGTTTTGCCGATGGGTATCAATACGGTCTGGGTGCCGAAATAGGGATCAGTACCGACAAGCTGCATGTGCGAGGTCCGGTCGGAGTCGACGGGCTGACCACTGCCAAGTTTGTGGTAATCGGGCAGGGCAACATCAGGCAGTAACGATTTGCAAACGAAGTAACAGGAGCTGATATGAAGAAACGAAAAGTGCCGACACCACTTGCAAATGTGTCGAAACGAAAAAGTGCCAGGTCGCCTGCGGGGGTGGTATCTTTGCGCAACAGCGTTGCAGCCAACCCCTTGCTTCGCAAGAGTGCAGCACATGGTAAAACCCGCAAGGCCCAACGTCGAATGGATACCGTGAAATTGCGCAAGCACAACGGCTTTGATGACAAGGGTGGTTTTCACAGTGCCAACACTGTGCAAACCACCTTTGCATCACTCGCAGACCTACTTTGCCCCGGCTATCTTTCCGGGTTGGTAGCGGACAAGATTTAGTGCAACGGATTGGCCTTTTGGGTGGTACCTTTGATCCTGTACATTTCGGTCATTTGCGACCCGCGCTTGACCTGGTAGAAGCGCTTCAGCTCGATGTGATGAGGCTGTTGCCATGTCATCGTCCGTCGCACCGCGAGCAACCCGGTGCGTCGACAGAGCAACGAATCGCAATGCTTCGCTGTGCTACTGAAGATGTGCCACAGCTGGTGGTAGATGCCCGGGAGGCTGAGAGAGACAAGCCGTCGTACAGTGTTGATACATTGCAATCCTTTCGCGAAGAATACCCACAGTCCCAATTGCTATTTTTTATGGGGATGGATGCCTTCAATCACTTTACACAGTGGCATCGATGGCAGAGGATTCTCGAGCTGGCTCATCTGGTGGTTGTGCCGCGTCCCGGAGCCAGTCTCTCAGGCGAATCAGAGCAGCTTTTGATGAGCCGGCAGCGCGGCGCTGGCAATGACCTCGACGACCTTGCGGGTGGGATATTGCTGCAGCCGGTTACCCAAATCGAAATCTCGGCCACCACACTACGTGACCGAGTGAACAAAGGTCAGGATATTCACTACCTGACAGCGGACTGTGTCAGGCACTATATTGTCCGGAACCGCCTGTATATCAACGGAGAAACAGAGCATAAATGAATAGTCGTGAGCTGACCAAATTGGTCACTGATGCCCTTGATGATCTCAAGGGTCAGGAAATTTTGCATATCGACATTGGTGAAAAATCCAGTATTGCCGATGCCATGGTAGTTGCGACCGGCACCTCCAGACGACACGTAAAATCGCTTGCCGAGCAAGTCAGGTTAAAAGCCAAGGATGCCGGTGAGCCGCCATTGGGTGTTGAAGGTGAGGATACCGGAGATTGGGTTCTGGTCGATCTTGGTGATGTCATTGTGCATGTCATGACCGGTGAAACCCGTGAATTCTACGCGCTTGAGAAGCTATGGTCAGTTGGGCCAGCATCAAACGAAGCTGCTCAGTCTGCGACCCCTGCCAACAACTGAACCCAACTGAACCGAAAAGCGCGGAAGCCTGCCGGGATCGACCGGCATGACGACCGTCAACACCGATGCAAATCACCATTCTGGCCGTTGGTAAAAAAATGCCCTCGTGGGTCGAAATGGGCGTTGCTACCTATCAACAACGACTGCCGCGTGAGTATCGCTTGCGCTTGCTGGAAATCGCTCAATCCCGCGACAATGAAGCCTCGAAGCGAGTGCAGGCCGAAGGTAAACAGCTTCTGGCCAAAGTGGGAGCAGACGATCTTGTCATTGCGCTGAATGTCATTGGCAAATCCTGGTCTACCGAAAAACTTGCCGAAAACCTGCAGGAATGGCAGTCAGACAGCCGTCGTTTGAGCGTGCTGATCGGAGGGCCGGACGGCTTGTCTGATGACTGCCTGCAGCGCGCCCAGCTGCAGTGGTCGTTGTCTGCGCTAACCCTGCCACATCCATTGGTCAGGGTCATTCTGCTGGAGCAGTTGTACCGCGCGCACTCCATTCTGATCAATCACCCTTATCACAGGGCATAGTTCTCCACACGTTTGCAGCCGCTGGTAGCTGCCGTGTCTGTCAATCAGCCTATTGGGCGAAGCTGGTCTCCGGGTTTGAAATACTCTTTCGTTTTGATGTCCGAGACTCGACTATGCTTTGCGGATGAACAGTAAAATAGACCCACCACCGCTGGTGCTGGCATCCAGTTCTCCCAGACGTTTGGAGCTATTGACGCAATTGGGATTGCGCTGCCAGATCGAACCCGCTGATATCGATGAGACGCGCCTGGTCGACGAAGCGCCGGAAACCTACGTAGAGAGACTGGCACTCGGCAAGGCCAACGCTGTGGCAGGCCGGCTGGCGGCTGGTGAGCTGACCTTGACCGAGGCTGGTAGCGGGGAGGCGGCGATCCTGGGAGCAGACACTGTCGTGGTGTTTAAAGGAGAAGTTCTCGGCAAACCGGTAAACAAACGTGACGCTATCAGGATGTTGTCCATGTTGTCAGGCAATCAACACCAGGTGCTAACCGGTGCTGGTATAGTTTGTTCAAGCGGCAGCAGGAGCGTGGTCGTGGAATCCACAGTGACTTTTGCGCGATTTTCAAATCAGGTTGCAGAAGATTACTGGGCCTGTGGGGAGTCGGTGGATAAAGCCGGTTCCTATGCCATTCAAGGCAAGGGAGCGGCTCTGGTCGCTGATCTGCAGGGGAGTCACAGCAATGTCATGGGCTTGCCTTTGTTTGAGACAGCGGCATTGCTGAAATTTGCCGGCATCACACTTTGGTAGCGTGTAGCGAACGATCCCGCGGCCGATTCCGCGGCGAAAGATTGCCCCAGCCAAACATGAACTTGGCATCACAATCACGGTAGCAGGATTATCTGAGCGGTTTTATGAGCGAAGAATTACTAATAAATGTGACACCTCAGGAAACCCGCGTTGCTCGGGTCGAGAACGGGATGCTCAGTGAAATATTTATCGAGCGTGCACAGAAAACGGGATTGATCGGAAATATTTACAAAGGCAAGGTGCAGCGGGTGCTGCCGGGGATGGAAGCCGCCTTTGTTGATATCGGCCTGGAAAGAGCGGCCTTCCTGCATGTTTCGGACATCGTTGGAGGTGTTGTCACCGATGAAAACGGTGAGCGCAGCCAGAAGCAAATCCGTCATTTGCTGAATGAGGGTGACGAGTTGGCTGTGCAGGTAGTCAAGGATCCATTGGGATCAAAAGGCGCCAGAATTACCTCCAATCTGACTACCCCGTCCCGTTACCTGGTCATGATGCCCTACGATGGCAATATTGGTATATCAACGAAAATTGAGGCAGATGCAGAAAGAGACCGGCTCAAGAATCTTGTTGAAGAGATGCGTGACAACGACGAGACCGGCTTTATTGTCAGAACGGCAGCAGAGGGCGTGTTGCCGACGGCTTTGAAGCAGGACTTCGAGTTTTTGCAGAAAGTGTGGGCCTCGATCAAAGAGAAGATTGTGGTTGCCAAGGCTGGTGATGTCATTCATCGCGATCTGTCGCTGGTGATGCGCACTGTGCGTGATATCAACGGCAGCATGGTTGAGAGAATCAGAGTGGATTCGCGTGAAACCTTTCAGCTGTGCCAGGAGTTTACCGAGCAATATGTTCCGGAGTTGTTATCCCGCATCGAACACTATCCGGGAGAAAGACCCATTTTTGATCTGTACGGGGTCGAGGACGAGATCGACCGCGCATTGGGAAATAAGGTGAGTTTAAAGTCTGGAGGCTATCTGGTGATAGACCAAACGGAATCCATGACGACCATCGATGTAAACACCGGGGCATTTGTCGGGCACCGAAACCTTGAAGAAACCATATTCAAGACTAACCTTGAAGCAGCGCAAGCAATTGCCCGTCAGCTCAGGCTGCGCAACCTTGGCGGTATTATCATCCTGGATTTCATCGATATGACTATCGACGAGCACAAGCGACAGGTCATGCGTGCGCTTGAAAAATGTCTGGAGAAGGATCCAGCCAAAACCCAGGTTTGCGATGTGTCGTCGTTGGGATTGGTTGAGATGACCCGCAAAAGAACCCGGGAAAGCCTGGAACAAGTACTGTGTTCCCCTTGTCCAACCTGTAGTGGTCGAGGATCGCTGAAGACGGGCGAAACGGTGTGTTTTGAAATTACCCGGGAAATCATCCGGCAGGTTAGGCAGTTTGAAATCAAATCGTTGACAGTGCTGGCATCGACGGATGTGGTAGAGCTGTTCACAGAGGAGCGATCTTCCGATTTGGCTGAGTTGGAAGAATTTGTCGGTGTGCCCATCCGCATGCAGGGTGAGCAAATGTACAGCCGTGAGCAATATGACGTGGTTTTGTTGTAATTATCAATTCTGATTTTTTAACGTGAGCAAAGAGAACCAAACAATCAAGCGTTCGGCCCCGGTGGCGAAAGCCCATATGGCCAATGCTGCCCGTTTCTCTTTCAGAATGTTAATGCTGTCGCTGTTTGCGTTGCTCATTGTGATTGCATTGCTGACGGCCGTGTTGCGGCTCGGTACGCCGTACGTCAGTTCCTACAAGGATGAAATTCAGGCGTGGGCCAGCGATTATCTCAGAACGCCCGTTGAAATCGGCTCCATGGAGTTTGACTGGGGAGCTACCAGTCCCCGCATTACCCTGACTGATGTGGCATTACTGGATCAAAGCGATGGGGGTAAACCGATAAAGCTGCGCCAGATGTTGCTTGACCTGAACCTGTTCAAGACGATCTTTGCCGACGGCTGGCATATTAATGAGGTGACGCTTGTCGGTGTGGATCTGTCACTGGAATACACCGGCAAGCAGCAATTCAAGATCACCGGATATGAGTTCAAGGTGGGTGATCGCAATACTACCGCCGCCAACCCTGCTGCAAGTGATGTATCCGCCGCGTCAACACCGGACTCTGACAGCGACGATGGTAATAATCTGCAAGTCATGTCCTGGTTGATGAACGCCAACCGAGTTGGCCTGACTGATTCCCGCATCAAGTTACTGGACCGGACCCGTGGCATCGACTACGAAATCGCCGGCATCAATATTTCTGCAGAGAACTCCAGTGACCTGCACCGTTTGCGGCTGGAATTGCAGTTGCCCGGACAATTGGGGCGTCAGCTGGAAATAGATATTGATCTGAATGGCAAGGCGAATGAACTCGGCGATGCGCGAGGCAAGTTCTATGTCAGTGGCAATCAGATTAACCTGCAAAATTGGATGCAGCTTTGGCCACGGCGCACGCTTGACGTAAACGGGCAATCCGATTTCCAGCTTTGGGGTAGCTGGCAAGGTAATCAGCTGCACCAGGTGCGTGGGCAATTTGCCTCGCCGGAACTGAAACTGGATCGAGCCGGGTCGGTCGAAAATGTACAGGCCCAGACTACACTGCTGTCTGAGTTCGATACTGATGTGAACTGGCAACGTGGACAGGACGGCTGGCTGGCCCAAATTGACAGCCTGAAGTTTAATCACCTCGGACAGGTTAATGATTTTTCCAATACCCGGCTTCAGGTAAGTGATGTAGACGGGCAAGGTCGGGACTGGAAGCTTGATAGTTCCGGGCAGCAGCTCAATATGGGTTTGCTCAGCGGGCTCGCTTTGACACTTCAAGATATTTTACCGCTGAACGACTTGCCGCAAGCCTTGCAGGCAATGCAGCCTACGGGTGTGTTAAGTGATTGGCACCTGTCAATCAACCAGGGTCTGGGTGCTTCAGGCACTCGCGGCGACTCATCTGTCATGCCCCCGGCTGTCGATGCCGCCAGGTTGCCGCCGCCGATCATCTCCTTGCAGGGTCAGTTGCTCGGCTTCGAGGCTCAACGCTATGCGATATGGCCGTCTGTAAAAGGTCTGGATGCCAGTTTCAATATCGACGGCAATCGAGGAACGATCGAGCTGGATGCGACAAAACTCGAAGTGCATCACCCCGATATCTTTCCCCAAACGCTCAGACTCGATGAAGTAAGCGCCGGTCTGGATGTGAAATGGACCGAGCGAGAATTTTCAGTTGCAAGCTCCGATGTCAGCGTGCTTGATCAGGGTTTGACGGCAACCAGCAGCTTCAGACTTCAGAAACTGCCGTTGCAGTCCGCGCGCCTGGATGCACAGGGAGAATTTGAACTACCGCGTCTGTCTGCTGTAACGGATTATATGGGGCAGGGTCGAATGCGAGAGCCACTGGTGAAGTGGTTTAAAAGGGCTTTGAAGTCGGGCAGTGTGACCAACGGCCAGTTTCTGATGGCGGGGGAGTTGCAGGATTTTCCATTCGCAGGGGAAGACGGGCTATTGCAGGCCAGTATGGATCTCAACGATGCGACGCTTGAGTTTCGCACTGACTGGCCCGAAGTTTCGGCTATCGACGGCAAGGTGACCTTGTCCGGTTCCAGCTTCACCGCAAATGCCAGTTCTGCCGAATTTGATGGTGTGGCTATTGAGCGGGGCAGAGTCCGTATAGACAACCTGTTCAAACCTGTTGCTGTGGTCACAGCCAGCGCGACTGATACGCTGCAGAGCTTGATCGACTCTGCCAATCAAGGCCCCATGAGTTATCTGTTGGCACCGGCTTTTGCCGGCAGCCGTGCAACCGGCAAGTCAACACTGGACATCGCGGTGGTTTCGCCTCTCAGAGACAAGGAGTGGCGTGACAAGGGCGAGAAGTTCAGCATGGCCGGGCGACTTGAGTTGGCCAACAACAATCTGGTGTCTGATCGCTTCGGGGTGGAACTTGAAAATCTGGGCGGCGTGGTCAACTTTGATGACAACGGGTTTGATATCGCCGGGCTTGATGCACAATTTCTTGGCAAACCGGTGTTGATCGAAGGTCATAGCAGTGGACGCGGTGCGAAGCGCATTAGTGAGCTGAATGTGTCCGGGAAGGCCAGCGCTTCCACGCTAATGACGCAGTATGGTATCCCGATGCAGGGTTTTTTCGACGGTGTCAGCCGTTGGAACGTCAATGTTGAAATCCCTCATGTTGTCAAAGCCGGTACCGGGGTGCGCGTGACTGCATCAACCGATCTTGCTGGAACACGCGTGAGCCTGCCAGCGCCGTTGGCCAAAAGTGCGGCGTCGTCAAAGCGGCTGCTGGTCAGTTCTGTATTTGCCTCCAGTGGCCCCGAAGCCGCTGAAAGATGGACTGTGCGATACGGCTCGAAAGCCATCGCCAGAATCGGTATGGAGCCAGACTATTCCGCTATGCGGTCAATGCGGTTGCAGCTCGGCGGCGGTGAGTTGGAACCTTCTGCTGATAGTCCGGGCATTCGCATCAACGGTGTTGCGTCAAAGCTGGAATTTGACAGTTGGGTCGCAGCAGTTGATGAGATCATTGATCAACTGCCTTCCTCTTCCGGGCAGGAACCATTGCCGCTGGTATCTGCCAGGCTTGATGTTGATCAGTTCGTGCTCGGAAGCACCAGCGAAGGGCGGGCCATGTTGCGAATTAACACTGACGGGCAATATATCAATGGCACCATTGATAATCAGTATCTGCGCGGCAATATCCGTATCCCGCGAGCTCACTGGGACAAGTCAGAGCCCGTACTGGCAAGAATTGCCTATGCAGAGAAAAAACTGATCGATGACCTGGCCGATGCCGATGCTGATGACGCAGGTGAGTCGACGCCGCTTGACCCCAGATCATTCCCGCGTCTTAACATCCATCTGGCACGGTTCAAATGGGACAAACTGCTGCTCAGTGACGTCAGATTTCGCAGCGAACCGTCACCTTCCGGAATGCGGGTAACGACTTTGGGTTTCGCCAATGAGCATGCTCAGATGACCGGTGATGGTTATTGGCGCTGGAAAGACCCGCAAAACGTCAATCCGGCTTTTGCCGGGCAGCAGTTGTCTCATCTTGATTTGCAGCTGCAGAGTGATGATATCGGTAAAACCGTCTCTGCCCTCGGGTTTAGCGATGCGTTGGCCAGTGGACGGGGTTCGGTAGAGGTGTCGCTTGACTGGCAACGTCCATTGTATTCGCCGGAGCTGCGTGAAATGCAGGGCGAGATTAATCTGGCATTGCGCAAGGGGCGCATTCTAAAAGTTGAACCCGGGGCTGCCCGCATTTTCGGTCTGTTTGCGTTGCAGTCAATACCGCGCCGCTTGACGCTGGATTTTAGTGATATCGTCATGGATGGTCTTGATTACAACCGCATCAAGGGCAAGGTCGACATTGCTGACGGCAAAGCGGTCAGCAAGCTGGTGCAGCTGGAAGGGCCTGTCGGGGTGATCGATGTCACCGGTTCCACCGATTTTATCGATCAGACCTATGACCAGCGGATCACGGTATTGCCCAGAATCAGCGGCGCACTGCCATTGATCGGTGTTATTTCAGGTGGTGCGACAGCGGGTATCGGTGCGCTGATAGCCGGGCCGTTGCTCAAAGCGCTGGGTATTGATATCGACAAGATCGGATTGTCTGAACACAGTGTGACCGGTTCCTGGGAAGAACCGGTTATTCAGTCGTTAAAGTAATGGCCTGCGACAGACTCACTGCCCGGACAAGCTGCTCGAGAGTGTCCAGACCGGTGCTGGCACTTTCTCCGAAGTGAATAGCACTTGTGCCTGACCCGGGCCAAATGCAGCGGATGCATCTGTTAGCGCAGTAATCGCCTCACCCTGGGCCAGGGTATGTGAATGCACCTTTTCAAGAGTGCCCGCAAAAGCGTCGGGCCAGGTCATGGATTCGGTTCGACGCAGACGAAAAATTCCTCGATAGCTCATCAGCCACGCTGTCCGGTTGTCCGTGCTGAAATCCATGCTGGTGATGTGGCCAAGGTTTACACCGGCAAGATTACCCAGCAGCGTCTCCTGAAAAGATTGTGGAACTGGTGCCAGGGTTGCGACAAGGCGAGCAACCGCCAGACTCTCGCTGGTACCTGCCAACAAGGAACCGGGGTCGACGTCGATCCTGTAGACACCTGCGTTGTCCGATTTTGTGACAAGGTAAATCGAGTCGTTGTCGGCATCTATGGCAATCGCCTCACTATTGTGCGATCCGTCTTCATAGCGAAAGCGCAATGTCGCAGCGGGTTCCAGCACCGTATTGGCCAAAGCGTTACCCGTTGCGGAGTTGAGCAGGGGTTCGGCAAAGAAATGCAGTGAGTAGTTGTCCTGGATGCCCAGGTTGTCGCCAATATCCGCGATCATCAGATACGCTTGCCCGAACCAGTTTACCAAGGCCATATCTTCCCAGTCGCGATTGTTGATGTTAGCTTCGAAGCTACTGATCAGCTGGCCATCCGGCGCAAGTGCGAACAAACGTGGAGCGTTGCCACTGTCATTGATGGCCCAGATAACCTCTGATTGCTGTCGGCTACTGGCGATTCCGCTAATTTCACCCAGCTGTTGATCAGTCACCGTACCAATACGCATGGCTTGCAGCGGGTTTTCAGGGGTGTTGGCAGCAACTTCAGTCTCTTCCGGGTCTGTATCGTCAGGTTCTGCATCGACAGGGTTGGCTGCGCTTTCCTGTTGCGGTTCCGATATCGACACAGTTTGGCTTGGTGTGTCGCTCGCATTCGGCGAACCGGTTGCACAAGCCCCCAACTGTCCCAGCAAGATAGCCCCGATCAGCTTCAGCACCGGTCTGCGTGATGCGCCTGCAAGTTGCACTAGGACTGTTCTCCGAAGCCCTGATCCCGGGTTTGGTGCGTTTGCACAATGGTACGTAATGCCTTGAACAATTCGCGATAGGACTTGGGTGGTTTGTTGTGTTGTTGCTCGCGTCGGGTGTTCCTGAGCAACTGCCGCAAAGGTTGTGTTTCCGTGTCGGGGTATAGGCTTAAAAAACGCTGTAGTGCTGCCGCTTCGTCAGCCAACAAGTCTTCACGCCATTGTTCCAGTTCATGCAGCAAGCGATTTTCTCTATTGGCAGACTGATTGATGTGATCGAGGGCTTGTCGTATCGGCTCAAGATCTGTCGCTCGCATTAATTTCCCGATGTAATTCAATTGCCGCTTTCGCGCACCGTTAGATTTGATATTGCGAGCTTCGACAATGGCGTCCAGTAGTCGATCTTCCAGCGGGACTGAATCCAGCTCGCTGGCGGCCAATGCTACCAGCTGCTTGCCCAGATCCTGAGCGGCGTGGGCCTCGCGCTTGCGCTGGCTTTTGCTGGGCCCTAGGTTCTCATCCGGGCCCGTGTCGCCGGACTCGAGCCCGTCCAGCTCGTCTGACTCAGGCAGCTCAGTCTCGGATGGCTCCTCAAAATCGCCGCCATCCGCGTTGTCAGGTTCTACGTTTACTATCACCTCAATGGTGCCTCTTTGATGCGCTTTCAGCCGGTATTGTTGCAGATTCCTCGCTCTGTCATTGGCTGATGACAAAATGGTCTGACTGCTTGAAAAAAACGAATAATGAACTAATGGATAGAAAAATCATCCTACACATAGCCATTTGGACAAGTTTGCTGAACTTTTTTGCAGCTATTGAGCTTCGTTAGGAAGATTCTTCAGGTTATTGTTACAAATGGATAAAATTTTAGTAACGCTGTCAGATAGTGTTGTTTTATTGCCACAAAGAGGTTTTAATAGACCTGAGCTTCTGAGCCCCCGGACGGGATCGAGTCTTGAATATGTTGTACCTCACCACATTGTACCGCGAGCAGGCAAAGGTTGCGCTCAGGTACTACGGCCGAACGAGAACGATGGCGCAAGTGCAAAAAATGGCTGTGTTTAATGGCAACGCCCCATCGGCTGCCATAACATCGGCCAATCCGGCTTTGACCATCTTGTCGCCAGCTTTGCTTTCGTGCGCCTTGTTGCTCAACCCTTCATTGCTTTGGGGCAAGGAAAACGCATCCTCGGATAATCCGGAACGGCAATTAACTGTCAGACAGAACTACCTGCAGAATAATTTTTATGATGTTGCCCCGGCCACTGGCGGCATTGGTGGAACCGGTTCAGTCGATTCAAGCCGTTTCAGGGTCGGTCTTGCCAGAACCAAAGCCACTCCAGCTTATAGCTTCTCGGCAGAAGATTTCAGGTCGTTGCGATACACGCGGACAGAATCCTTCGTGCCTATTGGCAACGATCAGCAAACCCAGCTGCATTTCAGTTTGCGTCCGGGCAAATTTGATTTCTCGCTGGCAGGTGGTTTTGGTCTGGGAGCGGTGTTTTCACAACCTCAGCTTGAAATGCGCAGCAGCACCCCGTACTGGCGCGAGCTGGATGAACGCCTGCCGGAGTTGCATGATGGGCTGTCCTATTCGGCCGGCGTGAAAATCGAACATGAATACGCGCAGATTTCTGACACGGCTTATGTCAGTAGCAGCCAGCTCGGTCTGTCTTACGGCAGATTGGGGCGGGTTTGGTACAACGGGGTTGATTTAAGTTTGCAGCAAACCAATATCCCGCTGACTGAGGATGGCGCAGAGACACCCGCCGACCGCGTCTCACTCGATGTCACTACCGGACGCAAGGTGAGCTGGACTGGCGTCGGATCTCATGATCCCCTGTGGCTGCTGTCTTTACGCGGTGATTTTGATGTTCAGGATGACGCTGAGGCTGCCTCTGGCTTAAGCACCAGTGACGGAGATTGGTATTTGAATCCGAGTCTGTTCTGGCAAACGCCTGACTTTCGTTTTTCGGCTCAGCTGGAAGTGCCCATTGACGAGGACCTGCTTAAGGATGATGAGGAACCCGATTACCGATTGCGCGCTATCATAGAAAAAAGTTTCAAGTAGTCCGCATTCCTGTTGTCTTTCGATTTTTTCTTTCAGCGTCTCGCCGTTGGATAGTCCCGTCTCTTGATACTGCTCTCGGTCGTCGTTTTTTTCTGGGGTATCTCCTGGTACGCGATTGCGATGCAGTTGGGCGAGGTTCATCCGCTGGTCTCTATTGCCTGGCGTTTTTTTATTGCATCCATCGTTCTCAGTGGTTGGTTAATCCTGAGTCGACAGTTCAGACTGCCGGCACGTGCTGATGCGACGCGATTGCTCGGACTGGGTGTCTGCCTTTTCTGCCTTAATTTTGTTTGTTTCTACCTGGCAACGGGTTACATCACATCCGGTTTGATATCGGTTGTTTTTGCTGCAGCGGTGTTTATCACCTTTGTTAATCAGTGGATCTGGGCGGGAATCAGACCGCAGAAAAAAACCTTGCTTGGCGCTGTATTTGGTTTGGCTGGCATTGCTGTTTTGTTCCTGCCCTCTATTTCTGACGATTTGGCCCGCGGCGACAGGAACTCCCTGCTGGGCTTTTGCTTGTCAGTTTTGGGGACATGGTTTTTTTCGGTTGGAAACCTGGTGTCTGCTTCATTGCCGCGAACCACCCATTTACCCAGTGCGATTGCTTGCGGCATGTTGATAGGCGCTCTCTGCAGTGCGCTGATTGCAACTTTGCTGGGAGAGTCGTTAGTACTTCCAAAGGACATCGCCTATCTGTCTGCACTGGCTTATCTGGCGATAGGTGCGTCTGTCATTGGCTTTGTTGCGTATCTGACTCTGGTTGCAAAAGAAGGGGCTGCAAAGGCAGGTTATGCGACGGTATTGTTTCCCATTCTGGCGTTGGCTGTTTCGACTGTGATGGAAGGCTATGTGTGGACCCTATTGGCTGCAAGCGGAGTTTTGCTCGCAACAACAGGTGCTCTGATCGTGTTTTATCCGGAACGCAGCAAAGCTTTGTAGTTGGTATTTGAGACTGTTGGCTGGCAACCAGTCAGCAGGCACGTATCAAGGTCGATCGAGTTTTGAAATAGTCAATCGCGCGACCAGCTGGCCCTGCTTGTGTTGCTCCATCATTACTGGAACAAAATCCAGAGCAGGTGCAAACCAGGTGGTGGTCTCCCGCCTTCTCGATCCATCACGGTTGTAGCTTTTGACCTTGATAGTGCGAAATTTTCCGAGTCGGGTGTTAACGTCGTATTCGCCCTGATTTTCGAAAACCACCGTTTTTATTCGCCCGTTATCAAATACCTGCAGCGCCGCCTGATCAAAACCGGTTTTCAATTGCTTCATCACAGTCAGAGTCACTGAGAGCCGATCGAGGATGGGATCGTTAAGTTGCTCTACGACTTCTTCACCGCGCTTTTTGTAGGTCAGCTCGTTGTTTTCCCAATTGAACCAGGCATCTACACTGCGTTTGGACTCCTCATCCTGACGGTAGGTATAACGCTTGGGCTGCATTTCCTTGTCATCAGAAAACCGGACGACACTGATTTCCTGAATTTTGCCTTTGCCTGTCAGTTTGAAGATACCGGAGGGACTGGTGATCAAGCTGTAAATCCATTCATCACCTTCTTTTTTTAGCGACAGTTTTGCGCTGCCTGCGGTGATGAGGTTATTGCCGACATCGTACTCAACCTCAAACGGAGCAATATCTGATTGGGCGTTGGCGGTGCCGAGCACCAATCCCAGCAACAGGGTCAGTAAATACAGTTTTGTTATTTTCATCATAGGCTTGAACCATAGAACAGGTTTTCTGAAAAACAGCGTTTCCCGGTGCGAACTATCTTGTATGAGCTATCTTGTATGAGCTATTTGGAGTATTGGATCCGGTTCCATGCGCAAGGTTCCCACCTTAAGCTGACGCCTCTATATCACCGAGCAAGCGGGGCGAAGGCATTGCTTCTCCTTGCCAGTGGCATTGCCCATTTTGCAGGCTGACAAGCCCTTCAACAAGCCATGCAACCGCTATCGGATACATCCTGTGCTCTGCCTCCAGCACTCGTTGAGCCAGTTTACCGCTTGAGTCGTCAGGTTCAATCCTGACACGGGCCTGAATCATGACAGGGCCGCCATCTAGCTCCGGTGTTACAAAATGTACACTGGCTCCAGCTTCTGTGTCGCCATTGGCAATCGCTCGGGCATGCGTATCAAGGCCCGGGTAAGCCGGCAGCAGGGAAGGATGAATATTGAGCATCCTGCCCTGGTAACGGGATACAAAACTCTCCCCGAGAATACGCATAAATCCGGCCAGTAATACGTACTCGGCACCACTGTCATCAATTGATTTTGCCAGTTGTGTTTCAAAGTCGGTGCGACTCGCGAATTGCCGATGATCAAGACTGATCGTTTTAATGCCGCGACCTGCGGCATAGGGCAGGCCCTCGGCCTCTGGGTTGTTTGAGGCAACCAGACAGACCTTAGCTGCCAGCTGCCCGCTGTCACAGGCGGCGAGCAGTGATTGCATATTACTGCCACGCCCTGAGATCAGGATGGCAAGACGAGCCTTGCCGTCCCCGGAATCGGTGCTCATTAAAAAGCTTCCTGACCCTGCAGAATGACTGACGGTGATGGCTTGCCATCTGCGGAGCTTACAGTCTGACCAATTAAAATGGCTGTTTCTCCGGCCTCATTAAAGGCCTTTATGCAGTCGTCGGCATGTTCAGAATTGACGATGATGGCCATGCCGATCCCACAGTTGAAGACGCGGTACATTTCAGCTGTGGCAACGTTGCCGTGTTGGCGAATCCATTGGAAGGCGTGTTGACGTTGCCAACTGCTGCAGTCGATCACGGCATCGACCCCGGCAGGCAAAACCCGGGGTATATTTTCAAGCAGTCCGCCACCGGTGATATGTGCCATTGCCTTGATCGGGGTCACGCCGTTCTGACGACTGTTATCAAGGACTGACAAAATCGATTTTACATAGATCCTGGTTGGCTGCATTAGCTCGTCAAGTGTTGATTGCCACTGTTCGCCACTGGCTGCAGCAGTCGTCTCGATCAGTTTATTGATCAGTGAAAACCCGTTGGAGTGCGGTCCACTCGATGCCAGCCCGATGATGCTGTCTCCAGCCTTCACCTGGCTACCGTCAATTATCTGGTCTTTCTCCACCAGACCCACTGCGAATCCGGCCAGATCGAACTCTTCGCCATCATAGAGCCCGGGCATTTCGGCCGTTTCGCCCCCCACAAGGGCGGCCCCCGCTTGCTGACAGCCGTTGGCGATGCCGCCAATCACCGTGGCGGCAAGTGCGGTATCGAGTTTGCCCGTGGCAAAATAGTCCAGAAACACCAATGGCTCGGCCCCTGTGACGATAATATCGTTGACACACATGCCAACAAGGTCGATGCCGATGGTGTCGAAACGTTGATGACGTGTGGCCAGCATGAGTTTGGTGCCAACTCCGTCGGTACCAGACACCATCACGGGTGCTCTATACTTATCCCAGGGCAACTCAAACAGACCGCCAAATCCACCGATTGTGCCCAGTACACCGGGTCGGTGGGTTGCAGCAATATCTGGTTTAATGCGTTGCACCAGCTCTTCGCCAGCATCTATGTCCACGCCAGCGTCGCGGTAGGTCAGGCCATTTTGACCGCTTGATGCGGGATTATCAGTTGTGGTGTCGGTATTCATCTGTCTCAGTGCCAATGTCAATTGTACGGGCAGTAGTCGGGGTTTGAACCGGATTGTGTCGGGCAGTTCAAGTGATCGGGCCAGACCATTTGATATAAGGCGCCCTGCAGTTGCAAAATGAAGCTACCCTGATTTTTCACCATTCTTCCAGCGGTTAGGGGCAAGACCGGAAGGCAGAGAAACAATGATACGCGACTTTAACAAAATCAGTTCCGGCAATGTCGGAACATCGGCCTCAACCACGCGTCGATTGGCAGCAAATCGTCGGCGCTCGGCAAGAGCTCCGGTCTGGCTCATCGGGTTGCTATTCGCAGGGCTTGCATTGGTGGCGGGCCAGACACTGGCGGTTGGCAAGTACTCGGTCGAAGTCGCGGTTAATGGACAGGATGAAACCGAGCAGCAAGATGCCTATCGCACAGGTCTCAGGCTTTTGCTTTCCCGTTTGTCACAAGATTCCAGAATCACCAACCGCGAGAACGTCAGAGCAGCGTTGGCCAATGCGATCAGCTATGTCGACCAATTTGATTTCCGGGCACCGCAGCGCGGAACGGATGCGAGTGGTGATATCACCAGCAACTTTCCGGTGACCAGAAAGGTGCGTCAAACCGGTGAGGTAACCCATATTCTGCAAATTGATTATTCCGAGTCGTCTTTACAGTCCCTGTTGTCGGAAGAAGTTGAATCAGAGGATGATGAACAGCCGGCACCGGTGATTCGGGAGGATCGTCGAGCACTGGTCTGGATGCTGGTCGAAGACAACGGGCCGGCCATTCTGGTCGGAGGCAGTATGGGCGGCAATGTGGCTGCCCGCTTGCGTGAATTAGGTGGTGGGGTTGGCTGGCTGTTGAATTTTCCAGAGCTTGATACCGTCGATATGTCGCTGCTGGGGCCGGATGATTTAGTGCAGGGAAATCAGGAAGTGATTCTGGCTGCATCGGAACGATATGCTTTACCTCATGTATTGAGTGCTGTGATCAAAAGAGATGCCCGGGGTTTGTGGCAAGCTCGATACAGGCGTTTTACGGATATTGATCTGGAGCAAAGTGATGACGCTGAGGAGGCTACCACCTTATCCAGTACTTTCGAGCAGCAAGGTGTTTCACTGGATGAGCTGCTGCAAATCGGAACAGCCTGGTGGGTGGGTGCTGTAGATGAAAACGGAAATCTCAACACGGAAAATGGTGAGCTTGTGTCGGGCACGAACATTTCCCAACCGTCTGCATCCAGTAACGGATCGGTTGCACTGGGCTCTTCGGGTTTGTCGGACTCGTCTGCGCTGGTTTGGCTGGGTAGTGTCAGCACGCCAGCTGCCTATGCGCGCTCAATCGATTTTCTGCGTTCGGTTGAGCTGGTTGAGAATGTGCAACCCGCACAGGTACGCGCAGATGGCATACTGTTCAGCGTTTTTCCACGCGCCGCTATCTCGACGATTCAGTCTGCTGCCACAAGGCGTAGCTGGTTGCAGCCAGGGTCTGCACCTAAAGTGTTGACCCCTGCGGCTCAAGCAGCCGCTGTGCCGGAAGGCCTGCCGCCGGCAGAAGCCACCCCAGTAGAAGCCAACTCAGAAGACGCGATACAGCAACCGTTGCAAGAGCAGTCACCAGCCGTCACTGCAAGCCCTGCCGAAACTGCGACAACCAGCCAGACCTTGCGTGCTGATATTTATCTTGATTACCAGCGGTAGTCTGGGCAGCGTTGCCGGTCACTGCCAACAGCTCTTTTCTTATGCATCCACAGCTGACTCTGCAATTTGATCAACAAAATTCGATGACCTTCGAGTCGTTTTTTTGTGGCCCGAATGAAGTGCTATGTGAAAAATTGAAGGAAATTTGTCTGGGCCATACCAGCGAACGGCAAATTCTGTTCTGGGGCCCTGCTGATTGCGGTAAAAGTCATTTGTTGACTGCATGTTGCCAGGCCGCCAGTGACAAGGGATATCGTATTGCCTATCTTCCCGGGTCGCTGATTTCAAGTTCCGCGGTTGAAGGTCTTGGAGAGCTGGATCTGGTCTGTGTCGATGATGTGCACGATCTGCCGGCCACCCGTGATTGTGAGCTTGCGCTGTTTCAATTGATAAACGATATCCGTGATGCGGGCAGCAAGTTACTGATGTCATCACGCCGTGCGCCTCCTGCGATGGAAATAGCGCTGCCCGACCTTGTCACTCGTCTGGCATGGGGTGCTGTGTTCTCGATGCAGCCACTATCAGATGCCGAGGTGCGGGAATGTCTGCAAAATATTTGCAAGCACCACGGTTTGCAGCTCAGCAATGAAGTACTCGATTATCTGCTCAGTCATTTTCCCAGAGATGTGGCGACCCAGTCACGTCAGTTGCGACGCTTGAGTCAGGCCAGCTTGCAGGCACAGAGACATATAACGATACCACTGGTTCGGGAAGTGTTGATGGTGTCGGAGCAGACAGCTATGAATTTTGATTGACAGTTGCCGTGTCCGTTTCTGCACTGTTAAGCCACTTCAGTCTTCTTTTTTCGTAGAAGGCGAAATAGACCGAACCGGCAAATAACATCAGGCTCAATCCGACCATCAGTAAACCCAGTACACGTTGCTGTGGCTGGTTGAAGGCGACATCGATTCCGATTGCGAAATAAAACAGTGACAAAAAGCTTACCCACTCATGGGTATAAGTGCGTGCATGCAGTAGCCCGCGCAGCGGGAACAAGAGTGGTACCACCAAGGCAATCAGCAGGAAGGCGCGAGGTATCTGGGTGGGAGGGGCTATCCAGGTAAACCAGTTCAGCAACAAAGCCATCAGGCCAAAATAGCCGATCAGAGTTACCCAGCGAGTGGCTGTTACTTTTTGTTGTAGTGAAAATTGTTGCAGTGAAAACATGTCAGTGTGATGTGTTGGCCAGTGTCAGAGCCAGCCCGGCGACGCGCTGTCCCAATAAGCGGCACAGTGCTGCCTCATTGTCATCGACGGGATCTGCACCCTCTGCACCTGAAACGTGGCTGGCGCCGTAGGGTGTACCACCGCGAGTTGTTTGCATCAACCTGGAATCGCTGTAGGGCAAGCCGACCATCAGCATGCCATGATGAAACAACGGTGTCATCATCGAAAGCAAGGTGGATTCCTGTCCTCCATGCAGACTTCCGGTCGAGGTAAATACAGCAGCAGGTTTGCCCTGCAATGCGCCACTGAACCAGATCGAAGTGGTTTGATCGATAAAATGCTTGAGCGAGGCTGACATATTGCCAAAATGGGTGGGGCTACCCAATATCAAGCCATCTGCCTGTTCGAGATCGGATAGGGCTGCATAGGGTGAGCCGCTTGCAGGCACCCTGGGCTCTGTCGCCTCACACACGGTACTTACTGGAGGAACCGTTCGCAATACCGCAGACGCACCATCGACACTCTCTATACCTCTGGCCACTTGCCTGGACATCTGCTCGATATTGCCGGAATGGCTATGGTAGAGGATCAGGATGTTGGCCACGGTGCTTGTCCGGTTGGTGATTTCGCCGGCCGGTCAGGTTTACCAGCCGGGCATTTGTACCCTCCCAGTATACTGCCTGGCTTTGGGGCTAGCTACCTGGATCTGGCTACTGGGGGTTCTAGCTACCGGGGAGTCTAGCTACCTGGGGGACGATAGGCAGGCAATTCGATTACGTAGCTGTCTACCGCTCCGGAGTCATACCAGTCCGAACCGAAAATAAGCCGTGTTCCGGATGGGCTGATAGTGACGTGTGGCTCGCCGAAGTAGCCTTTGTACAATCCGCTTTTGGCTTTCTTTCCGTGGGTGCGATGATGTGCCAGCCGACACAGAACCTCGTTTTCCGGGTCGGTGTTAACCAGATAAATTTCGGAAAACAGCGGGGTTGCTGGTTGGTTGTTGGTCAGATACTTGAACTGTTTCGGATACCCGATACTCGACATGGCAACCCAGCCTGGGCGGTGGTAGGCCTGTGCTGATATGTGGGTGCCGCTGGTGGGGTAGGGATAGCCGTCGGCCTCATTGATGATCGGACGACATTTGCCGGTTTCCAGATTGAATTCTGTCAGATGACCAACACCTTTGTAACGATCTCCATTGCAGCCACCGGGAGATGGATCAAATACCACCTGAAAAATGGCATCCTGTCCATCGTGTGTCAAACCGGTGTTGGAGTGCTCCCCGTGTTTTGCCATGTCGTGTTTGTGGGTGATCGAATTCAGGCTCAGGTCCAGTGTGGTGCCCTGAAAGTAAATTCGTTTCCCACTAGGTGCCGGGATAGGTGCTGTCCAGGCACGCCATTGGGTGCCTTCCCCAATATCCGCTATGTTGGTTTCATCAGTACTGATGCGATAGGTGAACATCTTGTATTGCTTTTTACTTTTCCCCCTGCAGCGAAAACCAAACAAGTCATCATCGAGTGATTGCATGTGCACGCCGTTACCGGAAGTCGGTTTACCCGGGCAGAATCTGGAGAAATTCTTGATCAATTTGCTTTTGTTGCGAGCCACATTGTGACGATAGAACTTACCCTGATTTCCTTTCGAGCGACTGACGTAAAAAAGTGTATTCGGGTCACTGTGGCTCCAAAACACTTCTTCCAGATCAGCCGGGCTGATATTGAGTTTTTTCCTTGGCCTGTAAGTATGACCATCCAGCAGGTAATGCCCAGAACCGCTGTTACCCTGGCGATATAACAGCAACAGTGATTCGTCTGCGTTCCATGCTTGCATGGTGCTGTAGGGAGGTTTGTTGATCTCACCCGGTTGACTGTTGGAGATCCTGATGGTTCGGGAACCGAATGCCGGGTCGAGATAGAACTGTAGCAAGGGTGGTTTCGACATCTGCGGCACCACAACCGGCTGGTTATGCGTGACTAATCCTTCGCAAAGATTAATATCTTGTGCTGTGGCGGGTGAACCAATCAGCAGCGTAACCGCTAACGCGGAAATCAGTTGTGACAGCTTTGGTTTACTCATAGGGCCGTTGCTCGTGTCGCTTGATGCTATTGGTCTTTTGATTTGTACTGTCTGACGCTTTGTAGCGGCATGATCGATGCTGACATACCCGAATATCGTCACATTTCAGTGGTACTGACCTTTGAGACTTCCGGCGTGCGATATAGTTGCGCGATCCTGTCACGCTTTCCAGGGGGTGATTGTCGACTAGTTCAAATTGTCGCCTGCACTCTGCCGTGAATCCCCCATTCCCCTTCGGCGTCTGTAGTTGGTGGCCGATACATCTATT
>CALFCE010000281.1 GCA_937951215.1 uncultured Granulosicoccaceae bacterium
GCAGCGGTTCGGGTAGACGCGTCTGGGATAAAGCGACCGACAATACGATCAAGATAAGGCAAGCCTTCTTTCCAGTAGTCCGGATTTTTGTCAAGGCGGATGTACTGACCTTTTTTCCACTCAACAAATTTGAATGGCCCGGTGCCGACCGGCTTGTTACCAATATCGGCACTGCGAACGTCCTGGCCTTCAAGCAGGTGCTTGGGCACCATGGGCGATTCATAGGAGCCGAGCGCACGCATCATATACGGAGCTGGATTGGCCAGCTTGAAGATCGCAGTATGAGCGTCGGGTGTTTCAATCTCGGTGACTTCTTTAAAAGAATTGGGCCCACGAGGATGAACCTGTTTCAGCACATCCATAACGGTGAACTGCACATCGGCCGAGGTGAAGTCTTTGCCGTCGTGCCATTTCACACCTTTGCGCAAATTAAAGGTGACTGTCTTGCCGTCATCACTGACATTCCAGCTTTCAGCCAGCGAAGGTACGGCTTTTAAATCTTTGTCATAGTCCAGCAACCCGTCATAAACTTTGGGAGCCATCAGACCGATCGGACCCGATGTGGACAGATAGGATGCCAGTGACGGTGGCTCCGGCTGCACGATCATGACCAGAGTGCCGCCTTCTTTAGCCGCATGGGCTGTCGAAAAACCAAATACTGAACTGCAAACGAGCAACAGGCCCGTCAACACGCTTTTGAACTTCATGTGATACTCTCCTTAGCTATATATTTAACTACTATTGTCGGCTACTGTTTCGAAGGTTCTGGTTGAACAAACCAGCGGAACAGTGATTGTTGGCAATTTATTGAAACCGAATGATTGCGGGTGCATTGCCCCATCCGGGCGGTGATCCCGAATTTTCCAAATGGATTCTTGCACGGTCACTTTGCCTGAGATTGTTATCCACCTCAAGCACTGCAGATCAAGCGATCAGCGTCAGTGCGGCAACTTGTACCGATTGTGGCTTATTGACGCCGCAAACCGCTGATTCATCACCAGCAAAGCCATTTTTTGTACCAGAGGTCGACCAATACTAATTCAATAAAATGACATTGTTAAGAAACATCGTCATCCTGACGGGTGCCGGAATTTCGGCAGAATCGGGCATCCCGACTTTCCGCGCAGCCGACGGGCTATGGCATGAACACAAAATCGAAGAAGTCGCGTCGCCACAAGGTTTTGCCGCCAACCCGGCACTGGTGCATAAGTTCTATAACCAACGCAGACAACATCTGTTGACACCCGAGGTCAAACCAAATCTCGCTCATTTTGCCTTGGCAAAACTTGAACGAGAGTTTCAGGGCCAGGTAATGCTGATCACACAAAACATCGATGATCTACACGAGCGTGCAGGTTCCAGACAACTGATTCATATGCACGGTGAGCTGTTAAAAATCCGCTGCACCCAGTGCGGCATGGTCACGCAAATCACCGATAGCATTACCGAAGAATCGATCTGTCAGCAGTGCAAGGCGCCCGGAAGCCTGCGCCCGGATATTGTCTGGTTCGGAGAAACCCCGATGCATATGACTGACATAGAGGAAGCACTACTGGCAGCTGATCTGTTCGTCGCCATTGGCACCTCAGGCAATGTCTACCCGGCTGCCGGCTTCTATCAGCTAGCCGCAAGTGCAGGTGCCGAAACCCTCGAGATAAATCTCGAATCTACCGGATCGAATTTTGGTGAGGTTCGTATCGGTAGCGCCAGCCAGGTTGTCTCACAATGGGTTGAAGAACTGATATCTGATAGTGGTAATATCAAGTGATGGATGGCCTTGCCAGTGAAAAGCTGAATCCGGGTTCAAGCTCACCACTTAACCGGGCATTCCATCGTCACCAAACAGAGTAACAAGTCAGGATAAGTGAATGAGTACGATCAAGTGTATTTCACCGATTGATGGTTCGGTGTTTGCGGAGCGGGATGCTCTATCATCGGTTGCAGCGCACAAAGCCATTGGTAACGCCAGACAAGCACAGCAGGATTGGGCGTCGCGATCACTCGATGAAAGGATCGAGCTGGTGAATGCAGGTGTTGCGGCCGTCGGTGCGCTAAACGATGACATTGTGCTAGAGCTGGCTTGGCAAATGGGGCGGCCAATTCGTTACGGTGGTGAGTTTGGGGGCTTTGAAGAACGTGCCAGCTATATGGCCAGTATTGCTGAGTCTGCACTGGCGCCGCTGCAAATAGCCAATGACGATGACTTCTCGCGTTATATAAAGCGCGTGCCACATGGCGTGGTGATGGTAATCGCACCATGGAACTACCCGTATATGACAGCCATCAATACGGTCGCCCCGGCCTTGATAGCCGGCAACACGGTCGTGTTAAAACATGCATCGCAAACCCTCTTGGTCGGCGAGCGCATGGCGCAGGCCTTTCACTCTGCAGGTGTACCCAAAGACGTGTTCCAGAATATGTTTCTGGATCACACCGTGACAGCCGAACTAATCGCACATTCTTCTGTTGATTTTGTCAATTTCACAGGGTCTGTAGGAGGCGGCAAAGCGATGGAAGCGGCAGCTTCCGGTACGTTTACATCGATGGGCCTGGAGCTGGGCGGCAAGGATCCGGGCTATGTACTCGACGACGCCAATCTTGATGCGGCAGTAGATACTTTAATTGATGGAGCCATGTTTAATTCTGGCCAATGCTGCTGCGGGATCGAGCGTATCTATGTTGCTGAATCTCTGTTTGAGCGTTTTGTGGAAAAAGCGGTTGCCATTGTCAGCGATTATAAACTGGGCAACCCGCTGGACAGTGAAACAACATTGGGCCCAATGGCGCATGTGCGTTTTGCCGATGAAGTACGTTCGCAGATTGATGAGGCAGTCAATGCTGGCGCGACACCGTTGATAGATAAATTTGCTGAAGATGACGGTGGCGCTTATTTGTCACCGCAAATTCTCACCAATGTCGATCACTCGATGCGGGTGATGCGCGATGAAAGCTTCGGGCCTGTTGTCGGCATTATGCCGGTCAAAGATGATGCACAGGCGATTGAGCTGATGAACGACAGCGAGTTCGGCTTAACGGCGTCGTTGTGGACCAGTGATCTTGATCGAGCGGTCGCGATTGGCGATCAAATAGAAACAGGTACGATATTTATGAACCGCTGTGATTATCTTGACCCGGGGCTGTGCTGGACGGGCTGCAAAAATACCGGACGGGGTGGTGGTTTATCCGAGATTGGTTACCACAACCTGACGCGGCCGAAATCGTTTCATCTTAAAAAAGGCTAAAGCTGGTCTTTACATAGTACAAGCAAAAGATGCTTATCTGAATGGCAGTAAAAAAATCATGAACTACGAACTCGACCACACTGATATCCGCGATGCGGTTGTAAAGCTTTGCCAGGATTTTCCCGGGGAATACTGGAGGCGATGTGATCGCGAACAAGCCTACCCCACCGAGTTTGTAGCAGCGTTAACCGACGCGGGATATCTGGGTGCATTGATACCGGAAGAGCACGGCGGCCTGAGCCTGCCAATATCAGCAGCAACCGCAATCCTCGAAGAGATTCATCGCGCCGGCTGCAATGCCGCTGCCTGCCACGCACAGATGTACACCATGGGAACCGTACTGCGTCACGGCAGTGACGAACAAAAAGCGGCTTATCTTCCCGGCGTGGCTGATGGCAGCCTGCGTTTACAGGCCTTCGGTGTCACCGAACCCACCTCCGGTACTGACACAACCTCTTTGCGAACCACCGCCCGCCTCGAGGGTGATCACTACGTCGTCAATGGTCAGAAAATCTGGACCTCTCGCGCGGAGCATTCTGATCTCTTGTTGCTGCTTGCTCGCACCACACCACGCGATCAAGTCAAGAAAAAAACCGATGGCTTGTCCGTGTTCCTGGTGGACATGCGAGAAGTAGTCAACAAATCCCTGACCATTCGCCCGATCCGCACCATGATGAATCATGCGACAACCGAATTGTTTTTCGATGATATGAAAATCCCGGCCTCATCGCTGGTGGGCGAAGAGGGAAAAGGCTTCCGTTATATTCTCTCCGGTATGAATGCCGAACGCATACTGATTGCATCGGAATGTATTGGTGATGCCAAATGGTTTATCGAAAAAGCCTCAAGCTATTCATCTGAACGCAAAATTTTTGACCGACCCATCGGGCAAAACCAGGGCGTTCAATTCCCGATAGCCAAAGCCTACAGCGAAATGCGCGCAGCAGAATTGATGCTGCGCGAAGCCACACGCCTGTATGAAAAGGGAGAAAACCCCGGAGAAGAAGCCAACCTTGCGAAACTGCTCGCAGCCGATGCTTCCTGGGCAGCCGCAGAAGCCTGCGTACAAACCTTCGGAGGTTTCGGTTTTGCCGAAGAATACGATATAGAACGAAAATTCCGCGAAGCCCGCCTCTACCAAGTAGCCCCAATCTCAACCAACCTGATCCTGAGCTACATCGCCGAACACGTCCTGAAAATGCCCCGCTCGTACTAAAACCGGGGGACAGTATACCTATTTATGTCTATTAATCATCTTTAGCGCCTTAGACAGGTATATTTTCCCGG
>CALFCE010000282.1 GCA_937951215.1 uncultured Granulosicoccaceae bacterium
TTGGAAGCAGGGTTGCCGGACGTACTTATTCACCAAATCGTTACTCCGTATGATGACAGCATCATACACGATGAGCGGTTCGGATCGGCTTGTGGGCTTTATACCAACGCATTGGTAACACCGCACCGGGTTTACCTCCCCCAGTTCGGTATCGAGGAGGACAAAATTGCTCTTGAGCAGGTTAGGGCTATCACCAGCCGCGAAGTGGTGCCGGTCTTTTCCAGCCAGGTATGCTCAATGGGTGGTGGCGTGCGTTGCATGTCTTGGCAGCTGCGTGGTGAGAATGCTGGTGCGCTGCTCGATTACCTGGGATCTGAATAACTATTGAATAATCGCACTTTCCCATTCTTTTATAAAAGTTCTCCTCTTCAATTTGTCGAGAAAAATCATCAAGCCAGGTTCCAGCTGGATAATGGATTGTTGGGTATCGATGGGATCGTCTTTTATTGAGGGAAGTGAAGGTTTGTCACTGTCGGAATCGTCCCACCCTGCAGAGGTCAGGTAACGCAGGAAAGACGTAGCTGATCTGTGTTGTTGGCTTTTTCTGGCTACCAGCACGGTTCTCATCATGGTGTTAGGGAAATCCGAGGGCAGAATGATATCGATCTTGTCTGCGATGTCAGTGCGTGCGTTAGCATAGCTGCCCAGCACATTGTAGGCGATCACAATCTCGCCATTGGCCAGATCTTCGATCATCTCGCCAGAGCAACAGTATAATCGGGTTTCCAGGCTGCCCATGATTTCCATCAATCGCCAGTAGGTTTCGGATGCACGTGAATCCTGAGTTGCGAATAAATAACCCAGACCGGATTGGCGAACATCATAAGTGCCAATCTTGCCACGGAAGCTATCCGGGTTGGTGCGTAGCAACTCGATCATGGCTTGTCGCGATCTTGCCTCAGGTAATGTGGCAAAAGCCAGTTTGTTGACAACAATCGAAGCTGGTTCCAGCGTAAAACCAAACAAGCTCTGTCGCCACTGCGCCCAATCCGGATGTTGAATATCATTGATTCGATAGGCAAGACCATCGTTAACAAGCTTTAGTTGCAGGTCCATAGCACTTGATATGACCACATCGTAGCTGCTCGGCGACTGTCTGAAGCGCTGGTAGACTTCTGCAGATCCTGCAACCAGATATTCAATCGTCAATTCGGGGTTGTCAGACAAAAAACTCTCAATGATGGGTGCAAACACAGAGGTATCAGTGCTGGATAGAACCGTTATTGCTTGTGAATTGCTGGTATTGCCGAATAGTTTTCGATCCTCCCACTCAAGTGAAGAGTTGGTTGATGGTCCGCCCGAGGCAAGGAAAGGGCACAGGCACAAAACTATAAATACAAGATGACGCATGCGCCCCCCGAATGGTGGTTTTCTATTACCAGTTTGCCGTTATGCGCTGCTGCGACATCTCTGGCGATAGTCAAGCCAAGCCCTGACCCAATAGTACCTTCCGCATTTACACCTCGAGTAAAACGATCAGTCAGTGTCTCAATTTCAGCTTGCAAAAACCCGGGCCCGTAATCAACTACCTTCAGGTAAGGTGAAGGTCGGGATTGCACCTCAATCTCGATATTGCTGTCAGCCGGTGAGTACTTGAAGGCATTGTCCACCAGATTTCGTACCGCATTCTGGATCAGTATTGAATCACCGGAAACGATGACGGAGGACTCGCCGCTCAACTGGAGTTCTATGTCTTTCATTTCGGCAATAGGTGTCATTCGAAGCACAATCTCGCGGGAAATCTCAACCAGATCGACTGCCTCGAATTCGAGTTGATGTGCACGGAAGGCAATCATCGCATGATCAAGTAATTGACCTGCGGCTCGAGAGGTTTCATCGATAGCACGGATCATAGACCGGAGGGCTTGTCTGTTTTCTTCCTTGTCGACACGTTGCAGCGTCATCTCCGCGTGTGAGCGAACGGTTGCAATCGGTGTTCGCACTCTGTGAGCCGCCTCGGCGATAAAATCTTCCGACTGAGTCATCGACTTATCCAGCCGGTGCATCAAATGATTCAACGATGAAACCAGTGGTGCCATCTCGGACGGTACCGGCTTTTCGACCGGGCTCAAATCCTGGGGCCCGCGCCTCGCAATGGAATCTGCCAATCGCTTGAGCGGTCCGATCGTGGTCGATGTGGCCAAAATTGAGAGCAGAACCGCCAATGAGAAAAAGCCTGCACCAAATATAGCGGCATTGCGTGAAATACGAGCAAGTGTTCCCGACAGGTTATCCTGAGTCTGGGCAATCGATGCGGTAATACGGGTACGAAAATCAGCGCCAGCCAAAACTCTGGAGGCAGTGACCTGACGCACGGGTACCTCCATAAAGGTCGTCGATTGCAGAACACTGGTTTCATCAATCGAAGCTTTGGGAATGGACAGTTCCTCATAACCTGACAACGCGACTCCGTCCTGATAGATGACATAGAAAACCCGGTCGTCTGTATTGGTACCCAGCATCGAGAAGGATGCATAGGGAATATCGATTTGTACTTCTCCATCCCGCATCGTCGCAGCATCGAGTATGGACGTGACGGAAGCGCTGAGAATGCTGTCCTGACTTTGTTGAGCGATTTGGGCAGCGTAGTTTCGGACTACGAAAAACAGTAGTAGTGTCAGAATAGTCATGCCGCCGATCAGGGTTACCGCAAGGCGCCTGCGCAGTGAACCTGCTATCTGGACTTCACTACTCTTCATCGAGGCGGTACCCCAATCCTCTCAGGGTTGTGATATTGAGACGGGATTTGTCGAGGTGCTTTCTCAGCCTCGCGATGTAGACTTCAATCGCATTTTCAGACACGTCGTCATCATACGAAAACAAACGATCAAACAACTTTTGTTTTGAGAAGATATTCCCGGGTGCATTAATCAGCAACTCCAGCAAGCGCAACTCGCGGTTCCGTAGCACGATGGTGGAGCCCGCCACCGACAGATGACCTGCCACCGGGTCGAATTCCACGTCGGCCAGCTTAATGAGTGTCTGCGAGGTACCGGATCTGCGCCGTAACACGGCTCTACATCTGGCTTGCAGCTCAGCGTGGTCAAATGGTTTGGTAACGTAGTCATCAGCTCCGAGATCGAGCATGCTGATGCGGTCGGAAACTTGTGACCGGGCTGTCAAAACAATGACTGGAGTGTCTTTTTGTCCGTCGCGATGGCGGGACAGGAAATCGCGCCCGTCACCGTCGGGCAACATGATATCCAACAGGATCAAATCGTACTCCCCGGCTTCTGAATAAGCGATGGCATCCGCTATATTAATCGCATGATCAATAACATGGCCATCCAGCTGCATGCGGGTGGATATCGCATGCGCCAGCTCTTCGTTATCTTCGACCAGAAGGAATTTCATGGTGTAATCGGGCCAAACCGTGGGCTGTGACAGGTTCATGTCAGGTTTTCATGGTGCAATAGCAAGAATGTCCCTTCCCGTGGACAGTTGTCAATGGAGGAAACCATGTTGAAGTTTAAATTGGGGCGTCGTGCCCTTCTCGTGGCTGCGGTTGCAGCTCTTGGTGTTACAGGCCCGGCTTTTGCCGATGGCCACAAAATGCTCGATAGCATCCACTTTCTGATCCCCGGTGGCGCCGGTGGTGGTTGGGATGGTACCGCTCGAGGTACCGGTGAAGCTCTGACCAAAGCGGGCCTGGTAGCCAATGCCTCCTATGAAAATATGTCGGGTGGCGGTGGTGGTAAAGCGATTGGCTATTTGATTGAAAATGCCGATAGCAACCACGGCACATTGATGGTTAATTCAACACCGATTGTTATTCGTTCATTGACCGGTGTGTTCCCACACAACTTTCGTGACCTGACGCTGGTTGCCGGTACCATTGGTGACTATGCTGCGATGGTTGTTGGAAAAGACAGCCCGATCAATTCGATGGCTGATCTGCTGGCCGCTTATGAAAAAGATGCCAGTGGTACCGCGATTGGCGGTGGTTCGGTACCCGGTGGTATGGATCATCTGGTTGCGGCCATGGTGATGGAAGCTGCTGGTAAAGATGCTTTGGGTGTCAAGTACATTCCTTATGATGCTGGTGGTAAAGCAATGGCTGCTTTGCTGGCTGGTGAAATTGCTGCACTGTCTACCGGATTCTCAGAAGCGGTTGATCTGGCGAAAGCCGGTGAAGTCAAAATCATTGGAGTGACATCTGATGAGCGAGTTCCGGCAGCTGCCGATGCTCAAACAATGAAAGAGCAGGGTATCGATACTTCGTTTGTTAACTGGCGTGGTTTCTTTGCACCCCCCGGTCTGCCTGCTGACAAGCTTGAGGTTTATCAAGCTGTGATCGGTAAAATGTACGACACTCCAGAGTGGGAAGAAGTTCGAGCCCAGAACGGTTGGGTCAACATACACAACTCAGGTGATGATTTCAAAACCTTCCTTGAAGGTCAGGAAAAAGTCATTGGTGACTTGATGAAGAAGCTGGGCTTTCTGTAAAGATCAGCCGTTGACTACAGTCACGGCTCTCGTGACTGTAGTTTCCCCTTTAGTATTGTTAGTCGTAAAGGACCGGGTGGTGCTTAGCTGCCTCCGGGTCTGTTTTTCCCCCTGTTATTTGAAGGAGGCCAGCATGGCACTTGATCGATGGATTGCGCTGGTACTGCTGGGTATTTGCCTGATCTATGGGTATACCGCCTGGTTCACCATGGACGGCTCTCTCGCACCTTTTATGCGTCGCAACCCGATTTGGCCAAGTACCTTTCCCAAGGTGTTATCCGTTTTGGGGATTGTGGCTTCAATGATTATTCTGCTGGGCTTTGAAAAAGCTGAGCCTAAAACTCCTGATATTGATTATCGCAAGTTGGGTGAATACAAGCTGGGTCAGGCCATCGGCTTGCTGGTGTTGATGGTGGCTTATGCGCTCTGTCTGCGGCCACTGGGTTTTCTTTTTTCGACAGCAGCCTTTCTGGTGCTGGGTTCTTTTATTCTTGGCGAACGCAAGTGGCATATCATGATCCCTGTTGCCGTGACTGCCACGATGATCGTCTGGTATCTGGTACAGCAAGTTCTGGGGATTTTTCTGCGCCCCCTACCCAGCATGTTTGGAGTCTAGGATGTTAGAAGGGCTGCTTATCGGGCTGCATACAGCCTTTTCAATCAAGAATCTGCTGATGGTGATCGGTGGGTGTCTTATTGGTACCTTTATCGGCATGTTGCCCGGTTTGGGTCCGATGTCGATTATTGCCATCATGATACCGGTGGCCATCTCCATGGGTGACGCGTCGGCGGCCCTGATTTTGTTGGCAGGTGTATACTACGGGGCCATATTCGGCGGCTCAACCTCATCTATTTTGCTGAATGCGCCTGGTGTTGCCGGTACGGTAGCCAGTAGTTTTGATGGCTATCCCATGGCTAAAAAAGGCAAGGCCGGTAAAGCGTTAACCGTCGCAGCCATAGCCAGCTTTTGTGGTGGCACTATTGGTGCGCTGCTATTGATGATTTTTGCACCCATGTTGTCGTCGGTTGCCTTGTTGTTCCATTCGTCCGAGTACTTTGCACTGATGGTGGTCGGCTTGTCTGCGATAGCCGCATTCGCCGGTACCGGTCAGGTAACCAAAGCATTGATGATGACCGTGCTCGGTTTAATACTGGCCACAGTGGGTGAGGGTGCACTTTTCAATATGCCTCGATTTACCATGGGGTTGATGGATCTGCAATCCGGTTTCGGCTTTATCACTCTGGCCATGGCCATGTTTGCATTGCCTGAAGCGCTGTTTTTGGTGCTGAAACCGAATCGTGCCTCGACAGATGATGGAGGTGAAATCAAGGATTTGCGCATCACCGCCAAAGAAGCGAAATCCATAGCGCCTGTTATTGGTCGACAATCATTGCAGGGCTTTTTTATAGGCGTGCTACCCGGGGCCGGAGCGACCATCGCAAGTTTTCTCGGTTACGCGGTTGAGCGTAATATCGCCACCAAGTCCGAACAGGATGAGTTTGGAAAAGGGTCGGTTAAAGGGCTTGCAGCACCTGAGACCGCCAACAATGCGGCCTGCACCGGTTCTTTTGTGCCCTTGTTAACCTTGGGTATTCCGGGGTCTGGTACCACGGCTATTCTGCTGGGCGCACTGATTGCGCTGAATGTGTCGCCGGGCCCGCGCTTGATGATCGATAACCCGCAGGTCTTCTGGGCAGTGATTGTTTCGATGTATATCGGTAATTTTATTCTGTTGATACTGAACCTGCCGTTGATTCCTTATATTGCCAAGGTTCTACTGATACCGCGTAACTATCTGATCCCCTTTATTCTGTTTTTTACGCTTATGGGCGCTTACATAGGTCAGAACAACGCAACCGAACTGTTGCTGTTGGTCGGGTTTGGCATCTGCGCAACTGCTCTGAAGTTTGCTGACTACCCATTAGCACCGTTATTAATTGGGTTTATTCTTGGCGGCATGCTTGAGGATAACTTTTCGCGCTCCATGCAGCTCTATGATGGCGTGGCTTTTGTCTGGGAACGGCCTATGACACTCGGCCTCTTGGTGCTGGCTGTGATATTGGTGATACTGCCGAGCTATCGCGCACGTCGTGCGCGAGCTCGTGCTGCCGGTGTGGCAGACGGTGACTAAACGACAACCGTTGTGTTGGTTTCTGCAAGTAGCTTAGTAGTCAAGCAACAAAGACCCGAAGCCGTCAATCTTGTCTTCTATGCCGTTTTGTCTTAGTGCCCACCAGTAGGTAGCGGTATTGATTGCGATAACGGGCTTGTCCAGCCAGAACTCGGCAATACCGGCAAGCCTTGCCATCGCGAGATTGGTTCCTACCTGCACAATGGCTTCAACACTGGGGTCGTTAATCTCAATTATGGTATCGCGTAAGGTTTTTTCAGTTTCATGCGCGATCAACACTGGGCTTGCGCACTTTAGTCCGACCAGATTCACTACCTCGAAACCACAGTCGGTAAAAAACTTTTTAACGTTAAGATCACCCACTGGCATATACGGTGTCAGTACCGCAATCTTTTTGATGTCACCGTACTTTTTCAGTGCTGCCTGACAGGCGTCAGAACCCATAGCCACTTTTTTACCTGCACGCTTTTCAATTCGCTTCTCTAGTTCTACACTACCCTCGAGGCCATCCCAGAAAGTTTCTGCAGACATTCCCATAACGATATAGTCCGGATGGCAAGTCATGACACGGTCAAGTGCTGTCATGAGTTCTGCCCGGATATCGTCCATCAGTTGGTTAAAGTCTTCATCGCTTTCAATCGGGTTGTCCGGTATGGCAATGCGCGAAAAGTGGTTGGTAATACCACGCGGTCGCATATCGTCGAATTCCGGTTGCACCGATGTATTGGTTGACGGTGCGAGTACGCCAAATTTCATGCGGTTGCCCAGTGAATCTACCATGGTATCTCTCCCCGAATTTCCGGTTGCTTATTGAACGTCTTCCAGGTCTCTTAGGGACTGGATCATTGATGAGCGAAGCAAATATTGACGGTGTCTTTCGTTGTCGCCAACGATTGCCTTCAGATCATCGTAGTAGGCTTGTCGTTTTGATTGATCGGTTTCATTCAGTATTTGGCGGTTACGCAGTGCCTGTGCCTGAACGGTGTCAATGGCAACCTTGCGTCGCTGCCGCTCGTAACGCGTCATGGTGTCAAGCGGAATTGAAGGATCCTTCCAGATGGCTGTCAGTTTTTCACACAAGTTCATTGCATCGTGAATGCTACCGTTCATGCCCATGCCACCGAGCGGGTTGTTGATATGTGCAGCATCGCCAGCGAGAAACACCCGGCCCTTAACGTACTGTTTGGCCACCCGTTCGTGTACTCGATAGGCAGTACGATGGACTACTTCGTAATCGGTATCGCGAGGGTAAACCGATTGCAGGCGTTGCTGGACTTGTGCGGCGTTGGTGATTTGTTCGTCTGTGGTGTCAGCACTGGTGGGCACCAGTACACGCCATACGCTCTTGGTGCGCAATAGCACCACCCACTCTTTGGGGTCAGACAAATACGCAACATCGGCAAGATCGTCCAATACCTGCTGAAAATCAAACGGGGTCGATAGCGTGAGATAGGCCTCCGGGATCGTCATGCCCTCGAACTCGATACCGAGAGATTTACGCACACCGCTGGCGGCCCCATCGCTGCCAATCAGATAACGCCCTTGAATATCTTCCTCACCATCGTCAGTATCGATAGTCAGCGTTACAGAGTTGTTGTCTTGTTTGACACGCTGGGTGCGACAACCATAACGAATCTCGGCGTGTGGGAACTGTTTCAATTCTTCTCGCAGAAATCCGTTCAGTCGCCACTGTTCGCATTGAACCCGGTAAGGGTAAGGTGTTATATCGGCAAGCAGGCCAAGATCAAAGGTGGCAATTGGCCCCTGCTGGCGATCACGAAATTGCCAGAGTGGGCAAATCAGGCCTTGGTCTATACAGTATTGCGCTGCGCCAAATCGTTCCAGCATTTCGAGGGTGGGAGGGTGAAAAGTAGAAGCGCGCAGATCTTTTTGTAATTCTGTTGAAGCTTCCAGCACTGTGACCGGAATTCCCTCGCCAGCGAGATAGCGTGCGGCCACCATGCCTGTGGGTCCGGCTCCAGCGATGAGTACTCTATCAATGGCTTTGTCATTCATGTGGTTTATGTCGTTACAGTATGCGTGGCAACTCACCGACATTGTCGCGAGCAGCGACAGCTGCAAGCTGCGGATCGTTGGCCGGTTGCCACAACTTTGCAATGTAGCGTTCTGCGCTATGGCCGTTGGATTCGTCAGCGCATAACCAGAGTATCGGTTCTCGCATGATATCAGGTGATAACAAGTTACCATCAGCGCCGCGTTTGTCAGGCATATCGGGTAGCAGCGCAGTATCCGTTGCACCACCGGGTAGTAAAACATTTACTGTTACCTGAGTATTTTTCAGGTCTTCAGCCCAAACGCGGCTCATTGCTTCCAATGCGGTTTTTGATGGCCCGTAGGGTGAGTAGCCTGTGCGCACCATGGTTTGCAGACTGGTTGAGATATTGATGATTTTGCCAAAATTCTGATCGACAAAATGGGGTGTTACTGCGCGTGCCATATTGAACGGCCCGTTAACATTGCAGTTGATGATTTCCTGCCACTGGGCCGGATCGGTTTTCCAGAACAGGCACGGTTCTGTGGTAAATGTTTCACTGACCAGACGCATGCCGCGGCCAGCGTTGTTGACCAATGCGTGCAAGCTACCAAAAGCCGCCAGTGTTTCATCACGCAATCTTTCACAATCGGCGAAATTGGACGCGTTTGCGATAGATATCGCCAGTTTCCCGGGCCCGCTGGCAAGTGCTTCGACTTGCTGTAGTTCATCCTTGTTGTTGGCCGCAGTTATCATCACATTGGCACCGGCTTCAATCAGTGCCAGTGCCATTTCCTTGCCAAGGCCACGGCCGCCACCGGTCACAATGACGCTGCGATTGACCAGCGAGGGATACGGAGATTCAGTCATATCAATTCCATTTCGACACCCGGGAGCAACAGTATACAGAGGCTAAACAGTATAAAGCCGGCCACCGCTTTCTACCGCATCGTTGACCGAAGCCATTCTCAGAGCACGCCAAAATGTCGCAGAATTACTGCTGATGACCGGTATGTCCAGCTCCTTCTCCAGAATGGATATAACCGGCAGGCTGACAAGATCGGTGCAGCTGATCAACAAAGCCTCTGCATCGGCACAATACACCTGTTTTGCAAGTTCAATGACTTGCTCTGGTCGAATGCGTGCAATATTACGAAATTCATCCTTACCATTAGCACCATAACCAAGCCCTGCGATACTGAGTATCGAATAGCCGTTCTCTTCCAGAAACACCTTTTCGTGTTGGTTCATGGCCTCAAAGTAGGGGGTGGCAACTGCCAGCTTCTGTACGCCAAGGGCCTTGAGAGCATCGACTATGGCCTGAGCAGTTGTCAGTGCCTTGGTGCTGGTTATCGTGCCTATATGCTCCGGTAGTGAAGAGACTGGCGACACCATCGATCCAGCGGTACAGCCATACACGATGACATCCACATCGGCCTGTGCCAGATCAAGCGCGTATTTTTCAATGTCCTTGTAAAGCGCAGCCTTACCAGCATCACTAGTCGTATCGGTATGCAGAGGCATGCGCGCCACATGAATACTGACATCTGCAGGTGTCATCGCTTGCCACTCGGCCTCATTGGTGGTGTTGGTGGGCGGGACAATGACACCGATTTTGGCCCGCTGGCCATAGTAGGTACTCAGATGCATCAATGATTCAGGCATGATTTTTCCTGGCTTGCAGCACATGCATTGTGATCAGTGCAATTGACACAATGGTGACCAAAGGCACAAGCAATTTCAAATGTTCCGGAAGTGGAAACAGCAGTGGTACTGCCAGCAGTAGAGCCAGCACGCGACCTGCGATGCTAATGGCTGCCACCCCAAAACCTGCTAATACTGCACTGATTAGCAACAATGCCAGCACGATACTGACCAGTGTTTGCATAATCTCAAGTGCGGATCCTTGAAACAGTAACGCCGGGTGATAGATAAACAGAAAGGGCACCAGATAGGCACACCATCCCAACCGCATTGCCTCAAAACCGGTGCGCATTTGACCTGCACCGGAGAGGCTGGCAGCGGCAAATGCTGCCAATGCAACTGGTGGTGTAATCATCGACAACATACCAAAGTACAGTACAAACAGGTGAGCCTGCAGTGGCTGCAAGCCGAGCTGTACCAACGGGGGAGCAGCCAGGGTAGCCAACAGCAGGTACACACCGGTCGTTGGCAGTCCCATCCCAAGAATGATACAAACCAGGGCCGTTAACACCAATAAACCCACCAAGCTTCCTTCGCCGAAATCCAACAGCACGAAGCCGAGACTAAAAGAAAGCCCGGTATTGGAGAGGATACCGATGATCATGCCAGCGACAGCAGTGACCAGCAGCAACTCGGCTACCGACTGCCCGGTTGCGGCGAGGTCAGTAAAAATACGAGCTGGGGTCATGCGTTGGTCGGGTTCGTTCCTCAGGAACGACAGTAGGGCCAAAACAGACACCGCAAGCAACACAGCAAATTCCGGTGACAAGTTGAATTTAAACAGTGCCACTATCAATACCGCAAAAGGTACTGGCAGCAACCAGCCTTTCTTTAAAACAGAGGAAGCTTTGATTGTAGAGTCTGCTCCATGCTCTTGAGTCTCCTCTAAATGCTGAGGCTGTCGACGTGAGATAAAATCGACCTGTAGGAAGAGTGCCAAATAATAAAGTACGGCGGGTAGCAGAGCGGCGATGATAATGTCTTTGTAAGGAATCTGCAGAAATTCAGCCATCAGGAAAGCCGCTGCCCCCATAATAGGCGGCATCAGTTGCCCGCCGGTTGAAGCAACAGATTCAATGGCACCTGCACGATAGGGTGGAATGCCGTGTTTCATCATGGTCGGGATGGTGATAACACCAGTAGACATCACGTTCGATACTGCCGAGCCCGAAATCGATCCAAACAGGCTTGACGCAATGATGGATACCTTGGCCGGGCTACCGGGCCCGTTGCCTGCCAGTGCGCGGCTTAGTCCGGTAAAAAATTCGGTACCGCCAGTGGTCTGTAATACCCTGCCAAATAAAATAAACATCACAACAACAAAGCAGGTGACCGTCAACGGCAGCCCCAGCATCGCGGTGGTATCGGTGCCGAGAAAACTCAACAACTCTGCCGGAGTTGAAACCCGACCTTGCATCTTGCCGGGTATTAAATCCCCGAACAAGCCATACAGTGCAAACAGTAAAAACACCCATACCAGGCTGGCACCGACACTGCGGCGCATGGCTTCCAGTAGCAGAGCAATTGACAGGCTGGAAATGATCAGGGTTTCAACAGGCCGGAAAAAGGCTTCTTCAGACAAGATCGGAATGCGCCAGGTCAGGTAGAGGCCACAAAGCATGGATAACAGGGCTAGCACTACTGGCAACTGAAATTTGTTTGTCCTATTTTCTATGCCCCCGAGATAAACGACACACATTGCGGTGCCAAGCATAAAAGCCAGGATTTGTTCCGGGAAAATAAAAAGACCCAGGCGCTGCGGTATCGACAGCACCCAGACCATACTGCTAACTGGAATCAGTAAGCCGAGTACTTGCCGTATTCGATCTAAACGATCCACTGATTAAGACAGTCTTTATTCCTGCCAAATACCTTTCTCCTTGTAGAAGGCTATGGCTCCAGGGTGAAAGTCGACTCCAGTTGCCTTGCCCATCAATGCAGGATCGAAATTTTTCCACAAGGGGCTGGTTTCACGCAGTTGTTCCGGATTTTCATACATTGCTTTGACAACTTCCATGATGGTGGCATCAGGCACATCTTTATTGGCAAACAACGCATAGTCAAAACTGATGGCGTGTAAACCCTCTGCCTCACCGGGTGAATCACCGTTGGTTTCGGTCAGGAAACTACCTGGCAGATACTTCTGCGATACCGCTATATTGTCTACACCGAAGTCGAGAAAATTTACGCCCCCCATCGACGCATCAAAATCAAATGCAGGCTTTGACCCTACAGCGACAATAGCTGCATCGATCTGGCCTTCTTTAAACATCTTCCACATAGTTGGAAAATTGGAAGTAGGTACGCCTTTAACATCATCGGAACTCAAACCACCTGATTCAAGAAACGCATCAATGATGTAATCGCCCAGTGCACGCTCTTTAAAGGCTGGCATTTTCTTACCCTTAAGATCGGACACACTTGCAATGCCAGATTTTTCAGACACCATCAGCCCAGTGCGAAAGGTAAACAGGGTGACAATCATTTTCAGATCAGGGTTGGGTTTTCCCTCGGACATGCCGGTGCCGGATACAGCGTATCGAGTTTGCGGAACATTGGCGAGACCCAGTTGAATTTTTCCTGAGTTAACCAATGGAATATATTGCTGTGTGTTGGCCATTGCCTGAGGTCTTACCTGGACCTCTGAATTAGCCGAAACGACTTTTGAGATTGCAGCTGAAATTTGGGCGGTTGCGCCACCTTTGGTGGTACCGATACCGATGGTTTCTGCCATAACGCTACTGCAAAACAGAAAAAGACTTGCGACGATGACTTTGCTTTTTGATAGTTGCATATACACCTCCAGTTGTGAAAAGGGGTTGCAGGCGGATCGGATAGACTCGCTCCAACCCGTTTTTACTATGGACGAATCGCGTTGCAGGTGCAAGCTGGTAGCCAAAGCACCGACTTATTGTTGGGCGGACAGCGTTTTTGCAATGAGATCTGATACTTCCAGCAGTTGGAAATCAGTTCCATGTTTGCCCAGCAGCTGGGCCGAAGCCAGGCGTTTTGAGTTCGGGATGGTTATCGGGAATGCTACGGCAGGGCATTCTGCCACATTGGCAAGTGCAGTAAAGTCAGCCTGATTAGCCGGAGCCTCTTTGTCCACGCTAAAGGCCAGTTGCGGTGCGGTAGGCAGTAGCAACCAGTCCACTTGATCAAAACACGCCAGTGTTGCCGCTTTAAGTGCTTCAATTCTGGTGACACACTCAGCAAGCCTTTCCGTTGAAACGCTGCGGCCATATGCCATCATGCTCTTGAAAGTTTCCGAGAAGTCCTCTGGATTGTCCTGAAGGGGAGACGACAATGCAGCGCTGGCTCTGACTTCAGTTAGTATCAAACCATCACGGCGCAGTTTGGCCGGGTTCCAGTTTTGCACTTCAATATTCTGCAATTGACAACCACCATCCGAAAGCCGTTGTAACAACTCCTCAAATGCACTTGCCACCATGCTATCGACTGCCGTCTGATCTTGCTGGATAACACCTATGCGAACATCCTGTATTTGCGTGGTCAGTCCAGTGGAGTAGCCAGCTTCCAGCGTGGTGTTGTCCGTCCGCATTGCTGCCAGCATCATCCGAAGGTCTGCAGCGCAGTTAGCGATGGGCCCGATACTGTCAAGTTCCGGGCACAGGGGCACCAGTCCTTCACTGCTGATAAAACCGTAGCTGGGTTTCAAGCCCCACAACTCGCAATACGCTGCCGGTATCCTGACAGACCCCATGGTATCTGTACCTAATGCTGCCGCTGCAAACCGCGCTGCAACCGCTGCCGCTGAACCTCCGCTTGAACCTCCGGGTGTATGACCGGGGAAGCGGGGGTTGTCGCATTGGCCATTAAACGGGTTGTTGTTGCTGGCGCCCAGCGCGCCTTCGTCCATATTGCATCGCGCTAACACTATTGCACCTGCGTTTTCCAGGTTAGCGACCACCGCAGCGGTCTGACTGAAGCTACTGGAAAAGTCATGACGTGTGCCCGCCAGCGTTTTATAGCCATCGAGGTGCAGGTTGTCTTTAATCGCAATCGGTATTCCGTCAAGTGCACCTAGAAGTTGATTATCAGCCCTGCGTCTGTCGCTCGCTGCAGCTGACTGCAATGCGCGCTGGTCCAGTATCTCTGTGAAGATATTTGAGTGTCTTTCGTCCCGTAGTATTTGTTTTAACAGTGACTCAACAAGCTCCACGGCAGTGGTATCCCGCTTGGCTAGCAGGTTTGCAACTTCAGTAATGGAATTGGCAGGCATCACCTTTATCAGCCTCGTTTATCGAGTAGACGCAGTGGCTTTTGTCGCGTTTCAATTTGCGTTAGCGATGCCAGCTGGCCCGGTGCGACGAGCTGGACTGCTATATCCACTCCAAGACGTGCTTTTAATAGTGCTTGATAGCGATCGGTTGCTTGTGCGGTATCGCTGGCTGTCTCGATCAATACCGTCATGGCGTCACGACCCTGCTGTCGCGTAACTTCACAAATGTATTCACTACCCAATTCTTCAAAGTTCTCACTCAATATCGCACCGAGGCCACTCGGGAAAATATTGATACCCCTGAGTTTGACCATGTTGTCACTACGACCCAGAAACCCGGTGAGCCTGCGAAAGGGGAGGCCAAGATCGGACGAGCCGGATTCGAAGCGTGACACATCATGTGTATTAAAACGAATGATCGGGAAAACATCCTTTTTATAAAGGCATGTGCAGACCATGTCGCCGGTTTCACCATGAGCGACGGGCTGCGCGGTGTCTACATCGAGAATTTCCAGATACTGTGCATCCTCGATTACATGCAAGCCTGAGTGATCCGGGCCTTCACCGGCGATAATGCCGGTGTCGCCGACGCCGTACCAGTCGTAAACCTCAGCACCCCCCCATGCTTCGCTCATGGTGTCGTGGGATTCTGCACCCATGTGCCCGGACAGGGTACGTACGTTCAGATCCGCTGCCGGGTCCAGTCCCTGTTCGCGGGCCAGTTCGGCCAGGTATTTCAAATAGTCACCAAAGCCAACCAGCGCAGTTGCGCCAAAATCCTTGATCAGGCTGAGCTGTTGCTCGGATCGAGTCTCGATACCGGTGCCGGCGCTATGAAACTGACACCCGATCCAGTGGAGAAAGGTTTCGCGGATATAGTGGCCCCCATTGACCATGCCATGCCCGTATACCGAATGTACGATGTCATCGTGTGACAAGCCTTGCAGCCGATAGAACCTTGCCAGTAACAGCCCTTGCAACTCACGGCTTTGGGGGCCGTATAAAAGAGGCTGTGGTTTGCCGGTAGTACCACTGGTGGTCTGGATAATCAGCGGTGGGCGCTGAGTATCCGCGTATATTGCACGACCGTCGAAGTCACCGAGCGGCGGGTGTGCCTCGACCGATTGCATTAGATCAGCCTTGGAATAGCAGGGCAATTTGACTATATCATCAAGCGATTGAATATCTGTTTGTTCAATGCCGTGTGTTTGCCACAGCCGTTGATAGAATGGAATCTGCCAGGCAAATTCGACAATTTCCATAAAACGGGTGTTCTGCAGGGTCCGCAATTCATCCCCGCTCATTTGTTGAAAACGAGTCGTGAATTCGTCTGGTTTGCCATAGTCTTGTACCATGGCAGGATAATCCATTGCTTCGAAATAGTTTGGCCGCGTCATAGTGTCAGTCTACCGCACTGAAGCGATCAATTTAAAATGTTGTCTGATACTGCCCGGTCCGATGTTTTATGTCATTGTCTGATAAATTGATAAGTGCAAGAACAGCGGGCGGGCTGGCTGGCCGGCATCGAGCGATTTATGTGGCCGGTTGTACCGCGGAACCAACATCGATACTCGATGCGGTAGCTGTCGAGCCCGGGCTATGGCGTGGCAACGATGTGTATGGCACCTTTATTCCGGGTGTCAATGTGCGGGATTACTGCACTATCGGCACTCCGCAATCAGTTAATTGTCTGTTTCCAACCGCGGCTATGCGCCAGAGCCCTTTAACTGAAGCATTGAAAATTAATCAAGCCAGCTATTTCGACTGGAACCAGTATTTAACCAACCATAAAGATATCGGTCTGGCTTATGTGCAGGTCGCCCCGCCGGATGATCGGAACCGGCTTTCTCTGGGTTTAACTGTAGATTTTGTACCGTCTCTACTGCAAGGTAGTTGTCGCCTGGTTGGGTTGATAAATCCTGATATGCCATCACCTGCCCACAGTGTGTCGGTTCCGCTGGATCGGTTTGATGCGCTGGTAGAATCCGATGCCGCATTGCCTGAGTGGAAGGCGGGTGCTGCTGACGACACCATGGCCTGCATTGCGCGTCATGTGTGCAGCCTGTTAAGGGAAGGCGATGTATTACAGTTCGGGCTTGGCAAGTTACAGCAAGCCCTGCTGCAATCACTAGATGGTCGAGAGGGGTTGGGCTTGCACGGCGGCATGATCTCCGAACGCGTGCCTGATCTGGTGGAGCAGGGTGTGTTTTCAAAAGGGGTAACGACGGGTGTCGCGCTTGGTAGGGCTGAGTTTTACGCCAGCGCTGAGCAATTTGATTGCATAAGATTTAAACCGGTTTCCTACACCCATAATTTTGAAGTGCTATCAGGGATCGATCAATTTGTCGCTATAAATTCGGTACTTGAGGTCGATTTGCTTGGCCGTGTTAATGCTGAATATCTTTCCGGAAAAAAAGTCACAGCTCTTGGCGGAATGACCGACTTTGTTCAGGGTGCCAGAGCGTCGGCGGGAGGACGTTCGATTTTGGCATTACCCTCAACAACCCGAAATGGGACGGTCAGTCGTATCGTGGCGAGGCTGCCTGACGGGCAGTTACCCTCGTTCGAAAAGGATGATGTTCAGTATATTGTGACTGAACACGGAGTGGCTGATATGAGCAGTGACCGTCCGAATGAAATCATTGACAGGCTGATTGCCATTGCTCATCCAGACTTTCGTCAACAGTTGATCGACAGTCGTCTTCGTGAATAACCCGGGCTAGATGCTATTCCGTTCAATCATCTGCTTGGCAATGATCATCAGCTGGATCTCATTGGTACCTTCACCAATACACATCAGGGGTGCATCACGAAAGTAGCGCTCTACATCGTACTCTTTCGAATAGCTGTTGCCCCCGTGTATACGCATGGCTTCCATTGAATTTGTCACCGCAGCCTCCGATGCGAAATACTTGGCCATGCCGGCCTCCATATCGCAGCGACCACCACCATCATAGATGCGGGCCGCATCATAGGTGAGTAGTTTTGCCGCCCGCAAGCGCGTTGACATCTCTCCGAGTTTCAATTGTATTGCCTGATGCTGGCAAATCGGTTTGCCAAACGTTTGCCGCTCCTGTGAGTATCGCAGGCTGTCCATTAATGCCGCTTCAGCAAGCCCACAGCCTCGCGCAGCGATATTGATCCGGCCAAGTTCAAGGCCGGATAAGGCGGTTTGCAAACCCTTGCCTTCCTCACCACCTAACAGGTTGGCGGCCGGAACACGAAAGTTGTCAAACACCAGCTCGGCACTGTCTACACCGTTGTAACCGAGTTTTTTTAGCTTGCGGCTGGCCTCAAACCCCGGGCCTTTTTCAACCAGAAACATCGACATGCCTTTATGACGCGGGTCAGCGTCGAGATCGGTTTTTACCAACAGCGCGAAACAGCTGCCGTGGATGCCATTGGTGATCCACATCTTGGTGCCATTGATAATGTAGTCGTCGCCATCTTGTATGGCACGTGTGCGAATCGCCTGAAGATCCGTACCAGCGTCCGGCTCGGTCAAGGCTAATCCGCCCCGAATCTCACCACTGGCAAAATTTGGAAGAAACTGTTGTTTTTGTGCCTCGGTACCAATGCGTTGTACACAGGCTGACATTATCAGATGACTGTTAATAACACCGGTCAACGACATCCAGACCGATGCTATCTTTTCAATAACCTTGGCATAGGTGGTAGCGCTTAAACCCAATCCACCATATTGCTCGGGGATGGTGGCACCAAACAGGCCCAGCTCTTTCATCTGCTGGACCATGGCTTCCGGGTATTCATCGGCCTGATCCAGTTTTTTGACATGTGGCCTGACTTCACGCTCCAGCCAGCGTGATACGGAATCAATGATCATTGATTCCTCTGTGGTATCGGTTTCAGTCTCTGTTGCGCCTGTATTTTCGTTCATCGGATTGCTCTACTCAGGTAACTGCCATCACTTTAATCAATGATGCAACGTCTGTCTGTTGTTCCAGTGTGTTACAGAAGGTAATCACGTTTTGTTGTTGTACATCGGACAACGGGAATTTACTGCGGCTGCAGCAGCGGTTGAATTTTTCGATGTTCTCATCGTCTGTCAGCGGCGTGACGGGGTCACCGTAGACCGAGTCCAGTGTTATCTCAAGGTGACTCCCGGATTTTAGCGTTATGCTGATGTGTTGGGGATTCAGTGCGTTAAGGTCAGGG
>CALFCE010000283.1 GCA_937951215.1 uncultured Granulosicoccaceae bacterium
GCCGGTGTTTGTTCGTTACAACCCGGTAGATCGATGGCGGTGTGCAGTGTAAAGCGGGTGTGACCTCGAAGACTGGAATCAAACGTTTTAATCAACAATGCCTCATCCATCTGCATTTCCGGATAGTAGTACCACTGGTGTGCAGGGTTGTGAAGGGCTTGTTGAAGTTCACCCACCCGCTCTTTTGACTCTCGCCGCACCGGTACCAGGTCGTTAGATTCGGTTGTTAATGCATCGCAGAGCGCCAGGGGAGAACGCAGCACCGGCCCATTGATCGATCGCCACACATTGACGATGGCAAACCGTTTTTGCAGCAAAGCCTCAACATCCTCATCCGTGCCGGCAAAGTGATCACGCAAACGGTTGATACCCGAATCCGCACTGTAGTCATTGTGGATCACCGATGCGGGTTCTCTTACATCTCGCCGTGAACGAACATCATTGGAAGATGAGCGACGCGTATGATCAAAAATTTCAATCCGGTCGGCCCCGGTGGCCTGCATGACTGCGGCTTTCACCTCAGCCTCATAAACGTCTTCCAACTCGGCGTCGCGATAGAAATCGGTTACCTTGCTGGGCTGCTGTACCAAGCAGAAACCTTCACGATCAAGTGAAAATTCACGATCCATTTCCCGCGCATCATGCACCTGACATTGTTGCACCGCGAACTTGGCCAGATGCTCAGTGTCTTTTTGATTTGACTCTCCCACCCGATACACGGCAGCCGCGTCGACATCGGCAAGGTATTTCAGTGACGCGGTAATGGAAGAAGCGGGATTGGAACCGGACGGGTTATTCACACCAGAGTCCTGTGTTTGTAGCCATGTTGGTGGGAAGTCTATTACATAGTCAGCAGCAAAACACCCCAAGGCCGCAACTAGCTTCCGGAACAATCCTTCAAGGACAACAGCAGGGGCTGGCCATCTAACTGTCTGGACTTATCTTTCTTAGCTTATCTGTTTGAGACTGCTTGCCTGGAAATGCTATACTGGCATTTCATACAGTAAGTGCAACCAGTGCCGTTGCTATGAACAAACCCAGACACCACTCCCCGGTCAGTCGAGAACAACCTGCGTTCAGGCGCGGCCGCGGCGCCAGCAGCAATGCTGCTGGCCGCTACGAGGTGCTCAAACGCTGCGATATCGATCCCGACCATCACGATGGCTGGCAAACCTGGGCTGAAGAACCTGGCGCGGCCAAAACGCGCTGGCGCGACGACACCAGCCGCACCGTGATCACCCGCAATCAGTCTCCTGATATCTATTTTGATCAATCCCTCAACCCATACCGCGGTTGCGAACATGGATGCATCTATTGTTTTGCACGACCGACGCATACCTACCTCGGTCACTCCGCGGGGCTCGATTTTGAACGCATGCTGTACGCCAAAAGAGACGCTGCCAAGCTCTTGAAAGTGGAATTGGCAAAACGAAACTACCAGTGTTCGCCAATAGCCATCGGGGTCAATACCGATGCCTATCAACCACTGGAGCGAAAGCTGGGTATCACACGACAGGTACTTGAAGTGATGTTGGAGGCACGACATCCGGTGTTTCTTATCACCAAGTCATCACTGATTGAACGTGATATCGATTTATTAACCGAGCTGGCCGCTCTTCATCTGGTATCGGTCAGTATCAGCATCACCACACTTGATCACGGGCTTGCCCAAAAGCTCGAACCACGGGCAGCGTCACCAACCCGTCGCATGCGCACATTGCAAACGCTGTCCAATGCCGGCATACCAACGCGAGTATCATTCTCGCCAGTTATTCCGGCGTTAAACGAATCAGAGATGGAGTCGATTATTCAGCAATCGAGCGACGCCGGAGCACAAGCTGCAAGCTATATCGTGCTGCGCCTGCCGCATGAGCTTGCCACGCTATTCCCGGAGTGGTTGCAACAGCATTACCCTGATCGCGCTCATCGTGTGTTAAAAGCAATGGCTTCAATGCGCAACAATAAACTCTATGAGGCTGGTTTTGGAACACGTATGAAAGGCTTCGGGCCACGTGCTGAAATTATTGAACAACGCTTCAAACTCGCCTGCCGCCAGGCCGGCTTGTCAGATGCACGACGAGAAACGGTGCTGGATACCCGCTTGTTCGAAATACCAGCTCACTGGCAAAAAACCAAATCCATGGCAGCGTCAAACTCCAAATCTACAAACCCCTCTGTCGAGGCGAAGGAAAACGAAACTCCTCCTCAATTACCGCTCTTTTAATACTCGATAGACAACATGATGCCAGGGGTATTGGATAAATCCTCTTATATAGTCTTACGCAACCCGGTCGCCTTTTTTGACCTGGACCGTCCTGTTGTCTACGGCAGGTAGCATATGCGCCGGGTCTCGTGTAACCAACACGTCAATAACGCTGGGTCGGTTTTTTTCCGCAAAAGCAGTTTTTAATGCTGATTCAATCTGATCGGGTGCCTCTACCCGCAGGCCCTGACACCCCATGGCTTCGGCAAGATTGGCGTAGTTTGTTTCGGCAAGATCAGACGACTGGTAGTTACCCTCACCGTACATTAGATGTTGCAGTGCTTTGACATATCCACTCGCACCGTTATTCACCACAATAACCGTGATCCCGAGATTCATGCGCCGCGCAGTTTCAAGTTCACCGAGCACCATGTTAAAACCACCGTCGCCAGTCAGACCGACTACCACCGCCTCGCGGTTGGCAAGCTGCGCACCCATGGCACCAGGCAAGCCATA
>CALFCE010000284.1 GCA_937951215.1 uncultured Granulosicoccaceae bacterium
AACATATGGGGGTTGGGGCTGCCCAGTAGCCTTCCCTCCTAACATTACAATATGGGAGTGTTACACTAGAAACCGGGCTGCGGGCGAAGCTTGCATATCCAGATGGCGCCAGGCCTCGTAAAAACGCGTAGACAATGCATCAGGAAGCCGGATCGGATTCGAACGAATTGGCGAAAGTGCGATAAGCGACACAAATCAACCTTGGCCCGGTGCACATTGGTCAAGTCAGCACTGGCCAGCAAAACACTGGTCCGGTAACTCTGGCCCGAAAACTCTGGCGAGGTGCCGGGGAGTGAATGTCGTGCCGCTCATGCTCATGGGTCGCCGGGCCGATTCGCATGCTGGTCTGAAGTCATGGCATTATTGAAAGTCACGCGCTAGTGCAATCGGGATTATTTGGTCACTTTGGACAACTTGCAGCCGGGATATTCAAAGCCAACAGAAAGTCGCCACTATGCAGTGACGGCCGAGAGCCTGAGTGTCCAAGGGCAAAAAGGCGTTAACGATGACAGATGTCTGCTGGTCGATGACGTCAAAAAAGAGCTGTTTGCGATCGTTGCTGACGGCCTTGGTGGACATCTCGGAGGAGCGCAAGCTGCTGAAAACGCGGTCATGCAATTTCAAATGGCGGTAAAGAGCTGGCAGCAAGCTGCACCGACAATGGATCGTTTTGATTTTGATGCGTATGCCAGTCTGGCCAACGAGGCGATCTGGCAATTGCAACAATCGGATCCGGGGGCATCCGGAGATGCGCGCACGACGGTGGTCGCGCTGCATCTCGATGTTGTCGCCGGGGTCGCACGCTGGGCTCACTGTGGTGACTCACGCCTGTACCACTTCAGGCGTCAGCAAGTGCAGCACTTCACACGCGATCACACAGTGGCGCAGATGCTGGTTTATGATGGAGAATTGCAGCGCGAAGATATCCGTACCCACCCGGACAGAAACAAGTTAACACGCTGTTTTGGTGGGTCGTCAGATGAAGCGCGAATGAGGGTAAGTCAGGAACCCGTTGACATTGAGAGTGGAGATCGGTTCTTGTTGTGCACGGATGGGTGGTGGGAGTATCTGACTGAAGAAGAGATGATTCGTGCATCCTTTGCCGGCTCTGCAGATAGTGCTGATGAAGCGGTAATATCAGTTGCAGCAGACTGGATGACGGCAATGGATCAGATCATCCAAAGCCGGATAAAACCCGGGGCTGACGATAGAACCGCCTGTGCCGTGTCAATTGCCTGACTTTTTCTAATGAAAATTTCAGGACCTGGAATAAAGCGGCAAGAATTGAAACTGAATTAAATACGAACTGCATTACACAACAAAAGGAAGAAACAGTATGGTCTTCAAACTGGTAGCAAGATTTTTAACCTTGATCTTTACATTGAGTTGTTTGCCTCTAACAACTTTTGCTCAGGCGCTTGATGTAGAGCCTCCTGAAATACAGCATGAGTTGGTGGAAATGGGTGTCGCTGGTGAAGATCAGCTGGTGGAAGCCATTGTGACTGACAACGTCGAGGTGGCCTCAGTCACGCTGTTTTATCGTTTTGGAGACTCTGGCGATTATGAATCGCGTGCCATGGAGCTGGAAGGTGGCGATAACTACACTGCGACACTGGCTACCAGTTCTGGAGAGAACACGGTACTGAACTATTACATAGAGGCGGTTGACAAGGCGGGTAGCGCAACCAATCGGGGGTTTACCTTTAACCCCCTCAAGCGAGATATAAAGTCACCCCTGGCTTCCGACTCGGGAAGTTCCAGCGAGCCGCCAGCTGCCAAGAAAAGCAACACGCTGTGGTATGTGCTGGGTGGTGTTCTGGTGGCTGGTTTGATCGCCGGTGCTGCTGGCGGTGGCGGTGGTGGCGGTGGTGGTAGTGAAGGCTGCGGTGATGACGGCAGCTGCACCGTTACTTTGCAATTGGGTCAGCCGCAACAATAGCTGAACCGGGTATTTTGGAAGCAATTGCTATATGAGTGCAGGCAACACATATGGCAATTGCTGAATCACCACAAGCAAAATCAGGAAAAGCAATGATCGATTTATCCAACAAGTTGTCAAGCACAGCGGGTATTGTTTTTTCGAGTCTGTTATTCGTGGCAGGCTGTGACACAGGGGGCAGCAGCAGTTTCTCCCCCGACTCAGGTTTCCCCAGCTCGGGTATTTTGGATGAGAACGATTCTTGGCAGAACACGGTGTTGCAGGCCGTCTCGAATTCTGTGCCGGCCACAGCTCCCGCGTTTGCTCTGACAGCACCCCATACCTTGCTCGAAAGTCGCATGATTACCCCGTCACAACTGGTGCTAACCGTCACCAGCAATGGCACGCCTGTGAACATGACGTTTAACCCGGGTGGACCGTCCTGGAGCGGGCAGATAGAAATCCCCGAAGGGCAGGCGTCAACAGTACAAATAGTCTGGTCGGTTTTTAGTCCTCAACAAAATGCGAATGTGATACTTGCGAGTACCGGCCGCAATATCAGCAATGTAAACAGCAATCAAACCGTCACCTTGGGTCAGTCTGATTACACCTATCCTGATGACAATAATGATGGCATGAGCAATCTTGAAGAGATTAATATCGAGTTTGCTGGTGGTGGAGTAACGCCGGTTGGTGCGACGGGGATAGCGCGAGTATTTGGAACAGTAAGATTCCAGTCTGACTCCACCGAGTTTGGTGGTTCTGATGATACGGTTGTCTTTACAGCCGCGGATATTGATCCGGAAGATCCCAACACCGTTAACGTGACTAATTTCGACAATTTTTCCCTTTGTACCTATGCAGTGGCTGCTGACG
>CALFCE010000285.1 GCA_937951215.1 uncultured Granulosicoccaceae bacterium
TGATGTCACCCGCATGAACCCGGCGGCTGAGAGCCTGCTTGCCATCAGCGAGCGCAAGGCGCGCGAACTGAACCTGATGGACATTGTAGAGCTGCCCGACAGCCTGCTGGCAAGAATGCAGGAATCACTGATTCAGGACCAGCCCTACACAGACCGCCACGTGACCTTGAACCTTGTGGGTCACGACGCGATTGTCGTTGATTGCACGATCACTCCTCGTCGGGCTGACACTGGTGACAACTCACTGTTGCTGGAAATGACCCACATTGACCGCCAGCTGAGAATTGTCAGGGAAGAGGCATTGGTCAGCCAGCAGGAAAGCTCCCGGTCCTTGTTAAGAGGGTTGGCTCACGAGATCAAAAATCCTTTGGGAGGTTTACGAGGAGCAGCCCAACTGCTGGAGCGGGAACTCGTCGATGAATCGTTAAAAGAATACACCTCAATCATTATCAGTGAGTCTGATCGCTTGCAACAATTGATCGATCGCATGCTGGGACCTGCCAACAGGCCGGTTATGCAATTGCTCAATATCCACGACCCGCTCGAACATGTACGTAAAATTCTTGCAGTGGAGTGCCAGCCGGGTATCAAGCTCCATATCGACTACGACCCCAGCATCCCGGATTTCAGCTCTGACCGTGACCGGCTGGTGCAGGTTTTTTTGAATATCGCGGTAAACGCGCTACATGCTGTTGGTGCACAAGGCAACATCACCTTTCGCACTCGTATCGTCAACAACTTCACCATTGGCAGCACCCGCCACCGGCTGGCTCTGGTGGCCGAAATTATTGATGATGGAAAAGGTATCTCGGAAGAATTACGCGAGCAAATTTTCTTTCCGCTGGTCAGCGACAGATCTGATGGAACCGGCCTCGGTTTATCCATCGCACAAACTATCGTCAGCCAACTTGACGGGCTGATCGAATGCCACAGCCGCCCCAACCAAACCACTTTCACTGTTTATCTGCCCATTGTTTTGCCCGGGCAGGTCAGCGTGTGATGGAGCCGGCAGGAAGCTATTATGAGTGAAGAAACAATCTGGGTTATCGATGATGACAAGTCGATCCGCTGGGTGCTGGAAAAGGCGCTACGCAGTTCGGAAATGCAAGTCACATCTTTTGAATCTGCAGACGAAGCTCTGGATGCAGTGCGCCACAATGCGCTGCCACCGGATGCCGTGATTAGCGACATACGGATGCCAGGCTCGGACGGCCTGTCATTTTTATCGCAATTCAAACAGTCCCATCCAGACATACCCGTACTGATCATGACCGCATTTTCCGATCTTGACAGCACGGTAAATGCATTTGAAAAAGGTGCGTTTGAATATATCCCCAAACCCTTCGATGTCGATGAGGTCATCGAGCAGACAAGACGTGCCTGCGCAATCAAAACTGACAAGAATCAAAAAAAGAAAAGCGTTGCCAGGCAACAAAAACAGCCGCAAACAGCCAACGCTGACCGTGAGTTACTGGGCGATGCACCGGCAATGCAGGACGTTTTCAAAGCGATAGGCAGGTTGTCGAGATCAAAAATTACGGTATTGATCAACGGTGAATCAGGCTCCGGTAAAGAATTGATCGCACAGGCGCTACACCGGCACAGCCCGCGCGCAGCTCGCCCGTTTGTAGCACTTAATATGGCAGCGATACCGCATAACCTGATGGAATCGGAACTGTTTGGACATGAGAAAGGGGCATTTACCGGAGCCGACAGCAAACGCATCGGCCGCTTCGAACAAGCCGATGGTGGCACGCTGTTTCTCGATGAAATCGGGGACATGCCTGCCAATCTGCAAACACGTTTGCTGCGCGTACTGGCTGACGGGCAGTTTTATCGCGTCGGCGGTCATACACCGATCCTTGTGGATGTGCGGATTGTTGCCGCAACACATCAGAATCTGGAGGAGCAGGTACAAAACAGAACCTTTCGTGAGGATCTGTTCCACCGGCTGAATGTCATCCGCATCAATGCCCCTCCACTGCGAGATCGACGCGAAGACATCCCGCTACTCTTGCGTAATTTTCTAAAAGACGCAGCCGACGAATTGGGGGTCGAAGTCAAACAGACAACCCGGGATTTTGAAAGCTATGTCTCTACCTTGCAATGGCCAGGTAATGTCAGGCAATTACAAAACACCGCGCACTGGTTAACGGTAATGGCTGGTGGTGAAGTACTCGAGATAGACGATCTTCCCGATTCACTGGAACCGAGCCTGAACGAAAGCCATGAACAGAACAGCGATGACTGGGAAGGCAGCCTGCGTAAATGGGCCACGATGCAGCTGGCTCAGAATCAAACCGACCTGCTCGGCCAAGCCATCCCGCGCATAGAACGGGTGCTGATCGAATGCGCGCTGCAAAAGACCCGTGACCGACGCCAGGAAGCTGCCCGTCTGTTGGGCTGGGGGCGCAATACCCTGACTCGTAAAATTAAAGAACTGGGGATGGAATAAAGCAGAAAACCGGGGGACAGTATACCCATTTAGGACATTTCATTTAGTGGGTGCCCTAAATGGGTATACTGTCCCCCGGTTTTTTCGTCCAAGTTTATCTACTCACGCAGTACGCCTGCGCAATCTACGTGGCCGTCGGATACTGCCCATTCACCTGTGCTGGTGCTGCAGCTGTTGACGTAGGCTTTGTGTACTCGAAAGCGTCCGCTCAGGGCTTTGCCATCGTCGAGCTTGGAATCCAGTTCAGCCAGGATGTTTACCGGGATGCGGTTACCGGTAAATATTTCATTGGCAGGGCCCGATACATCAGCGGCTTGCGCGCCAAAACTGATTTTGTAATAGCCGTTGTACGGGTTACGCGGGCAGGTACCATCGGAGCATTCCAGGTCATTGGCAGTGCCAATCGATGACTGCTCACCATTGAAATCACCACTGATAAAACCGGCCAATGCCAGTTGCTGCCAGACACTGGCGCGTTCCTGGCTATCATCAATTCGACCATTGCCATTACCCGGCACGGTGGCACTGTCAATCTGTGTTTGCGCGTTGGGAAAGTCTCCAGGAATGGATCGGTAGCGATCCTGAAACGAATACCAGGCAGTACGGATACCGGTCACCTCGGTCGCCAGTGAACGGACACGGGCACCGTCAATCAAGGCCTGACCTTTCAACACACCAGCGAGTATCAAGGTGATGATCACCATCACAATGGCTATCTCGATTAAGGTAAAACCCTGTTGGGCGGGGGCGTGCAATTTTCTGCGGGGTGGGTTTTGGGGCAACATCGACTGCAATAAAATCGGTGAGGATCTTCGATCACTGTTCAGCTCATCCTGAGCTCCAGTTGGGCTTGTCTGAACTCGCATTAGGATGTGTTCTTTATCAGCGTTGGTTTTAAATCTCTGGTTCGACATGGTTCAAATTCCTTTTTGTGTGATGTCACGTGATCTCGATAGTTACTATCAGAATCATCACGTCAGCAATTGTATAAAACGTCATGCGAGCTAACAAAACTGGCGTGGTAAAAAAGCACTGAGAGCAACATCCTGTCGTCTCGGTTCCCTGAATACAGCGCGTCATTCGCGTGACACGCCAAGCTTAGTGAAATGAACTGAATACTGCAATGCGAAACTACGCCGGCCAGTTGATTTTTCAGTGAAAGGATCGTTCGGTAGACAAATCAGCAACGGACCGACAAGTCCGATGCACTATTGTTAGTGATTCAACAACAAACTGCCCTGATACGCACAATACTACTTTTACCGAAGTCGCAGAAAGCGCTGGTCACAACAAAAGAGCCATTGATATTTCATCACGAAAGCTATGCTCACCTTCGCGAATCGCACTGCGCTGTATTCCTTCATCGACAAAACCATGGGCTTTATACAACGCATGGGCACGAGTGTTATCCACAGCCACGGTTAGCGCCAACCGTTTCAGGCCAGCCGTTGGTGCCCATTCAATCGTGTGGCTGATCAACTCGGTTGCAATACCGCGCCCCCAGTGCGATTGCCGAACTGCCAGGAACAGTTGTGCAGCATGCGCATTCTTGCTCAAGCTTCCACCCATGGCTCCCAGCAAACCCAACAGTTGCTGCTCGGCCTCAGCAACCAGCAGCAAGCTGTTTGCAGGGCTGATAAAGCGCTCGATATAGCGCTTTTCATCTCGTGGTGTGTTGTTGTACTCCCAGGGTTCATAAAGAAGATTGGGAGTTTCCCGGTAGATTGATTTGCGCAGCTGGATCAGCGCTTTCGCATCGGCAGGCGTAGCTTCGCGAACAACTGGGTGCTTGACGGGGATCAAAAATTAGCGCTGCGAGGTGTACGCGGAAACGGAATCGCATCGCGTATGTTTTCCATACCTGTGACGTAATTGATCAGACGCTCAAAGCCCAGCCCGAACCCGGCATGCGGTGCGGTTCCGTAGCGACGCAAGTCACGATACCAGTAAAGCTCCTCGCTGATACCAAGTTCCTGCAGCTTGAGATCCAGCCGGTCCAGACGTTCTTCGCGTTGACTCCCACCGATCAACTCACCAATACCAGGTGCCAGAACATCCATCGCTGCAACGGTTTTTTCATCGTCATTTAGCCGCATATAAAAAGCTTTGATCTCTTTAGGATAATTCATCAACACAATGGGTCGCCCTACATGCTTTTCAGCCAGGAACCGCTCGTGTTCGGACTGCAAATCAAGCCCCCACTTAACCGGATATTCAAACTTCTCTCCGCTGTTGCGCAGGATCTCGATCGCATCGGTATATTCCATACGTTCAAATTCCGACGTGATAACAGACTGCAGCCGTTCCAGTGCTTGCTTGTCCACCCGTTGAGCGAAAAAATTCATATCATCTTCGCGCTCGTCCAGTACCGCCTGACACAGGTATTTCAGAAAGTCCTCGGCCAGAGTGGCATTGTCAGACAGGTCGGCGAATGCGACCTCGGGTTCAATCATCCAGAATTCCGCCAGATGCCGACTGGTGTTTGAGTTTTCGGCCCGAAAAGTCGGCCCGAAGGTGTAGACCTTGCTGACCGCCATTGCATAGCTTTCCACATTCAACTGACCCGATACCGTCAGGAACGCCTCCTTGCCAAAGAAATCCTGATCAAAGTCCACACCGCCATCCGCAGTCCTCGGCACATTGGCAAGGTCAAGTGTGCTTACCCGAAATAACTCACCGGCACCTTCTGCATCGCTTGCTGTAATCAAAGGTGTGTTTACCCAGTAAAAATCACGTTCATGGAAATAGCGGTGGATAGCATTAGAGAGCGTCGACCGTACTCGGCAGATGGCACCAAAGGCATTGGTCCGCGGGCGCAAATGAGCAACCTCGCGCAAGTATTCAAAAGTGTGGCGCTTTTTTGCTATTGGGTAGGATTCAGGGTCTTCAACCCAGCCAATCGCTTCAACTTCGGTTGCCTGAATTTCAACACTTTGCCCCTTACCCTGCGATTCGACCAGCTTACCGCTCACCCGCACAGCACAGCCTGCAGTCAACTTCAGAACATCAGACTCATAATTTTCAATAGATGACTCAACAACCGCCTGCAACGCATCGAAACAAGAACCATCGTATATCGCCAGAAATGACAATCCGGCTTTAGAGTCGCGGCGGGTTCGTACCCAACCTTTGATCTCGACATGCTCGCCAACGGCGACCTTGCCTTCATTGAGGTAACGTATTGCGGTATGTGTCATCTTAAACTTCTCATGTTGCAATCAGGCGATCGAATCAGGCCATCTTCTTAAGCGCTATTGGGCAGCGTGATTCCGGCAGACTCTCCAGCAGCAAGTTTCAGACAAAGGCCAGCCAGCTCGTCCCAGACATCACCCTGGCCCTGGCCTTTGACCAGACGATCAAGCTGAGCCGTTGTTGCCAGCATTTCCAGCCAGCTCTGTTCACTGTGGCGGCTCAATGCCAGCTGCATGGGCTGGCGGCGATTCTGCCATACCCCAGCTGCTTTCATCGCAGCATCAGGTGATATGCCGACCGCCAGCGACTGCGCGATGCGCGTACCGGCACGCACTTCCTGAGTCAGACTCCACAATATCAGTATAGGCACCACACCTTCATCACGCAGCCCTCCCAATACCTTCAAGGTGCGATTGGCCGCACCGCGCATGGCAGCATCAACAACATCATTTAACGAGAACCTCGCGCTTTCCGCCACCGCAGACAGTACCTGCGGCGTGTCAATTTCGGTTTCCGGATACAGCAACGCCAGCCGTTCGATCTCTTGCTGGGCGGCCAGCATATTACCCTCTACCCGGGATGCAATCAGCTTGATGGCATCGGGGGTTGCCTGCAGCCGATGCTTACGCATGCGCTGCTCAATCCAGGCCGGGAGTTGATTAAGGGCCAGCTGATAGAAAGGTACAGTGACACCGACCTTGTCGATGGCCTTGAACCAGGCGCTATTGGTTGCACTGCGGTCGAGGCGGGGCATGCTGATCAACATGACAATATCGGGAGTAGGCTCCTGCATCATGGTTTTCAGCACTTCAGCGCCTTGTCGGCCGGGCTTGCCGGACGGGATACGCAAGTCAATGATGCGTAGCTCGGAAAACAAAGACAGGCTGTCGCTGGCATGACGCAGCAGATCCCAATCAGCATCCTCCAGCGCAAAAATTACCTCACGTTCCGCAAAGCCCTGTTGACGGGCTTGCTGGCGTATCAGGTCACCGGTCTCCATTTGCCCAAGTGGCTCATCGCCATAGAGCAAGTAGACCGGCGCCAGCTGCTTGCCAAGCTCGCCTGGTAATTTATCGGGATAGACTCTCACCATTGTATTCTACTGGCAGCGGCGCTTAGTTGCACCAGCGAGCGGGCACAATCGACGAACCTGCTTAGGCAAGCGTGCCCGACCACACAAGATACCTTGCGCACCACATCGGCGTACCACACAATAGCGCCTGTCCCGATTAGCCGAAAACCTATCTCGTGAGTTACTCACTAATACGCTCAATGCTGTTCAGCATCGAGGCTGAAAAATCACACGATCTGACATTGTCTGCGATTCAGCGCTTGCTGGGCGGAAAACTCGGCTCAAGGTTCCGCAGCCGGGTGCCAGACAACCCGGTCAGATTGATGGGGCTCGACTTCCCCAATCCGGTCGGGCTGGCAGCAGGCCTTGATAAGAATGGCGACTATATGGACGGCCTTGGCAATCTGGGTTTCGGTTTCCTGGAAATTGGTACCGTGACTCCACGGCCTCAACCAGGCAACCCTCAGCCGCGCATGTTCCGACTGCCCGAAGATCACGCATTGATCAATCGTATGGGGTTCAACAATAAAGGGGTCGACTATCTGGTCGAGCGGGTAGCAAAGCGCCGGTATCGTGGTGTGCTCGGCATCAATATCGGTAAAAACAAGGACACTCCCAACAACTCAGCTATCGATGATTACCTGACTTGCCTGACCAGGGTTTATCCGCATGCTGACTACATAACAATCAATATCTCATCGCCGAACACGCCAGGTTTACGTGACCTGCAACATGGCAAGGCTCGCCGTGAATTATTCGTCGAATTGATAAATAGTCAGTCGCAGCTGCAAACTCAACATCAGCGTAAAGTACCTTTGCTGGTCAAAATCGCACCGGATATGACGGACATCGAAATCGACGACTTTGCCAACGATGTACTTGATACCGGCATCAATGGAGTGATTGCCACCAACACGACCAACTCTCGCGACGGTTTGACAGTCAACCCCAGCACCAGCTCGATCGTCAATGAGGCCGGGGGGCTCAGTGGCCAACCGCTTGGCCAACAAGCAAGAGCTGTACAAACCAGGCTAGGCACTCGACTTGCAGGCAACATTCCATTAATCGGAGTCGGCGGTATACACTCGGCTGATGATGGTATGGCTGGCTACAAGGCCGGTGCTGATCTACTTCAGATTTACACCGGATTTATTTATCAAGGCCCTGCGCTTATACGGCAACTGGCAGCACTGAAGCACCCGGCGCGCAATCACGGCGATATGCCATAGCCATAGCCATAGCCAAGATAAATCACAAGTACAGGAACATTTGAACATGACGCACTTCGATGTATTCAACGGCGATGCCGATGGTATTTGCGCTCTTCATCAGCTGCGTTTGCAGGATCCCATCGAGGCACGCCTGATCACGGGTGTAAAACGTGACATCGATCTGTTGAAACAGGTCAATGCAGTTGCCGGGGACACGGTTACTGTACTTGATATTTCGATGGACAAGAATGCTTCAGCGCTACATGCACTGCTGGAACAGCAGATTCAGATTGCCTATTTTGATCATCACTTCCCCGGAGATATCCCGCAACACCCTCAATTGTCAGCAACCATAGATACCGCGAGCGATGTCTGCACCGGTTTACTGGTAAACAAGCATCTGGGCGGTACATTTTTGCCCTGGGCTGTGACGGCAGCTTTCGGTGATAACTTATACGATGCTGCAGCTACAGCCGCCCGACCATTAAACCTGTCCACCGATCAACTGGAGCAGTTAAAAGAGCTTGGCACCCTGATGAATTACAACGGCTACGGGGGTGCCATTGAAGATCTATACTTTGCGCCTGCAGCGCTTTATGAAAAAGTAAAACCCTATGCAGATCCCTTCGAATTTATTGCCAAAGATCCGGCTTTTGAAACGCTCCGACAAGGATTCGAAAGCGATATGCAACGTGCCACATCGATAGAACCCACTTTACAGACAGACAAGTGTGCTCTGTTTGTTTTTCCGGAAGATCCATTCTCACGCCGTGTCAGTGGCGTGTATAGCAACCAGCTTGCCCGCGAAAACCCGGACCGAGCTCATGCACTGGCCAGCTGCTTGCCGGGTGGGGGGTATCTGATCAGCGTACGTGCGCCGTTGTCCAATAAGACCGGTGCAGACGAATTGTGCAGGCAGTTCGAAACGGGTGGCGGTCGCAAGGCAGCAGCCGGCATAAACCTGTTACCCGAATCTGCACTGGCGACTTTCAGCGATGCGTTCGAGCAACAGTTCAGCTGATTGCCTGTTGGCTGTTGGGTACTGCCTGTTGGCAGGTGATTTCTAGCTACCGAGCAAAGATCGAACGTGAGCTGCAGCGCTTCGTCCCAATGCGGGTAGTGAATACCCGCCTTCCAGCATCGAGACAATTTTGCCATCGCAACTTTGATCGGCAAAATCGACCAGCTGATCACTGATCCAGGCAAAATCATCGTCTTCCAGCTCAAGCCCGGCCAGCGGATCCTCGCGATGAGCATCAAACCCTGCAGAGATTATCAACAGTTGCGGCTTGAATTTGTTGAGCTCCGGCATCCAGGTGCGGGTAATGGCTTCACGAAACTGTGCTCCATCTGTGCCTGACGCCAATGGCACGTTTACCAGCTGGCCAGGCACTGACGGACGATAATAGCCCGGATAAAACGGGTGCTGGAAACTGGAGCAAAACAGTATCCTCGGATCATCATGCACAAGGTCTTCAGTTCCGTTGCCATGGTGCACATCAAAATCAACTATGGCGACGCGATCCAGCCCGTGTACTTCCAGCGCATAAAATGCGGCCACTGCCACGCTACCAAAAAAACAAAAACCCATTGCCTTGTCACGCTCGGCATGATGACCGGGCGGGCGCACAGCACAAAATGCCGACGCAAAGTCGCCAGCCAGCACCTTTTCAGTGGCCAGCAATCCAGAGCCTGCAGCACGCAAGCTGGCGTCCAGCGAATGGGGGTTCATTGCCGTATCCGGGTCGAGCTGCACCCGCCCCTCAGAAGGTGAGCTGGCAAAGACATAGTCTACGTAGTCAGCACCGTGCGCACGCTCAAGATACTGACGTTCGGCAAGCGGGGCTTCCACCAGCTGTAACTGCTCTATTAACGCCTCCTGCTTGAGGCGATCGGTAATTGCTCCAATGCGAGCTGGCTGTTCCGGGTGCCCGGGACTAATTTCATGCAAGACGCAATCGGCGTGGGTTATCAGTGCTGTTGTCACGTTAATTTCCTGTTTAATGGCAATACTAACCGCCTGTACACACCCTGAAACGCGCGCTGGCGCAGCAATTGCTTCGATCCTGTCTGAATGCAGTAGAGTCGAACTATGAAGAAGATTGTCATGCTGCCAGTATGGGTGATACAGATTTTCACTCAGGCAAAATCCTTTCGCAAGAACCCGATACTCGGTAGTGCGCGCCTTAACCGTGGCGGACTGCATGTTTTCCGCATGATCCTGGCGCACGCGGTCATGCGTTTTCGCATGTTACTGCTCGCACGCGGGATAGATAAAGCACACCGGCAGAGCTACTTCGAAAACGGTTACGTTTTAATTCCCGACTTTCTGCCGGCACAAGAATATCATGCCTTGAAGAAAGAGATTCTATCCGCCGATGCTGAAGTGCGAGAGTGTACTCAAGGGGATACTCTGACCCATCGCATTATGCTCGACGATCAGAGCCTGCCGTCATTGCCGGGCTGTGAGGAATTTATGCGTCATGGCTACCTGCAGAAGTTGTTAAAGTTCTGCTCAGGTAAAAACGGCCAGCCGGTCTCCTACATCCAGACCATTAAAAACCATTTTGTTGAAGGCCCACCGGATCCACAGAAGAATCTGCATTCCGATACGTTTCATCCGACAATGAAAAGCTGGTATTTTCTGGATGATGTTGACGAAAAAAACGGTCCCTTTACTTATGTACCCGCCTCCAACAGATTAAGCCGCGCAAGATTGGCGTGGGAGTATAAAAAAAGCATTCAGATTAGCGCACAGGGTGATCGGTACTCTGGCAACGGATCGCTGCGACTCAGTGATGAGGATGCCAATGAGATGGGATTGAACCCGCCACGCAGCTTTAAAGTTGCGGCCAACACATTGGTGGTGGCCAACACACACGGCTTTCACTGTCGTGGTCAGGCGAGTGAAAAAAGCACACGCACCGAATTCTGGACTATCAGTCGCAGCAACCCGTTCAACCCGTTCCCCGGCATCGACCACCCCTGGCTTGCCAAACTGCAAAACCGGGCGGTTGGCCTGTACAGGCAACACCTGGATAAAAAGGCCGAAAAGAACGGATCTGTTTCAAGCTGGCACGTGATCGATGCCCGCAATACCGTGCAAACAGAAAACAAACCAGAAGAAAGCAAGATCAGTGAAGCGGCCTGAGCGCCGCTCACCGAGGCTGAAAAACACTGGACAGATTAGTCCAAACCCAACTTAATTTAAACCCAGATTAGTCTAAACCCAGATTAATTTAAACCAAGCGCGGCCTTGCGTTGATCCGCCCAGCGCATAATGATGTGATCAAAGGTCAGTGCCATCAGCGCGACACAAATACCCAATACGAAATTTTTTCCAAGGTCGGTACCTGCCAACGTTCTCTGTAACTCCTGACCAAGATCCTGAGTACCGATAAACGCCGCAATAATAACCATAAAAAATGCAAACATGATCGCCTGATTAAACCCTATTGCAATGGTGGGTAAGGCCAGCGGTAACTGTACATTAAACAGCTTTTGCATTCTCGAAGCGCCGGACATGTCAGCAGCTTCTGTCATTTCGGGCGGTACGCCACGCAGTCCTTCGATGGTGTAGCGAAGTAATGGCACCAGCGTAAAAATCAGAATGGAAAAGATGACAGCCACGTCGTTGATACCGAACAGCATGATCGCCGGTATCAGATAGACAAAGCTGGGAAAGGTCTGGGCCGTGTCAACAATAGCCAGCATCACCGAGTCCCGGCGCCAGTTCCGCACCAGAAAACACAATAGAAGGAACACACCTACGAACAGATAGAGCGACACCGATTGCGGTGCCAGAAAATTCATTGTTTCGGACTGGCCCGAGAAAAAATGGTAGGAGCCGGCCACGACCGCCGCCAACAAGGCCAAGGGTATTTTGGTAAAAATCCAGCCAGCCAGGCCTGACAGAAAAGGACCCACACCACTCTTGAGAGTCAATGGGGGAGCTGCCCCTCTGGCAGCCCAAATGGCCAAAGGCAAACCAATGATCATCGCAAGAGTAACAGCCGACACCACGGTATACAGTGTAATGACCGACCGGTCCCACCAGCCACTGACTGCGACCATAACGAAAAAGCCACCTGCAACCAGCGCAGATCGCAAACCACCGACCAGATAGCCTGCCGCAGCCACCAGCAGCACAATGGTCGGTACCGGCAGGCTCAACAGAAAGTTGCGGAACGGTATCAGCACATCGACAATCAGAAAACCGCGTATCCAGTTGGTGGTAGCCTGCACACTGTCGATTTCAAGAAAAGCCTTGATCGCTTTATCAATACTCTTGCCCTGACTTAAACCCTGGGTACGGTGTACTTCATCAGAAATCCCCCACATGTACTGCAGAACGTTGCCCTGCTTCTTACCCTCGGTCAGCGTGTAGTGCGGTGCATCCGCCGATAGCTGGGCAATACCGATAAAGCCGATAAACAGGGTAAGGCCGGTTAACAAGGCCCAGTGCTTTTTCCACCAAGGTGTGGATTTTTCAAAATGCTCCGGTTGCTTCATCACCCAGGCTTTGGACAATCTGTCGAGCATCACAGCCAACAAAACAATGGTGACGCCAATTTCAAAACTGCGACCAATCTTGAAGCTGTTCATCATTGCCAACAATTTTGCGCCAAGGCCGGGCATCCCGATAAACGCGGTCAGCACCACCATGGCCAGACACAACATGATGACCTGATTAAGACCCACCAGAATTTCTGTCCTGGCCGATGGCAAGTAAACCCGGGTCAACATTTGCCAGCGGCTGCTACCCGACATATAGCCTGCGTCGACCACTTCCGAACTGACACTTTTCAGACCCAGCGCTGTCATCAGTATCATCGGAGGCATGGCGTACACAATCGTCGCGACCGCACCCGCGGTAGGCCCCACCTTGAAGAAAATAACGGCAGGCAAAAGATAAGTGAAAAACGGTAGCGTCTGCAGTACCGCCAGAATTGGCTTCAACACACGTTCAACTCGTGATGACTTCCACGACGCAATACCCAGCAGCAAACCAATAAAGAACGCTATAGGTGCAGCAACAACCAACACCGACAGGGTCTGCATGGCCAGATCCCATTGGCCTATCAATGCAGTCCACAACAAGGTACCCAGAGCGAGAAAGGTCAGTCGCCATCCGCCAAGCCAGTAAGCCAGCACACCTACCGATGCAACAATAGCAGGCCAGGGTACCGGACCGATTTTAGGCCAGCGATTTTTGCCGTACATCAAATTGGCAGTGGTATCGAGCAGGAATTCAAGTGGCCCTTCTGAAATCCAGCGCGTGATATGCATCAGGCCAAAACGCTCGTTCTGGATATCACCTTTGATAAAATTAAAGAAACTGTCGAGGGCGTCTGCCCAGGGTAGCAGGCCCTGCCCTTCCGGTAACCGGAGATCGACCAGCGGCGTAAAAAGCTTGATGATTGCGATAGCAACCGCAGCTACCGCCAGCGCCAAAGCGACCTGTTTGCGATTTGAAGCTGCTTGCTCAGTCATCATGATCGTTGCAGACTATTTTTCTTCACCCAACAACACATCAAGCGCGGATTGTCTGTGCAAACCGCCAATAATCTGGCCGCTTTCATCAGCTACCGGAAAAACCGGACGCTGATCATTGATCAACAAACGCGCGAGCTCATGAATGGTACGGTTTGATTTGACTGGATCACCCGCCATTGATTGCCCGTTAAGTTGTGCCAAATCGATCATCAGCGATTCTGCCATCACGACCCGAGACTTTTCTATTTCTTCGGTGAATTTTCGGACGTATTCTGTTTGCGGATCCATAACAATGCGATCCGGTGTATCGATTTGTTCTACTGCACCGTCTTTCATAATGGCGATGCGATCTGCAAGCCGCAGCGCTTCATCAAAGTCATGTGTGATAAACACAATCGTCTTGCCCAGTAGCTCTTGCAAGCGCAAGAATTCATCCTGCATTTCCCGCCTGATCAACGGATCGAGCGCCGAGAAGGGCTCATCCAGAAACCAGATGTCGGGCTCGATCGCCAGCGAGCGGGCGATCCCCACCCTTTGTTGTTGCCCACCGGACAACTCACGCGGGAAATACTCCTCACGACCAGCCAAACCTACCAACTCGATCACTTCAAGCGCTCTTTTACGCCGCTCGTGACGATCCTGACCACGCATCTCCAACGGAAATGCCACGTTCTCCAACACGGTGCGATGAGGTAGAAGACCGAAGCTTTGGAAAACCATGCCCATCTTGCGACGACGCAGTTCAATCAGGCCTCTTTCATCGAGCTTGGCGATGTCCTGACCTTCAACTTCGATGGTGCCCGCAGTGATCTCGTGCAAACGTGAGAAACAACGGACAAGGGTGGACTTGCCAGAGCCAGATAAGCCCATGACAACCAGCATCTCACCTTTGGCGACCTCCAGAGAGACGTCACGGACGCCGGCAATGTAACCAGCAGCTTGAATCTTTTCAAAGGACTCTCCACCTTGCAGTGAAGAAAAATAACGTTTGGGATCAGGCCCGAAGAGCTTCCACACATTGCGAGCAGCAATAACAGGCTGAGCGGTCATCAATCAGTCCTTCGAGGGGGCGAGGCCGGAGAATTATACGATAAATCAGATGAAATACCCCGCACCCAACCGCGGTGCGGGGCTAAAACAAACGCTACAGAAGCGTTTTTACATTGAAGCTTCTACCCAGGGCTTCCAAACGTCCTCGTTTGCTTCCAACCAGGCTGAAGCAGCTTCTTCCGGCTCCATCTCGTCGGTATCTACAAATTTTGCCATCTCGGCAATTTGAGGATTGGTGAAGCTGATTTCAGTCAGCAGTTTGTAAGCAGCAGGCCACTTGTCTTTCATACCGTCCCAAGCTGCCTTCTTCAAATAGCCACTGGCCGGGTTGCCGCAATCGTACAGCGCATCCGGGTTGGGGCCTTTGGCAGGATCTTTGTCGCAACCATCTTCCCACTCAGGGAATTCTACGAACTCACCGGGCCAGACAGCTTCAGCAAAGTTCGGGGTCCAGTTAAACACGACTACCGGACGCTTGTCTTTTTCAGCAGAACCGATCTCAGCCCACAGAGCAGCTGCAGAACCCGCATTGATTACCACAAAGTCCATACCGAGAGCCTCAACACGCTCTTTACCATGCTTTAACCAGTCAACCGGCCCATCAAGGTAGCGACCTTTGCCACCGGTTTCAGCGGTTGCAAACAATTCAGCGCAGTCATTAAGAGCTTCCCAGCTGGGCAATCCCGGGCACGCTTCTTTGGTCCACATCGGGTACCACCAGTCTTCACGTGTAACCGCATCGTGATCACCGGCATCGTGCAAGCCACCTTTCTCCAGCGCTTCACGGAACGATGCACCAAATGCACCTTCCCAGACTTCCAATTCAAACGTTACATCACCGAGCCGAACCGACTCATAAACCGCCTGAGAATCTGTGGTGATAAATTCAACGCTGTTACCCATTTCTTCCAGCATTTGACCCACAGCGTGGCTCATCACGATTTGTGAAGACCAGTTGTGTATGGGGATTACGATGGGATCGCTGCTGTCAGCAGCAATTGCTGCACCCGAAAGTGCGAGAGCGCCCGCAGCGAGCGCTGATGATAATTTTTTCATGCTCTTCCTCCTGTGTTAACTAAAATTCGCGCCTGTTGACAGGCGTTGCGATCATACGTAGTGACACTATCCGAGGGTAATCTGTGGATATCAAAGGCGCAACCTATTTTGAGCCATTCTGATCCACTGATAAACAATTGGTACAAGCATTGAAATATTGGGATAGATTTGGTTCAAAATACTGGCAATATTGCACAGATATTAGCCGCCATAGCGTGCTCTGATTAGTTTCCCTTCGCAACAGCCGCAAACCCCGGCCGGACGCTACAATACCCACCACATCACATCGAACATAAACCATGTCAGCCCACGAGTTGCAAATTGAGTTAGATGGCATCAGCGTCGCCGCCTTGCACAAAACTGCCAAGGTGTCCGGCGCTCCGAAGCTGTTGTGCATTCACGGATGGCTCGACAATGCCAACAGCTTTTTACCGCTGATGCCGGAACTCGATCATTGTGAGCTGCTTGCGATTGACCTGCCCGGCCACGGCAAATCATCCCACCTACCCGCAGCGGCCAACTACCACCTGGTTGAGATGCCTTTTCTGATGTTGCAGATCAGCAAACAATTGGGCTGGGAACAGTTTCATTTGCTGGGTCATTCTCTCGGCGGGTGTATTGCTGCGTTGACGGCAGTAGCGGCACCGGAAGCCATTCAGTCACTGATGATGATTGAAGCCAGTGGCCCGCTCACTGAAGCCGCAAACGAACTCCCGGTACGTTTGCAAAAGTCGAGAGAACACAGACAGAACCCGTCGAGATTCGAATCAAGATTGTTCAAGCAAGCGGATGAAGCGGTAGCCGCAAGACTCGCTGCTGCGAAAATGAGCCGCTCGTCTGCGGAGTTGATCATCAAGCGGCAAATTATGAAAGAAGATGGAGGTTATCGCTGGCGGTTCGATCCCCGGCACCGACATGCAAGCCCTGTTTATATGACTGAGGAACAGGTAGTGGCGATTCTGTCAGCGATTGAGTGCCCGGTCAGTGTAGTGATTGCAGATCAGGGTTATCTGATCAACCGCCCCGAAACTCATAACAGACTGCAATCCATACCTGCCTGCCAGATTGTGACTGTAAGTGGTCACCACCATATGCATATGGACGATCCTGCACCAACTGCAAAAGCTCTGCTGGGTCATCTGCACGGACTTGAGCGCTAAGTCAAAACTCCTGACTGTGCGCTTTATCTTGCGATAACTTCACTGAGGTTTATCGCTGCATTAGGATTAATTGAGGACGGATTGAATTTGGTGGGCTCGACAGGTGCAACAACCTGATTCTCGTCTATCGGCAAACCAGTCTCGGACCACCCTGCAATCAGTCGCGATCCTGAACTTTCAGAAACATGAATGTTAAGCGCTTCGGTGGCGAAGTGCCTGTGATCATCGGCATCTACCGCTATAAGCGAGATAGAAGTGAACCCGAGATCCGCCCGGGTCGGGGTCCAGTTGATCACCCCGGAGGCCTCCCCGGTGCTGCGAAACGTTGCCCCCTCCGGCATGTTCAGTATTTTCAGATAAGGCGCAGTCTCAGCTGACTGGTCATAAGATCGCCCAGAAGAAACAGGCATTGAGACAGGCTGCAGCGCAGAGGGCCGTGCATCAATGGATATTGACAAGGGTTCGCCGACCTGCAACACGCGCACCTCACCCGCGGTGAACTCCGGGCTGATGGCGATTGAGGGCTGGTCCTGATCTGAAGTATCGTTACTGACTTGCAAAACCTCAATATTGATCACGTGGTTGTCGCTAATGGCGTTGTTTTGGTCACCAGCGTCAAGACCATCAAGTTCCAAAACAAAGGTGTTACTACCGATATCGCGTGCGGTTGGTACCCATAGCAATGTCTGGCTGTTATCGATATTGGTGACCAGTGAAGCTGCAACCGTACTGCTTTGTGCAAATCGATAAACCGGCTGGTCATTGTTACTGTACTTGTCAATGTCACTATCACTGTTACTGGGGATCGGTCGAGGCAGCACCAGCTCTATTAATTTGCCAACCGTAACCCAGAGGCTTCCACCAGGCTGATATTCACCCTTGAAAGCCTGCCCGTCATGCGGCGAATGAAGAGTGCTACGTTCAATAGTTTTTTCACCAACGACCTGTTTGGGTGGAGCCTCAATTGACGGTATATCACGCGACGGCAGCTTTAGCGTCAGCAATTCGGGTTGCGTATCAATGACCACCTTGCCGCTGACCTCCTTTACACCTTCATTAGTGCAGTGAAGCGTAAACGAGACTGCAAAAGTATTTACCTCATCACCCGTCAGTAACACTTCATGCAGATGCACACGAGTCTCCGTTTTCAGGTTCGCATTTACGCCGGAAGGCGCGCTACTACACTCCAACTCGGGGCTATCATCTTTATTCAACAACGAAGACAAGTGTCCCTTCAGTTGCAGCTCTGGTGACGTGTTGTCAGCAGGCAAGTGCAACTGTAATTGCAAGTCTGAATCACCATCAGACAAATGGGTAAAACCGTCAATGGTGATAACCTTTTTGTTCTGGTCAAATGCCAGTCGAGCACCGCTAAACTGTGCTTGCAACTGAGGTTCGGTTGTGTCGCCAACCGCGAAGCTGTGATCCACCGTGAGATGCATATACCCGGTGGTCAAATTGGCTTCGGATTGATCGGCAAAAGCCGAGACCGAAACTCCGAAAAACACCAGCCCGGCCAAACACAAACGATGGGAGAAGCTGGTTTTTTCTCGCACACAATCCCGCATATGGAGATTGCTTCTGGCAGATCGGATTGACTGTATTGGTTCCATAACCCGATTACTGCTTGCAATTTGACGTCCAGCTTTACAATTTCGCCATTCCACAGCCGTTTTTATTGGCCGTGCACCTTTGTTCCCTTACTCCCTGAGGCCGATAGTTGTACAAATGTGCATGATAAGATTCCCTTATTAATTCGCTTTGACAAGGTCCTGACATGACTACCGAAGAAAGACATCAAAAATGCATGGATTTACTGGGGCAGCTGGTAGCCTTTGACACGACCTCTGCTCATTCAAATCTGGAGCTCATCAGCTATCTGCAAAAATATCTGGACGAACTCGGTATCAGCCACCGTCTGACTTACAACGAAGAGCGCAACAAGGCTAATCTCTGGGCTACTATCGGCCCCGATATTCCTGGCGGTATAGTGCTGTCAGGTCACACCGATGTTGTGCCGGTGGCCGGACAGGACTGGAGTAGCGATCCGTTTACGCTGGAGAGGCGCGGTGATCGGCTCTTTGGTCGCGGCACTTGCGACATGAAAGGGTTTGTTGCATGTGCGGTGGCTCACGCGGATGACTTCAAGCAACGCGAGCTTGCGGTACCGATTCATTTTGCATTTTCCTATGACGAGGAAGTGGGCTGCATTGGCGTGCTGGGTTTGATTAAAGACGTGGTCGCGAACCTGCCATTACCTCGAGCTGTGATCGTCGGGGAACCTACCAGTATGAAAATTATTGGCGGTAACAAGGGTGGTCGCAGTTACATCACAACCGTTACCGGCGTAGATGGTCATTCCAGCCTGCCCGATCTGGGGGCCAATGCGATCCTGGCTGCCAATCGTATTATCTCGAAACTGGTAGCGATACAAGATCGACTCAAACAACAGGCTGATCCGGATAACGGATTTGTGCCGCCTTATACAACGCTGGATCTTGGCTTGATCAATGGAGGGACAGCCTCCAATATCATTCCGGCCAAGTGCGAATTTCACTGGGGATTCAGAGGCCTGCCGTTTGAGGATATGGACGCCATTGAAGTGGAAGTACTGAGCACGATTCGCGATGAAATTGAACCTGATTTAAAATCGGTGTCAGCCAAGGCAGGCATTACAACAAGGGTTAAAAGTGATGTACCGGCTTTGAAGCCCGATGAGGAGGGTGCCGCCGAGCAACTGGTTCGACACCTGAGCCAACTTAACGAATCAGGCCGGGTTTCCTATGGCACCGAAGCTGGCCATTTTCAGAATGCAGGGATTCCCGGTGTGATATTCGGCCCGGGCAGCATCGAGCAAGCTCACCTGCCCGATGAATATATCGATGTGGAACAAATGAAAGCCTGTAGCGATTTCCTGACCCGCCTTGCAGACTGGGCTGAAACCGGAGTGATCTAGCCCACAAGTGCCGAAAACGCCCGCCGGCACATTACGCCGACCAGGTGGGCCCGGTACTCTGCACTGGCATGAATATCTTCATTCATCTCATCAGCATCGATTGATAATCCTTCCAGCGATTCAACAGATGCATTTTCATTAAGAGCTTCTTCCGCTTCGGTATAGCGGAATACCGAACCTCTCGCACCGGTCACAGCCACACGATATTGACCTTCAATTTCAGCGATGAATACGCCGACTACAGCATAGCGAGAGGCCGGGTTGGGAAATTTCGCGTAGGCAGCTCTGGTGGGTACCGGGAAAGATACAGCCGTTATAATTTCATTACCTTCAAGGGCAGTTTCAAACATATCAAGGAAGAATTCGTCAGCTTCGATACTGCGCAAATTGGTTTTAATGGATGCGTTGAGACCGACAACGGCGGCAGGATAATCAGCTGATGGGTCTGCATTTGCCAGCGACCCACCAATCGTGCCGCGATTTCGCACTTGTGGATCGCCAATTTCCGAGGCCAGATCAGCCAGGGCAGGAATAGCCTGTTTGACTTCCGCAGAAGCCGACACCTGTGCATGTGGCGTCATCGCACCGATAACCACGCTGTCACCGGATTTTTTCACACCGGACAACTCGGCCACACCGCCCAGATCGAGTAGTTGTGACGGTTGAGCGAGGCGTTGCTTCATGGTGGGTAGCAGTGTCATACCGCCGCCGAGCAATATGCCTTCATCGTCACCCGACAGCAACTCGACGGCCTGATCGACTGAATCTAGTTTGACATACTTGAATTCATACATCGTGCTTTCCTGACAGAGAGTTGAGTTTGTTCCACATCATCAGCGGGGTTACCGGCATATCGATATCGCCCTGACCAAATTCGCGGTGCAGAGCATCCGACACGGCATTCATCACCGCCGGGCACGCCCCAATGGTACCAGCTTCTCCCGCGCCTTTGATCCCCAGTTCATTCGTGGTGGAAGGCACATTGCGTGTTTCAAAGCTGAAATTGGGAATATCTGACGCCCGCGGTATCGCGTAGTCCATAAAAGTAGCACTGAGTAGCTGGCCATCGTCATCGTAAACCACATGTTCATGCAGACATTGACCAATACCCTGAGCCACGCCTCCGTGAATCTGCCCTTGCAGCAATAGTGGATTAACGGTTACGCCAAAGTCGTCAACAATGGTATAGGCCTTGATCGAGGTAATGGCTGTATCCAGGTCGATTTCAACTTCGCATATGTGCGTGCCATTGGGATAGGTCGCTTCATCCTGCTGCCATTCACCACGCGAGGTTCTCTGTTCGTCACTGGCGGCTTCTGCAATATCAGCAAACGACACATACGCATTGGTTTCCCTGACGCGCGCACTGCCTTCTTCCAACACGATATCATCAGCCGAAGCATCGAGCATTGTCGCTGCCACGGTTTTGATATTCTGTGCCAGCGCCTTGCCCGCACGGGTGACTGATGGACCACCCAGCGGAACCGATCGCGAACCACCGGTACCACCACCATTCTCAAGCTCTGAGGTATCACCCTGCCTGACTTCAACCTCGGAATAATCAAGCCCTAGCTCTTCGGCGGCAAGTTGAGAATAGGCTGTCGCATGACCTTGCCCGTTACTCTGCGTACCAATTTTAAGAGCAACAGAGCCATCTCCGAGTAATTCAAGAAACGCGGGTTCCGATCCGGCGAATGCACAAGCTTCTATATATGTTGCCATGCCGATGCCAAGCAAACGATTTTGCTCGCGGGCTTGCGCACGTCTTGATTCGAAATCATGCCAGGAAGCCCTTTGCATGCAGAGATCCATATGCTGTTCAAACTCACCCGTATCGTAGTACCGACCACCGGGTGTTTTGTATGGCAGATTTTCCGGCTTGATAAAGTTGCGGCGCCTGATTTCATCAACCGGTATTTCCATTGTTCGCGCACATTGATCAACCAGACGCTCAATAACATACGCAGCCTCCGGTCGACCCGCCCCACGATAAGCATCAGTTGGAGTGGTGTTAGTGAAAACACCCCGCGTGGTGACGGCCATCACCGGGATATCGTAAAGACCGGTTGCCATGGTCACACCGAGGAATGGGATAAACGGACCGTAGGCATGCAGATAAGCACCCATCGCCGCAATGATATTCAACTCCAGCGCCAGAAAGCGTCCCGAATCATCCATCGCCATACGAGCCAGCGTGACATTGTCTCGCCCATGAGCATCTTGTACAAAATGCTCGCTGCGATCGGAAGTCCAACGTACCGGCTTACCGAGTTTTTTCGATACTGACATACACAACGGGTATTCACGGTAGCAAAACACTTTAGTGCCGAACCCGCCACCGACATCATGAGTTACTACGCGAATCCTGTCAGCATCGACATTGGTAATTCGCGCAAGATTATTACGCATGCCGTGTACACCCTGTGAACCCAAGGTCAGGGAATAGGTATCCGAATCTGCATGCCATTCAACGCGACAGGAGCGGGTTTCCATGTAATTGCAAACCAGCCTGTTATTGATCAGCTTAATCTCGGCGACCTTGGCTGCTGTGTCAAAGGCTTTAGCCGTTGATTCCTGATCACCTTCAAAATGGGTATAGGCCAGATTGGACTCAGCGCCTTCAAAAGTAAGATTGGCGCCCTTCTCCAATGCACCCTCGGTATCCACTACAGCATCAAGCTGATCAAAATCCACTTCTATCAGCTCCGAAGCATCTCGTGCTTGTTCAAGAGTATCTGCGACGATCACTGCAATGGCATCACCAACATGATGAACAGTATCCCGACAAAGAGCGGGAATATCACGCTTATCCGGCATGCTGCCATCCGGCTGCGCCATCAGTGTAGTGCAGTCAAGATCATTGATGTCCTGA
>CALFCE010000286.1 GCA_937951215.1 uncultured Granulosicoccaceae bacterium
CATGGCAATCAGATAGCCAGACACCCGGCTTTGTTGAGTTCCCTCAGTGAATCGTTGGCATCGTTTTACCAAGCGACTGAAGCGATGGGGCTGGCCAATAACGTCACTACCTTTACCGCTGCAGATTTTGGGCGTACGCTCACCAGCAATGGAGACGGCAGCGATCATGGCTGGGGAGGCCACCAACTTGTGCTTGGCGGTGCAGTCAGTGGCAATCAGATTTATGGTCAGATGCCGGAAATCAGGATAGGTGGCAGTGCCGATTCCGGTCGCGGGAGAATTATCCCGACCACCTCGGTCGACCAATATTGTGCGACTCTAGCGCGTTGGTTTGGATTGTCTGAAAGCAATCTCGGTGATGTCTTCCCCAATCTCAAGAATTTTGACAGTACTCCTCTTGGATTTCTTGCCTGAATGTTTCAGGCGCTAAAATAGGCAACCGGCCCAGTTAACAATAACCTCAAAGCTGTTTCCATTCTGATGGTGGGTGCTGCCTGCTTCGCAGTGATGGCAGCATTGATCAAACTTGCAGGGGTTAATCTACACGTTGCCCAGATTTTGTTGATTCGGCAAGTCGGTATGTTGCTGATACTGTCTCCCAAACTGCTGCCAAACCTCCGGGAATCCTACACTACGAGCCGGCTTGACCTGCAACTGTTGCGGCTGGTGCTGGCGCTGATAGCAATGAATTGTGGCTTCTCCGCCATTATTCATATGCCACTGGCGGATGCCACTGCCATTGGGTTTGCCAAGAGTTTTTTCGTAACCATTTTTGCAGTTATCGTGCTGCGTGAGACCGTCGGGCCGTATCGCTGGTTGGCCGTGTTGATCGGTTTTGTCGGGGTCCTTGTCATGTTGCGACCTGGCACTGACAGCTTTACTGTTTATAGTATCTATGCGGTTATAGGAGCTGCGGCTGCGGGAATGGTGATGGTCGTGATTCGTTTGCTGTCGCGCACAGAATCAACTCACACGATTATGTCTTATCAGGCCACCGGGGTTGCTGTGGTCATGCTGATTCCGGCATTGATGGTTTGGCAACAGCCAACACCAACCGAATGGCTGATACTCGCTCTGATCGGTGTCACCTCCTATGTCGGCCAAAAATGTAACGTCCTGGCTTTCACCCTGGGAGAAGCTTCATTACTCGCTTCTCTTGACTATGTGCGCTTGCTTTACGCCACTTTGTTGGGGTTGGTTTTGTTCAGTGAGTTACCCAGCAAACACACCGGGTTGGGTGCATTGATTATTGTCCTTGCATCAATATTTACGGTTTACCGGGAAGCTCGTCGCAAGCAAACTCTGGCGCGTGCCAGCGACGGGCGAGGGTTTACCAATAGCTGACAGCTGCACTGACCACTTCACTGACAACGGGCTTTGACTTGTGTAGGGTAAGGGTTGGCTGGAGTTTGGGTGTTGAGAAAGTAAGATGAAAATAGTATCTGGCATAACAGGATTTTCGACTGCTTTGTTGGGTAGATCTGCTGGTTGCAAAGCCGTGAATGCACTGTGCATTCTTGGCCTGGTTCTCAGTTTTGGGACGAGCCTGGTTCTGGCAACCAACGGGCAGACCAGCACCGGGCAGACCAGTTCAGAATCGGAAGATACAGATCAGGATGAGGCGATCCGCCTGGTCAGGAATCCGCCGGTTATAGACAACGCATTGGTCACTGCCATCCATGAATCTGCTCGCATGGCAGATTTGATTTCAATTCTGGATGAAACCCTGTTGATGCCACATGAGCTGTTGATACAGCTTGCCGCAGATGAAGGCCCATTGTTTGACCCCGCCAGTAACGAGATTCGGATCCCCGATGCCTTTATTGAAGAGATAGCGGATCGCTTTTCAGCAGCGGATCATGTGGAACAAGATGATCTGCTGTTATTGGTAGAGGATGTCATGTTGCATACATTAATTCACGAAATCGGACATGCTCTGGTGGCAAACTATGGTATCCCGGTGCTGGGGCGTGAAGAAGATGCTGTAGATGCGCTGGCGACCTTGTTGTTGATAGAGTTTTATGAAGACGGGCACGAGGTGGCACTTTCAGCAGCAGAGATGTTCGCGATGGAAAGTGAGGATAGTGACACCATAGAAGAAGCTGATTTTCGCGGTGAGCACAGTCTTGATGCGCAGCGCTACTACGCTACTCTGTGCCATGTTCATGGCAGTTCACCGGAAGATTTTCCGGATCTTCTCGATCTTGATGACGGGGAATCCGCAGATTCGCTGGCAGAAGTGAGTGATCGTTGCGTTAGCGAATATGAGCTGCTCTCTGAAAACTGGTTCAGTTTGCTGGATCCGCATTTGCAGTAGCACTCGGCAAGGGGCCTGCTTAGCCAAACCAACTTTCAAGTTCTTCGTAGTTGATGGCTTGATTAACAAAATCCACGGTTCCATATCGGGCCAGTTCCTGGCTTGCTTCAATGACCTTGCCAAATATCAATTGGGCCATAGAAGAGCCTATGCTGATTCGACGCACTCCAATGGCTTTGAGTTCAGGAATGCCGTGAGTAAGGTTTGGGGTGGATACGACCACATTGACCGGGCAGGTGAGTGATTTAACCATCGTTTCGATGTCTTGCAGCCTATCCACACCTGGGGCAAACACGATATCAGCGCCAACAGCCTCAAAGGCCTGAAGTCTCTCGATCACCTTGTCCAATTCCGGTTCGCCCCAAAGGTATTTCTCACAACGGGCGGTCAAGACAAAATCGGTCCCGAGTTTGTCGCGTGCTTCGCAGGCTGCCTGTATCCGGTCTACTGCCAGTTGGTGGTCAAAAATGGCATTCTCGGGGTTACCTGAATAGTCCTCGATAGAGCAGCCAGCGACACCAGTGGCGGCTGCGTCCATTATCATCTGTTCCATGTCCTCGGGTCGATCAGCAAACCCTTTTTCGAGATCTGCCGAGACTGGTAGTTCCGTTGCGTTCGCGATGACTCTGCAATGTTCCAGGGCTTCTTCCCGCGTGACAGACCCATCGCGTTTGCCGAGTGAATAGGCCATGCCGCCACTGGTTGTTGCCAATGCTTTGAACCCGCAGCCGGATAGTATTTTGGTGCTGCCGATGTCCCACGGATTAGGCATCACGAACAGCTCGTCAGTCTCGTGTAGACGTCGGAAGGCGGTAGTCTTTGCCGGATCAGTCATTGCTTTCTCCTGCACTGGTTCCGTGTAATGTTGCCGAGTCGGGACGATTCCAATATCGATTCGGATTGTCTTTGTCGTCGAGCAGCTTGGAGCGGCTACCCCACACTTCCTGTACACGAATCGTTGGTTCTTCGTTGACATGAGCTATGAAGACAGTGTCAAACAGAATCTGCAGCTGACTGACATCACGAGGTATCGAGACGACGATTTGAGAAGCAGCCGTCGATTGAATGGTGCCTTCCGCGCCAGCATGGGAGCCTTCGAGACACCGGAACCGTTGCTGTCCACCCGATCGCACATAGGCGCAGCAATCGTAAGGCCCCTGTTGAAGCGGCAGTCGACTTTGCAATGCTTCAAGCACGTTATTGACGCCGCCATCAGGCGTATCGATGGTGACCATCCATTCTGCCTGCAGCACGCTGGCGTTGAAATCCAACCCGTCTAAATTGATTGCCGACATTGGTGCACCTCTTTTCAGGTATTTGGAATTTGTGACTATATGACATAAAATCGGTTGTCAGAAGCAATAATATTAAATCCAGATATACGTAAAACAAATGTCTAAATTTCGAGATTACTTGCCACCGCTGTCCACTTTGGTGGTCTTTGAAGCGGTCAGTCGCTTGGGCAGCTTTAGCCGTGCAGGTGATGAATGTGCCTTGT
>CALFCE010000287.1 GCA_937951215.1 uncultured Granulosicoccaceae bacterium
TCGGCTTTCAGCTCTCGGTAGCGCAGGATATCATCGTCAAACTTGTCACCCAGCGTCTTGCGTTCAGCGGCTTTGGAATCGATCAATGACCACGCATTCTCGATATTGCGCTGGATACTGAGCTGCTCGACATACATGGAATCTGGCGCATTGTCCGGCCCTTTTTCTTCTTCCATGCTGGCAATCCTTTTTTCCACCACTTCGAGGCGTTCTGAGAGGATACGGATACGATCATCGAGCCTGCTGATCAGGCCATCGATCATACCCATTCGGTCATCGCGAGTCCGGATCAGATCGTCTTCGGTGGTAAAGGTGGCCAGCAACGCCCTGTCACGAATTTTTGACAAACGCGTTTCTTCAGCTTTTTTCCGCGCTTCACGTCGTTCTTCCCGGCTCAGGACCTGCTTCAGCACCACACCCTGCTTGTTGAGGATGGAATGTCCATTGTCCTGATTGGAGCTGGGCGCACGATCCTGATAGATCACCTCACCCTTTTCCTCATATCGGTAAACTGATTCAGCACTCGCCACTGATACACCACTGACGGCGACGATTGCCGAAACCACGGTACAAGTCAACGATTTAGCTACAGAGTTCATAGTTTGCTCTATTGGTACAATGCAATACCCGCCAGGGTCAAGATTGCTACCGCTTCCGCGATCAACGAACTGTCCCGGCTATTCTCTACATACACCGATATCGACAGTTAAGACACAGGTCTGAATCCACACGGCATTTTTTGTGAACTGGCCAGAATCTGTGTCACATTCCGTATCGCATAATGGCAATCTGCAGTCTGGGTTATCATGCTATCCGGGGATACTCGGACCCCGCAGCCGCCTCCATCCAGTCAGACACGACCATGCGCATAATTACAGCAAACCTCAACGGCATTCGCTCTGCCGCAAAAAAGGGTTTCTTTACCTGGCTGTCGAGACAACGGGCCGATTTTGTTTGTATCCAGGAAACAAAGGCTCAACGACACCAGCTCGAAGATCCGATATTTACGCCCAATGGTTTTCACAGTTATTACCATGATGCAGAAAAAAAAGGCTATAGCGGGACAGCCCTGTACTCGCGCCTGAAACCGCGCGAGGTGGTAGCAGGAATCGGCATTGAAGCAATTGATCGTGAGGGCCGCTATCTGGAGGCCCGATTTGGCAATCTCTCGGTTGTCTCGGTGTATCTGCCTTCCGGTTCCTCAGGCGATTTGCGACAGGGCTTCAAAATGGAAGTACTGGATCATTTTTTAAAGCACCTCAAAAAACTGAAAAAACAGCAACGGGAGGTGATTTTATGCGGTGATTGGAATATTGCTCACCACAATGCTGATATCAGGAATTGGAAAGGCAACCAGAAAAACTCCGGTTTTTTACCGGAAGAGCGCCAATGGCTTACCCACCTGTTCGATAATGTCGGGTTTATCGACGCGTTCAGGGAATTGCCGCAAAAAGAACATGAATATACCTGGTGGTCCAACCGCGGCGCTTCCTGGGAAAAAAACGTCGGCTGGCGGATTGATTATCAGGTGTGCAGCCCCGGCATGAAGGGCAAGGTGAAAAAAACACGCGTCTACCGGGAAAAACGCTTTTCTGACCACGCCCCGCTGATTATTGATTATGACTTTGTAGTTGACGCCTGACTAGCGCCCAAATATTGCTAAAGTTTGGTCACAAATTCCGGTAGCAAGCAGTAACAAGGCTCAGCAAATTGCGCTACAATGCGCGCGCTCGGCAGTTCCGCGCATCGGCGGATCCAGCCTGCTTTGAATCATCACCACATAGTCGTGGCATCAACATGAACAATCAATCAAACAATACGATAATGCAAAAATACCAGCATCTGTTGCTGCCGGTGCTGGCAATGGGCGTGATCATTGTAGCCTCGAATATTCTGGTGGAATACCCGATAAACGATTGGTTGGTATGGGGCGCGCTCACCTACCCCTTTGCCTTTCTGGTCACCGATCTAACCAATCGATTCCACGGTGCAAACGATGCGCGTAAGGTCGTATTGGTAGGATTTGCGATCGGCATACTGGCATCGTTGGTACTGGCTGATTTACGCATTGCGCTGGCCTCCGGCACCGCCTTTCTGATAGCACAGCTGTGTGATGTCAGTGTGTTTGATCGCCTGCGGCGACAGATCTGGTGGGTAGCACCGTTGTTGTCATCTGCATTGAGCACAATACTGGATACCGGCTTGTTCTTCGGCCTCGCATTTGGTGGCAGCGGTGAACCCTGGATGAGCTGGGCCGTGGGTGACTTGATGGTCAAATGGGGCGTAGCGCTGATCGCTCTGATTCCCTATCGCCTGTTTTCACTGAATCGGGTCGCGGCCTGAACCGAGACTGGATAACCGACAATCACCCGGCGAGAACAAGCTGGGGACAAGGCAGGAGCTCACACCAGTTCAGTCTCAGCGTCCAGTACCGTTGGCTGCGGGTGGTTGGTGGCCAGCGAGGTTGCAAGGGCCGCATGCACCTGATGAATAAAACGCTCGGAGGTGCTGTTAACCTGCACCAACTCGCCGCTGATCATTTTCAGATCCAGCGTATATTTTGAAGGGTCGAGCCAGTACACCGCAGCCCCGACCGTTAATGCCAGTATGGCCAACAGCGCAAACACCAGAAAACTGCTGAAGGTCATTTTTCCCAGTATCAGATAGATCACAATTGCGATCAGCGCCAGCACTGACAAACCGATGACTGTACGTGCTTCTTTTCGCGGAGGATGCAGTTCAGACAGAGTTACCGTGGCAATGTATTTGAGGGCGTAGGTTGTGTTGCTGATTTCAAGCCGGGAACTGGTGACGGTGATATTGCCCTCACGCAATAACACGTCATCAAAAGGTGCTGAATCTGAAACGACACTCTGCATCCCCTGAGTGTAGGACATATTGAGGAGTGCAGGCCATAACGTAGCCGCTAATGCAAAACCCTAATGCAGAACAATGGGTTCCGGGCTTTCGAAGGTGTAGTCCAGCTCGTCGAAGTCCATATCCGGTTCCGGGGAAGCATGGTGCAACATCATGCGCCAACCTTGCCCGGTACGCTGGTAGATATTGGTTGCGAGCATCACACTGACCAACTGCCCATCAACTTCAATTTCTTCCCGGACGGTATGAATCGCGAAGTTGTCCAACTGCTGGCAGCGCACATCAGTGATGGAAAAATCCATTGAAGGCGTGGGCTCTTCAAACATCTGCATAAAGCCGGCGCGAACATCATGTTGCCCCTCCAGACGACTGGCACCCGGATGCACACAGACAATAGACTCGTCGGCCAGCCACACACTCATCATCGCTTCGATATCGGATCGTTCGAGAGAGTCGTAGAAGGCAAGTTCAGCATCTTCCGGGGAAGCGTATAAAACAGACATTTGGAAACGCCAGCGACTAATAACACGGCCTCAAATGATACCCCATCGCGGCTATTACAGCATGCTTATTTGGTTTGTTTAACGGTACTGCAAGTCAACCGGTCAAGGCTGTGCAGTTGGATGAATCAGGCCGGATAGAGACCGATACCAGAGGGCAGGTAGTCAGACCAGTTTCGCCCACCCTGGCCGAAGACAAAAAAGTGCGGGTTTATCAATGACTCGCGAGTGTTATAGCGAAGATCTTTCATTTGTACATCGGTGATATGTCCACCCGCTTCTTCAACGATGCACTGTGCAGCGCCGGTATCCCACTCGGACGTGGGCCCAAGACGCGCATAGACGTCAGCAGCACCTTCGGCGACAAGGCACGACTTCAAAGCGCTCCCCATCGTCACTTCTTCATGATCCCCCAACTTTTCCAGAAAGCGCTTCATCATCGGACCGGTGACCGGTGAACGACTTCTGGCCACCACAACCGTGTCTTCGGGAGCTTTTCGTACGTGGATTTTCTCGGGAGTCTGGCTGTCATCATGCTGCTTCCAGGATTCACATCCACGTGCGGCATAGTAGGCAACTTTCATCACTGGAGCATAGACAACACCCAGTATCGGGCGACCGCGATGAATCAGGCCAATATTGACGCTGAACTCACCATTGCGTGCAATAAATTCACGAGTACCATCCAGCGGATCTACCAGCCAATAGGTTTCCCAATCGGTACGTTCACTGAAGGAGATGCCGCCGGACTCTTCCGACAGCACTGGAAACTTTTGACCATGAATATCAAGGTCTTGCAAGCTTCCTGTTATCACTCGATGTGCTTCGAGGTCAGCGGTGGTCAGAGGGGTTGAGTCAGATTTTTCGGTGACTTCGAAATCGTCGCGGTAAACTTCCAGAATACGATCCCCTGCCTGCCGGGATATGGCTAGCACTGGATCGATCAACGCCTGCAGATTCTCTGGACTGAGCAAATCTGGGTCAGACGTTTCAGTGTTCGGGCTTTCAGGCTCGGGAAACATTCCGGACTACACGCAACTCAATTATTATTTTTGGCTTTTAGTTCTACACAACAGCTTATACGCTGCGCTCTACAATCAAGGTATCGGTTGTAGCGACTAAAAATTTAATTTGACCAGCTAACATCCTACTGCAGAATTCAGACCGCCGAAGACCCTGCAACGCCGATGCAATAGTTGTTAACAGCTAAACTTGCGTTTGTTGCCTGTTTGTCACATCCACGCCCGGTTCCCTGCGGAACATCCTGCCAGGAACTGAAAATTACATGAGCCGGTTCACATTTCCGTTGCGCTGAACCCGATAACGACCATCTCTCTCCGGCCGCGCAAAGGTACGTATCGCATTGATTAATTCCGGAGTCGCTTTTTCAGTCGGGGTCACTAACACGTTGCTGCGAAAATCGCCATTCAACGCCAGCTCGATAGTGCCATCGATTTCTACCTCACCACCCTTGGCGACCAGGGTGCCTCGGTGATTGCTCTCACCTGCAGGCTCTATGGTCAACGCGATATCGCCCAAAAAGGCTGCAATCGGGGACTCAAGCGTTGCGCTATTCCAGTTGATATCACCGCGAAAGGTTTGCAGCAGATCGTCACTGATGACGAGTGAATCAATATCTGCATCGAGATTGCCGCTGAACTGTGCCACTGGTAACGGCAGCAAAGGTTCGAGACCTTTCGCAGGCCCGGCGTAGACCAGATCGGATACTTTCATATCGCCACTAAAATAGCGCGCGAAGTCACCGCTTCCAGAGCCGCCGTAGGCATCAAAAGAAAAATTTATTCCAGCCGCAGCCGCGAACAGCTTGCGCGGTACAAAGCGCCAGGCCACGTTTTGCAGCTCGACCGGTATCACATCATCGTCGTAGTTAACCTTTTCTACCTGCCCGTTGAAAAGCTTGCCACTCACACCCGCCAGTTTCACAGGTTGAATATCAGGCCGGAGCTTCTCAACCACAGGTGCCGCCGGAAACAACCAGACGATCGAAACCACGTAAGCCAGCAACCCCAACAAAATCAGTTTGAATACCCTCATCAACTGCGCTCCATGTTGATTCTGGCGCTGACCATTCCGGTACTTTTTTTGGTGACATTCAGAGTCGTGACATTAAGCCCGTAGCGCTCGAGCTCCGCGATCACACCAATTAATTTGTCAAACTCGACTTCGGAGAATTGCACCCGGGCACCACTGCCCTGCTTTATCGGCTCGACGCGCTCCGGTAACTTGATACCTGCCTTGCGAATGACATCGTCCACCAGCAGATAAGGCGCCTTATCAGAGGTCAATGAATCGTTCTGGCTGACACCACCTCCACTGGCCCTGATCCGGGCCTGCCCGTCACGCATAAATTGAAGGTTCTCGCGAGCAACGACAACACTTTGCTGACGATTGGCCAAACCACCTGCCAGCGGGCGCCAGATGCCGATATAGGCAACAGTCAGCAAGATCAGTGCGCCGACAATCAGGATAACCATTCGATCCTGGGCTGATTTAGCCAGATACCAATCTTTCATTGGCTGCTCTCCAGCCGAATGGTGCTGCGGACCATATCCTTCTGTCGCCGTGTAGATTGCACACTCATTCGCAGTGTGCCGTTTTTTTCAATCTCTTGTTTGAGCTTGTCCAGCGAAGGTAACTCATCAGTCGACATGTCGATGTCAAATCGACCGGGGCGATAGCCCAATGAGTTAATAGAGCTCTGCGGCTGGGTGCTGAAAGCGGCGGCAATAATCGCCATATCATTGGTAAACCCGGTGCTGCTGACCGGAGCTCCCAACGCTTTAAGCTGCTGTTTCATCTGCGCTATCGGTCGCCTGGCCCGGGTACCGGGGAAGGTTTCGGTATAGGTTTGAGTTATCTGTTGTTGCAGCCTTTCCTGTTGATCGCCAAGCCGCACATAATCGAACAGACTGGACGCAGCAAAAATACCCAGCAAGACCAGCCCCAATACTGCAGTCCAGATCCACGGCTTCCACGCCAGATCGAGCTGTTGCCGATAGCTGAAATCACCTTGCAGCAAGTTGATGCGCGGTGAATTGGCGAGCCCTGTGGCATAGAGACCCAGTCGACTCTCGCAATAGCGGGCATCGACATCGAGATTATCAACGGCAAATTCACCCGTATCATGATTGGTGTGAAAAAGGACAATGCCGCGTGAGAATTCTTCTTCAAACTCCTGACGCGCACCGTCGAGCATGATTTCGGCTGTGTCTGGGTCCGTCGCAAAACCCTTGTAGCCGTTGAGCCTGACAACCGCATTGTGATCATCAATCAAGCCGGTCCACACCGGACCGCTGGTGGCCGGATCGAGTTTCGGTAGCGCCAGAATTTCGGGCACTACTTCTGTCGGACGCAGCCCCGCATCATCAAGCTGATCGCGCAGGGTTTCCATGGTGTCGCGATTGATAACGGCGACCGGATAATGATTACCCTTGTCCTTTTTGCCAACAGCAAAATGAAGATTCTCGATATCGTCTGCCACCTGCTCTTCCAGAGCATAGGGTATGGCCTGTAACGCGCGAGCAGCTGAATTGCCAGGCACCTCAGCTTCTGCAAGTAACACATTGTCACCCGGCAGCACCACAATGGACTGTTTCCCAGCGACACTGGCGGAAGCCTCGGACAATTTTCCACTCTGTGCGGCAGACACCAACTCACCGGACGCATTGGTCATTGCCCAATGCGCAAGATCTTCACCTACCTCCGGAATATAAATAATACAGTTAGCCACGGCTTATTTGCCTAATCAATCTCTTGCAGTCATTTCCGGCTGCCTGACAGTTGTCAGACTAGCCTGTGTAAATCCACTCATCCACAGATAAGTGTAGTTTGTTTGTATATTTTTTAAGGCCTTACAGCGTATCGCGTGATCGATAAACGATTTGGGTCCTGCCTTCACTATCCCGCTCAAACAAGGTGTATTGCGACAGCGTGATGCCCTCCATCGCGATATCTATCCGCACCTGAAAGAAGTTCGATACCACATCGTAGCTTCCCGCTTCACCAATATTGATGCCATTGCCGCCGCCGGGATCGGCCTCTTCCTCAAATTCGAGCGTGCTCTCATAAGGTGTCAGATCCCGATCTTCGGATAAAGTGCCACTGAGATCTTCAGCTTCCAGATCAAAAATGTTTTCGCATACCGGGTAATCCTCATATGCCCCGGTTTCCCAGCGCGACAATTCAGCCCCCAGCGTCTTCATATCGTCAGACAGCGAGGCCAGCAGCTCCGGGGTGGCAGTATTCACATTCAAGGGCACAGGCCCGCCGACAGTTGGTAACGCCGAAATATGCGGCAATAACAACTCGTAATCTGCCCTTTCTTCCTCAACGCCTGGATTGAATCCCTTTACTAACTGTAGTTCGCTTACGCTGAGAAAGCTTGAATTTGAGGTGCGGTAGGGCACTTCCAGACCGGTATAGAAGTCATCCTCAGCCCCGTCCGGTGTCATCGCATTGACATCTTCATCTATCCAGTCTACTACGGCCTGCGCTTTGGCCGCGGCAATATTGAGTTCTCGTAACAGCCGCTCAAACTGCTCAAAATACGGCTGACTCAGCTTCCCTTCGCGATCAGTCAGGTTATTAAGATTGAATTTACCCTGCATATCAACAACACAGCCGGACAAGGTCGCATCGTTTATCGGTACCGGGGGCAGGGTTTGTGCCCAATCATCATCCAGTGAATCCGAATTGTTTCGATCAGCGGCAGCAAAATCCCGAAACAACACAGCTGCGGCGAAACGCTCACCGCTAATTGCCAGCGAGCGGGCCAGCTGAATACCCGCTTCATTCTGTTCGCGACGGATATCAAGTTGTTGCTGACCTGTCATGCTGGTCACCATAATCGTCGACAGAGCGATGACCAGCAGGACGGTGATGACCGCGATACCGTGCTGCCGTTGTGTACTTTTATTTTGTGATTGCGAAGGCATAGCGATCACTAGCCCGGCAATGAGAACAAACGTTTGATATTGCCCATTTCCTGAAGTTCCAATGAAAACTCGATGGCCAGCGGCAAACTGCGTATATCGGGTTCGGCATTAGCTGGTGGCCAGGCATCGTGCCAGCCTCCTCCGCTATCCAGAAAGCGCATGCTCAGGGAATCGACTCCATTGAGCAGTCGCCTGCGTTTACCGGACGCATCTTCAACCTTGTCCAGATGATAGGCATAAAGGCGTATCAGCCTGTCACCTTCCAATTGATAACTGACCCGCTGCAAGTTTGAACGGGCCGGGGATACATCGGCTGCAGGATTGGTCCATCCGGCACGGGTAAATTGCAACAGATAATCCCCGGCCTGACTGACAACCAGCGCAGGCTCAGGTGTGCCCAGCGCACCACGTACCGGACGGTCAACGATTTGAGCCATATCGTCAGACAGCCAGTAAAATGCACGCCGTAGTTCTGCCAGACGCTCACTCTGCGTCAGCACACCCTCTTTTATTCGTTGCGTTTGAAAAAGACCCTGATAAGCGACGGTGCCAAGCACAGCAAAAATCACCATTGCGATCAGCAACTCAAAAAGAGTGAAGCCTTTTTCACTCCCCCTTTTCATAATTTCGAAATCAATTCCGGATTACCTATGAATCCGGTTACCGAGTAAATATAGGAGTCACTGTTCGGATCAAGCCGCACCTCGACATCAATTCTTCTGAGATCCGGATCTTCAACCTTGCGGATTCTGGCTTGCCAATACCAGCGCGTCTTCAACATTTCTACATCGCCCTTTTTGCCTTGGCTGCTCCACTCCTGCAGCACCTGCATCTCAGTGAGTTTATTCAGGGCGACCCACCGGGCAACCTCTTTATTGCGCAACACCGACGCATTTCTGGCAGCACCTGCAGAAGCCTGAATGATCGCACCCATGCCCACAGCAAGGATGGTCATCGCAACCATCATTTCCATCAGGGTAAATCCGCGCTGACGTTTGCGGCGGATCATTCTATCTGCTCCACTTCGACAGGGTATTCTTCTCCACTATAAACACGATGACGATAGCGTTCATCAGTATCGGCAACGGTCACTTCAAAATCCGGCATAAACTCACCGTTGGATAAAAACATCACATGGGGTTTGAGTTGTTCATTCTCTCCCAGACCGGCTCTTTCTTCCTCCAGTGTTTCCAGAACAATGGGTGAGCCGGAAATATCTACCTGAAAAACCAACTGCTCCGAGGACTCGCGAAAAGCCAGTCTGTCATCCGCCAGAATCTCCCAGACTCGCTCACCTTTGTCGTTTACGCTGAGAAAATAGAACTCGTAGGACTCGGGATGGAACCTGATTCCAAATTGCGAGCGCGAGTAGACTGCCTGATCCGATGCAAGCTCCATCAGCAGACCGATACGCAAAGCTTCTTCACGGATCGTTTTCGGCGTGTTTTTGATACTCAGATTAACCGTGACAAACCCAGCCAGAATAGCAATGATCACTATGACCACCATCAGCTCCAGCAGGGTAAACCCGGAGATTTTCCTGACCGCGACCGGCGGGGTGCCAGCCGCGGGTTTACCAGTATCTGACCTCACGCGAGCTGCCGGTACAATGCACAAGGGTGGCATGCAATGAACTGGTATGAGGTGACCAATACGATATCGACAAAGGTGTTGACTTGATCGTCAGCCAAGAATCAGTTGGTTAAATCAGCATCGTAATCGGTGCCGCCTTCCTGCCCGTCTCTGGCAAGGGAAATAATGTCAAAAGCGCCAGCTTCACCGGGGCTCATATAGATGTAGTCTCGCCCCCAGGGATCTTTTGGCAGTTTTTGCAGGTAACCGGATGCATTCCAATTGGCAGGTTCCGGGTCACCCGTGGGCTTCTCCACCAGTGCCTCAAGACCCTGATCGGTCGACGGGTAGTTGAAATTATCCAGGCGATACAACTCCAGTGCCGATGCGATGGACGCGATATCCTGTTCTGCCTTGACACGTCGCGCCTGCTCAGGACGATCCATGATCAGAGGCACCACTGCAGCTCCCAAAATGGCAATGATCGCGACCACCACCATGATTTCTATCAAGGTGAAACCACGCTGCCCCGGCGAACTCTTGCGCCTTTGGGACTCCCCTTTTGTCCACCCGCTGGACTGGCTGTTGAACCGACTCCCGAATTGACCTTGGTAAAACATGACTTGCTCCGATACTGTTACTTAGGCTTTGATAGGCTAAACCTATAAAGTTCTGTACCAACCTCTCCAGCCGTTACGCTGACTGCTTCACTATGCTGTAAAATTCTGCCGGAAATTTGAACCCGTCAGGAATCCAGGAAAGTGGTTGCGGCGCTACCCGGCAACCCGGTACCACCGTTAAGGATAGCATGCAGGGCGGTTTCGACAGACTCTTCTGCTATGCTTGGTGCGGCTATACAAGTGTCCTCCTAGACCATGCGCAGTTTGCTTTACAATCCAGCCATATTATTGGCAATCGCGACAGCAACGCTGTGTCTGCTGCTACAAGCCCTCGGACTCGAGCAGGTGTTGCGATTCGATCGAAGCTCCATAGACAGCGGAAGCTGGTGGTTATTGCTCACTGGTAATTTTGTGCACCTGAACTGGAACCACCTGCTGCTCAACATGACCGGACTGGTGTTGGTCGTGTTGCTGGTCTGGTCCAATTTCACCGTACCTGAATGGCTGGTCATCATTGTTCTGTCATCGATTGGCGTAGGCTTGGGCCTGAAATGGCTGGATCCGGGTATCGAGTGGTATGTTGGATTCAGTGGCACGCTGCATGGACTGATCATGGCAGGCACCCTCGCTGATTTTCGCCGATTTCCGGTGCCCGCAGCGCTGCTGCTGTTGGTGGTCTGTGCAAAGCTTGCCTGGGAGCAGGTCTACGGGGCGTTGCCGGGCAGCGAGAGTGTGGCCGGGGGGACGGTGGTGGTGAACTCGCACCTCTACGGCGCCGTTGCCGGCAGTGTGATTGGACTACTGCTGTTACTGGGCGGTAGATTGTTCAGACGCTCAAAGCCAAACTAGCAGCCAGATCTACAGTGCTCCTACGGTATTAATGCTGTTCTCAATCTTGCCACACGGCAACAAGGCATGCGGCACCTGATCAAACGCCGCCACCGCAGGCCCCCCTCCCATTGCCTGCACCGGAAACACGACAATATCCAGCAACAGCGAACTGACCAAATCCAGCGCACTGTAAAGTGTTAACCCCAATGTTGGCAGGATTCTTTGTGCGGTTGTTTTATTTCCGGGTTTGTTTTGAAACCCATGATTTGACCAGTAAGCGGCACAGATCAACGAACTTGCTGCATGTACCGTCCCGTCAAAGGGTTTGCTGTGCCGTGTAAACGACAGAGATGAACACCCGCAAAGAAGGAAAAAGAGAATGCAGAGTGTTAGCAGGCGATTCAGACTACTCATATCGGTATCGTGTACCAACAGTTAACTTGAATCAACTATACGATTAAAAAAGCCCGATACGACATTCGTCGTATCGGGCTTATTGCGGTACCACCTTTCCAACCCAGTGAGTGCTTCACCCGAAGGAACTCACTCGGGTTGTGTTTTTACTCAGGGTAGCGGAGTAATGGTGACGCGCAATACCGGGCCATTCAAGCTGACTGACTGACCACGAGCGCTCAAGCTACTCACTCGTGTATCCGGATCAGGATCGCCTGTGTTGGGGCCAGCCTGACGCTGCACCTGATTCGGGCCTGCACCGGGTTCTTCATCGGCTTCAGTACCTGCGTCCCAGATGGCAATATCACTTGCCAATACCTCACCGGATACCGGCTGGCCGTTAACAAACAAATCCAGACTATTGTCTGCGTCAGTTGCGGTGTAGAACCAATCATTTGAAGGTACAAACATGGTGACGAAATCGAGCTTGTCTCCATCTACTGCCTGGATGGTAAATTCATAAGCACCACCGGGCCCGATGGGACCGGGAGCATCTGCACCTACAGGCGTGTTAAAAATCGTAGCACCGGAAACCGTGGTCGGGTAGGGCTCGGCATTGCCATCCTCTGCAACTCCTTCAAGACCTGCATTGGCAGCATCACGGGGAAGTAGAAGTGGGCTATCGGCAACTTCACGATGGACAACAAAAGCACCTGGAGACAAGGGAACCGCTTGAGTGCTGCCATCGGATGCCACGTTCAATGTCTCGGGAGTGGAAATATTTTCAAGACGAACGGCAAAAGAGGTCGCGTTTCCAGCATCAATCTGGCCACGGATTTCACCGGGCATGTTCGCATCCGTGTGGACATTAAAGTAGAGCTCACCTCTGTTGAATGCGCCGACTTCGTCAGCGGTCAATGCCCGGGCATCCGCGGGAACCGCCCAGGTTGCACCACCATCAGCGCTTTCCAAACCAATCAATACCGGTCCGGTAGCACCGGCAAAGCCTCTGTGGATGTGCGCCATAACGGCAGGCCCGGACAAATTACTGACAGCCAATGTCGCCGTCACAACACCATTTTCATCAACAGAAACATCTGCACTACCGGTAGCCCCATCTGGAACCCCCTGAGGAACAGGTAACTCCTGCGCTGCATCCAGTGATACCGAAACACTTTGGCCTGAACCAACTCCAGGCTGCTCCGTGGGTTGCTCGACGGGTTGCTCAACCGATTCGTCCGCATCGTTGTCATCATTGTCGTCGTTACTGGAACAAGCGCCCAGCGCAAGCATAACGGAAAGTGCAACAGCAGTTTTTATTGGCATATTACTGCCATGTCTTTTCTTCATAAGTGGTACTCCAGATTTTTTTTAAATCAAATTCGAAACAAAACCAAACATTATTTACCAGAACGATCAGAAGGCATTGCGTTGTCGCCGCTACTGCAAGTCACCTTCCAGCTCATTTACAATACTCACGCCGAGCCGTCAGGCCATCGCGGTAAGTGCTTAGTTGAAGCTGCTTTAATTAAGTTCCAAACGTAAAAATCACTTTTTCTTAACATTCGAAATCAGAACAATCCCATTCAGCAAAATCTGAACGCAAACACAGTCAACTCATCAAACTGAGCAACTGATTACAAAACAGCAGTTAACAATGCAGGATTCGAACTGATTTTGAACTTTCAGCGATAATTAAAATCAGTTCATGCAGCGACGTTATTCCCGGCAAAAGAGCATTGTCTCAGGACAGGCACCAGAGCCTGACCTGTCTTCAATCACTGGTCACAGCCTTGTCTGAATAATTTCTTTTTGGAAAATTTCTCTAACCTGGAAATGATCCATAACCATAAATCGAAGCCGAAGGCCTGGAATCAGCTCAGCTGAAATAATCCAGCGCAAAACTGTCTAATTGATCAGAAACAGAAGCTTCAGAGATTTGAACGCTTCACTCAGGCAAGGGATCATGTTCTAATTCAGGCCACGGAAGTCAGGGCCACTCCTGACTGACGTGGTCAGGATTTTGGGAGTAGTGAATTTTGGGAGTAGTGGAGAAGTGAAAAATACCGTCATAAGTATTATCAGTTGGGCAATTGCATTGTGGTCTTCCAATATTTTCCTGCAATCCTTACCCTATAAATTTACAGGTCATCCTGATACTCAACACATCTTCGGAACCATAGGTGGGTGGTTGTCTGGTTTTCTGGGACAAACCATCGGCGGACTTTTCCAGAACTACGGAGCCTATCTGGTCGGGACCTTTGAGCTGTTAACCAGTATCATTTTGTTGCTGCCCGCTCTGTTATGGCTGATATCAAAAGCGCGCTCAACCTCATTTGTCGGGGTCAGAGCCAAATTTCACGCCATTGGCGGCCTGTTGGCATCGGCAGTGATGGCGGGTGCTGTTTTCTTCCATCTGTTCAGCCCACTGGGTATAGAAGTTTTGCACGAAGGCATGAGCGATGGTGGCTCTCTGTTCTATGCAGCACTCTCCATTTTGGTTCTCGGCATCGTTCTGTTTGTCATCAACATGTCACTGCTAAAGTCTGATAAGCAATAGAAGCCAACTCAACATCAGGGCGAAGACTAGCGCTCCCAAATGGGCGGCGAACCAATCTGCTCAACCAGAAAATCGATAAATACCCTCACCTTTGCGGTGAGCACATTTGATTTTGGATACACAAGCCAGATCGCAGCGCCATCATCCACTTCATAATCCGGAAGAACGCGTTTCAAGGATCCTTCATCCAGCTCGGTTCGTATTGTCCAGATAGAGCTCATGCATATGCCGACGCCAGCTTTTGCAGCGATACGCACACTTTGCCCGTCATCACAGGTTACTCGTGAGTGCGTGTTTGGTGGCGGAAACGTACACTCTCTATCTCCACCTCGGGTTGTCAGTTTTCGGGGTGTCGCGCTCGAAAAAGTGATGAGTTGATGCTCTTCAAGGTCTTCTGGCTCCAATGGCATTTTGTGAAGCTTTAAATAGTCAGGGGACGCACAGAGGATCCGTGTATCTTCCGCAATTTTTCGCCCTATCAGAGAACTGTCCTCTGCAACGTAGTTCCGCAACGCCAGGTCAAAACCACCTTCAATCAAGTTAAATTTCTTGTCTGAAAGTTTCAGTTCGAAATTCACGTCTGGATAGCGTGCCAGAAAAATCGGCAAGATGGGAATGACATACAGTTGCGCAAAGGTACTGGAGGCAGCAAATCTCAATGTGCCTTTAATCTCAGCACTGCCCTGCCCCAACGCGGCGAGGGCCGCATCTTCCTGAGCAAGAATTTCGCGGGCATAGGGAAGGAACTCTTCACCCTCTAGCGACAGCGATACCTTTCGCGTCGTGCGATGCAACAAATCTGCTCCCACTTGCTTTTCCAGTTTTGCCAGACGTGCACTGGCAACAGCTGGTGCCAAGCCCAATTGCTGGCCAGCCGCGCTGATATTGAGCATATCAGCAGCTATGACAAAGAGCTTGATTCCATCGGTATCCATGCGCCTATTATATAGCTGCTTTATACCGAGCCGTACTCTCGCTTCTGCTCGCCAATCCAGCGCCTGATCAGTGCAGTAACGCAGTCAGGGTGTTCGCTTTGTAACTGATCAGCCACTACCGCGACGGTTGTCAGCAAGCCAGCATCACGACCCAGGTCGGCTATTTTGAACTCGGTAGCGCCGGTTTGCCTTGTGCCCAGCACCTCGCCGGCGCCCCTTATTTCAAGATCTTTTTCTGCAATCACGAAGCCATCGTTGGTTTCACGCATGATACCGATACGTTGCTTGGCATTATGAGACAGCGGCCCCTGATAAAGCAGGATGCAAGTACTCTGCGCCTGTCCGCGGCCGACCCGTCCTCGTAGTTGGTGTAGTTGCGACAGACCCAATCGCTCTGCATTTTCAATCACCATCAGCGAAGCGTTAGGCACATCGACCCCGACCTCAATGACGGTTGTGGCCACCAGCAATTCAAGTTCACGCTGTTTGAAAGCCTGCATGACCCGTTCTTTGTCTTTGGATTTGAGCCGGCCATGTACCAGACCAATACGGGTCTCAGGCATTGCTTCACTTAACTGATTGGCGGCATCCTCAGCTGCTTGTGCTTGAAGGGATTCTGATTCTTCGATCAATGTACAAACCCAATACACTTGTCGGCCTTCGGCGATAGCGGCAGCCACACGTTCAGCAACCTCGGCCCGACGGGCTGCCTCCAGAGCAATCGTTTGCACCGGTTTTCGACCCGGCGGTAATTCATCGATAATGGAGCAATCAAGATCAGCGTAGGCAGTCATCGCCAAGGTTCTGGGAATGGGCGTGGCAGTCATGATCAATTGATGTGGAACAAAACCCGCTGTTGCGCCTTTGTTTCGCAATGCCATTCTTTGATGCACACCAAAACGATGCTGCTCATCGATGATGGCAAGCCCCAGTCGTTCGAACTCAACATCGTCCTGGAACAAGGCATGGGTTCCGACAACAATACGGCTTCTGCCCATCGCCACAGCTTCTATCGCCGAACGTCGCGCCTTGACGCCCAGCTTGCCGCTCAACCAGCCAATTTCTATCTGCATTGGCTCAAACCATTCAATAAAATTCAGCAAATGCTGTTCGGCCAGAATTTCGGTTGGTGCCATAATCGCCACCTGCATACCCGCCTCCACCGCATTGGCAGCAGCCAATGCAGCGACTACTGTTTTTCCCGCACCCACATCGCCTTGCAACAGCCTTAACATAGGCTGCGTACTTTGCATGCTCTCCACTATTTCCGAGACTACTCTCGACTGTGCTCGAGTTAGCTCGAAACCAAGATCGGCCAGTAACTGGCGACTTAACTTTCCCGCAGGTTGTATGCTGGGTGCCAGATCCTGCTGTCGCTGCAGGCGCTGCAATTGCAAACCCAGCCGATGAGCGATCAACTCCTCAATGGCCAACCGCTGTAAAGCCGGATGACTACCCTCAATCAAAGAAGGGATATCAATATCAGAGGGTGGCCGGTGAACCGTTTGCAGAGCTTCCGCTAAATCAGGGAAGCCGTATTGACTGAGCAGAGCAGGAGGAATCCAGTCCCTGACACGATCAGCCGTCAAAAGGTGGAGTGCCTGATCGGTTAATTTGCGCAAGGTGAGTTGGTGCACACCTTCAGTGGTCGGGTAAATCGCGGTCAGGCTGTCTTCAAGCTCGGCGTCGGATTCGATAAACGAATATTCCGGGTGCACCATTTCAAGACCTGCCGGACCTCGCCTGACCTCGGAAAAGCAACGGATGCAAACGCCACGCTTTAAGGACTTGGCCTGAGCCTGACTGAAATGGAAAAAGCGCAGAGTCAGGGAGCCTGAATTATCTGATGCACGACACAACAGAGTTCGACGACGCCTGAAAACAACATCGGCCGCATCGATGACCAGATCGACAACCGCCTCTTCACCGGCGCGTAGTGTTCCTACCTGACGTAGTCGCGTGCGATCCTGATAGCGAAGCGGCAAATGGAAAAGAACATCCTGCACATTGGATATACCCAAAGGCGCGAGTTTGTCTGCCACCTTGTCACCCACTCCCTTGAGTTTGGTAACCGGCATTCGGTCAAGCGGTGGCGGTGAGGTCACTACGGTCATTAGAGGCAGACCAATAAATGAGAAGAATAGTCAGATTTCTCGCGACACTTTAACAACAACTTGCTGATTGCGCACACGTTTGATAATACGCGCCAGATGCTTGCGATTGCGCACACTGATAAGGAACTGTATTTCAATACAATCCTCACCTTTGTTATCAAAATTCATCCCTTCAATATTACTTTTCATGCTGGAGAGTATCGTCGACACTCTGGCCAATGCACCCGGTTGGTTTTTTAGCAGCACGACGATGGACGACTGATAGTCACCTTGCGTCTCGGCTGCCCAATCTACCACCACCCATTCCTTGGCCCGGCGTTGTAGCCGCCGCCGGTTTCGGCAAACCATGCGATGCACAACAACACCCTTGCCAGCACTGATCAAGCCGTGGACTACATCGCCTGGAATTGGTTTGCAACAGGTAGCCAGCGTCAGCACCGAGCCCTCTTCACCTTCGATTATCAGCGGTGCAGTTTCTTCTGCAGGCTCGCTCACTCTTGAAGATTCGCCACCATGAAATTTTTCAATCAGCCGCTCGGCGATCTGGCTGGGCCAGTGATTGCCGAGGCCGACATCAGTGTAGAGCTGCTCTTGTGATTCAAAGTGAAACTCCGAACAGATCGCATTCAAAACCGACTGCGGCATCGCATCCAGAGTCATCTCGTAACGCTCCAGTGCACGATTGACCAATCGACGACCGAATTGCTCTGCCTGTTGCAGATCGAGATTACGCAAATAATGCCGTATCGATGAGCGGGCTTTGGCTGACACCACAAAATTCAGCCACATCGGATTCGGCTTGGCAGTAGATGAGGTCATGATTTCTACCGTCTGCCCGGATTGCAAGGTCGTACTCAAGGGACTCAACTTGCGATCAATCATTGCCGACACACAGGAGCTGCCAACCTGCGAATGCACCGCGTAGGCAAAGTCTACCGGCGTCGCGCCCACCGGCAACTGAATCACTTCGCGTTTGGGTGTAAATACATATATCTCTTTCGGAAACAGATCGATCTTGACCTGTTCAACGAAATCGTGAATATCGGAAGCGCTATTCTCAAGTTCAACCAACCCAGTGACCCAGGAGCGGGTTCTGTGCTCGGCAGAGTTGGCCTTGCCATCCCGATAAATCCAGTGGGCCGCGATACCGGACTGTGCCAGCTCGTGCATATCGCGGGTTCTTATTTGAACTTCAATCGGGATGCCATCGGTATTGGTACACACAGTGTGCAAGGATTGATAACCGTTGTCTTTTGGAACCGCGATAAAATCTTTAAAACGTCGCGGACGGGGGGCATACAAATGATGGCAAACCCCCAAGGATCGATAACACTGATCCACCGTCTCGACAATAATCCTGACCGCAAAAAGATCGGTTATTTCGTTAAACGGTACACCTTTGTCACGCATCTTGCGGTACAGGCTGTAAAGGCTTTTCTCCCGCCCGTACACCTCTGCCTCAATACCCAGCTCGGCCAGATTCTTCTGCAGCTTTTCAATCAGTTGCCGCAGCGCATGGCTGCGATTTTTATGTGCTGTTGAGCTGGCAGACTCGATAACTTTCTTGCGCGCCGGGTGCAATGCCTCAAAACCCAGCTGCTCCAGCTCGACCTTGACGCTGTAAATACCGAGCCTGTTGGCAATCGGTGCATAGACATCCAGCGTTTCACGCGCAATGCGCCGCATCTTCTTGGGTGCCAAAGCACCCAGGGTGCGCATATTGTGGAGCCGGTCAGCCAGCTTGATCAGAATCACACGGATATCAGATACCATCGCCAGCAGCATCTTGCGCAAGCTCTCGGCCTGCGCTTCTTCCTTGCTGCCAAAATCCATATGGTTCAGTTTGCTGAGGCCGTCCACAATATCGGTGATTTCGATGCCAAACTCGTCTTCGAGACTCTCACGTGAGGTGTCGGTATCCTCCAGAACATCATGCAGCAGCGCACAGGCCACGCTTTGATAGTCCAGATTCATATCGGCCACGATCATCGCCACCGCGACAGGGTGGGTGATGTAGGGCAAACCGGAACTGCGTTTTTGCCCGCGATGGGCAATCTCGGCGTGCTGGTAGGCACGCTCGACGATCTCCACCTGCTCAGGCGGAAAAACAGCGCTGATTTTTTCTAATAAGGCCTCAACGCCAACAACGTCAGGCTGACCTGGTGAATAATCTGGAAGAAGGCTCGCTTCAGTCATCGACAACGAAGGCGCACCAGACAGCTACAAGCCCACAAGTGGCATACCAGAGCGGTTGGGAGACTGGAAACAGAGCGCCTGTGGCCGGGAACGAGCAAACGAACCAGGCGCTGAATCAAGCAGATAGGTTGTATAACGTCGACTACTTTATAGCCAATTGCGGTAATCCCTGCCGCAACGAATAGGGCAACAGGCATATCAGCAGGGTCAGAAATCTTCTCTGAGGTCTTTGTCATAGATTACCGGCTCTACCGGCGCCGGAGGTGGGGGTGGGGCCTCGTTGAGGATTTCCTCGCCGACCAGGCCCTCGGCAATCTCGCGCAAAGCAATAACCGATGGCTTGTCATTATCCGCGGGCAACAACGGCTCAGCCCCCATGGAAATATTACGAGCACGTTTCGACGCGATCAGGACAAGATCGAACCGATTGGCCACATTGGCCAGACTGTCTTCTACGGTAACTCGTGCCATGGCAGGCAACTCTCCACAAATACTGTTCAGTAACTCTATAGTCTATGCAAATACTGTACAAGAGTCCACCACCCGGCCGCAGAGGCACAGGCTCAGCTGCGCTTTTGGACCAGGTTCAGCAAAGCGGCCCTGCCCGACCCCGTCGAGGGCTCGGTATCCCGGTTCGCCAGCCAGTACGTGGGGCTCTCTGAGCCCAATCCACCGGGCTTTCAATCCACTGGACTTGTGGCGATCCAGTTTCTACCCGTTTTGTGGTACCAATTCTTTAATAACCGGACGACGACGGCGGCGCGTTTTCGACGGGATCATGTCCCTCATCGATTCCAGTTTGCCGAAACAAAGCAATTTATCTTCTGGCTCAAGAATACGATCAGGCCTTGGATTGGGGATGACTTTGTTTCCACGATACAGGGTGAGCACATTGATATCTTTTTCCGACAACATGCTGTCCTTTATCGTCACCCCAATAAAATTCGATCCCTCTGGAACATAGACCTCAGTCACACCGTATCCTTTGCTGACAGTTAGCCGCTGACGAATATCGATCTCTGGGAAGTCTACCTGGGCAGAGATATAATCGATCACTGATCCAGCCACGTCCATTCCGGTAGAGGTCTCTATGCCTTCCAGACCGGGTGAAGAATTAACTTCCATTATCTGGGGGCCTTTTTTACCTTCCAGCATATCGACGCCCGCAACCCGCAAGCCCAAAATCTGGGAAGCACGGACAGCAGTTTCCTGGTATCTCTCATCCAATTCAACCGCCTCGGCAATACCACCCCGATGTACGTTACTGCGAAATTCCTGTCCCTGGGCCGTACGGCGCATTGCCGCCACCACTCGATCCCCAACCACAAAAGCACGAATATCCTTACCCTTACTCTCGGCAACGAATTTTTGTATCAATACATTCTGTTTCTGGCTCTGCAGCAATTCAATAATTGACTCCGCAGCGCTGACAGTTTCGGCTAACAACACCCCGATACCCTGGGTGCCTTCAATCAACTTGATCACCACCGGTGCTCCACCGACGCGTTCGATGGCAGGCAGGACGTCTTTCTTATCTCTGACAAAGGTGGTCCTGGGAATACCGATGTGATGTCGGCTTAATATTTGTAAACTCCGCAATTTATCCCGTGAGTTAATGATGCCGTGAGCGGTATTTGCACAGAAAATATCCATTTCCTGAAATTGCCGAACAACAGCTGTGCCATAGTAGGTGATCGATGCGCCGATGCGCGGCAGTACTGCATCGTAAGTACTTAGCGGTTTTTGTCGAAAATACAGATCGGGGATACCCTCCTGCAGATCGATAGCGAATTTGAGCGTATCGAGCACTTTGACAGTATGACCTCTCTGCAAAGCCGCTTCCTTGAAACGCCTGGTGCTGTACGACTTTGGACCTCGAGACAGGATTGCCAGTTTCAAATTAAGTCAAACTCCCTGAATTTTCAAATGCCAGAAATAGTCATTTGGTATTATAATTCCCATCAGCAATTCTACACGAGCATCGATCGATGGAAAATTTTTTGACTGTCGGGTGGCGAGAATGGGTTTCATTACCCGAACTCGACATTCCTCGTATTAAAACAAAAGTTGATACAGGAGCACGCACATCAGCCCTACACGCATTTGACTTACACCCTTTTACAGAAAACGATGTGCAACGTATACGGTTCCGCATCCACCCAAAACAACGTGACCGACAAAAAGAACTGGTTTGCATCGCTGATGTTGCTGACAGACGAACGGTAACCAACTCGGGCGGACAAAGTGAGGTGCGATGGGTAGTATCGACGCTTCTATCCATCGGCATGCACTCATGGCCCATAGAGCTAACACTCACCAATCGAGAAGATATGAAATTTCGTATGCTACTGGGCCGTACCGCACTTAACAATCACGCTCTGGTAAATTCATCTGCATCATATTTGATCGGCAAAAAACGCATCAAGCGAAAGCAAGGAACTGGAGAATAACTGCCAACGAATCAAAACCCCAAGTCCAAGGATTACGTCAAAAACAGGCTGGCCAGTCCCAGGAAACTAAAGAAACCGACGACGTCAGTGACCGTTGTCAGTATTACAGCCCCCGATAAAGCTGGATCGGCCCCTGCCCGTTTTAGTATGAGCGGTATACCCACCCCACACAATGCCGCAACGAAAAGATTTAACATCAGAGCTGCGGCGATAACAAGTGCTAATCCAGCATTCTCAAACCATAAATAAACCAGCACTGAAACTACCAATGCCCACACAGCACCATTAAGAATACCGACTGTTACTTCCTTACGGGTCAACCAGCGCACATTGCCAGAAGCAATTTGATCAAGTGCCATACCACGAATGGTCAACGTTAACGTTTGGCTGCCGGCAATACCTCCCATACTGGCAACCACCGGCATCAGTATCGCTAGAGCCACCAACTGCCCAAGAACAGCCTCAAATTGTGATACCACCCAGGCCGCCAGAAAAACTGTCACTAAATTGATACCCAGCCAAATTCCCCGTCGCTTTGCACTGGGTAAGGCAGCAGCAAACAAATCTTCGTCTTCAGTTAAACCTGCACTTTTCAATAGGGCATGGTCTGCTTCTTCTTTTAATACATCGATGACATCGTCAAATGTAATACGTCCAATCAACAACCCCGCCTCATCCACTACCGCGATTGAAATGAGTTCACGTCGATCAAATATCCCGATAACATCATGTTCCGCCGTATTGACCGATATAGCACCCGTGTCCTCATCCATCCGCTGCTCAACAAGTAAGGCAGGGTCTCCGGTAACAATCGCACTTATCATCAGCTTCCCTAGATATCTACCCTCATCGTTCACTACCATCAAGGCATCTGTGTTTATCGGAAGAGCATTCTGTCTGCGAAGCCAGCGAAGTACATCGCCAAGTGTCACCTTCGGCCCTACACTCAGTACATTCAAGCTCATCAGTCGACCAGCGGTACCATGTTCATAGGCAAGTACACGTTCTACTCGTGCTCGGTTGTCAGCATCGAGGGAATCAAGAATAGTTTCGGATACATCGGCCGGCAATTCATCTATAACCTCAGCCATATCTTCAGCAGGCATAGCTTGCACCACTGAGACAATATTTTCCTCAGCCATGGTGTCGATGATGCTGGCACGAACTTCGTCATGCAGATGCGTCAAGAGGCCCGCCTTGCGAGGTTCAGGAAACCAGTTCCACAGAATAGCTCTCTGTTCAGGGGGCAGGGATTCAAGCAGATTAGCCAGATCAGTATCACTTAACGACGATAGGTCGTTTTCCAACTCATGAAGGCACTCTCGCTCGATAGCAGAAAGTGCCAAGGAGACCCACTCCTCACCACGACGAAATTCAGAATTTTGAACCATGATGTTCTCAATAAATGGACACGGAACTCTGTCCGAATCTGCAAGTTACCTCAGGCTGCGAGGAAGCGACGCAATGATATAGATGAGTGGTAAAAAAGGCGATACCCTGAGTTGGGATTCGCTCGATACAAGACTGTTGCTAATCCGCAGAAACGGTGGCGGGTGGCAAGACCCAGCCTCGAGGGGACTTGGAAGAGCGACTTAGCAAGTTTTCATTCACCTGCTCTTGGGTCAGATCCAACACCACGCGTGCAGAGAACTTACAGGTTTTTGGCTAGTGGCGCGCAAAGAGAAACTATTGACTAACAATTGTTGGCTGCTGTTCAACTGACTCAATAAATTCCGTACTGGCAGGTTGAGTATCAGTTTGAATTCCCGCCGATTGATCCGGCTCGACACCCTGATCGTCACTGATAATTTCGTCGGCTGGTTCACCGGAAGGGAGATTGGGATTCGCACCACCCGAGCTGTCGTCGTCGAGTAGAAAGACGATCTCGACGATTTCTTCAACATCACCCAGTTTTTTTCGCACCAACACTGAATTCTGTGTAATTTTGGGTATGGCTGTTTCAAGCGATTCCTGAAAAATACTCAGGCTCAATGGCTTATCCTGACCATCAGTTGTCGTCACCGGTATCCCGAGAACTCTGGATAATTCAGCTGCCAGCTGAATTATTGGCACCCCTACAGCTTCAACGGAGAGTTGCTTATTCTGATACTCCAGAGTCGAGATCCCATTAGCGTGGGTTGTTACTGACACCATAGCGAAAGCAACAGGAACATACCATCGATTGAGATGAAACATTGAACACACCTTGAGAAGAGCCGATCGATTGAGCCGCGGCGGAAATCCCGGCCCACCAATTTTGGATCATGGAACAAATGGGCAAAACCCTCATACAACTATTGCTGACCACTTAGCTTGATACCGAACCCTCGGAATCGATTTTAGCCAAAGGTGTCATAACCAGTGCAAAAGCACCTGAAAGTACTTATAAGTAAACTCAGTAGCCCTGTCATCCTAAAGAATCATATTATGTGCAATCCGTAATTGAATCATAGTAACGGGTTCAAGTTAGGGTGCTGGGCCAAAAATACAAGACTTTAATCATCGGAGCCTCTATTGGATATCGATACATTAAGAACGTTTCTCGAGCTGGTAAAGCATCGGCATTTTGGCAAAACTGCTGAAACATTATGCGTCACCCAATCTGCAGTCAGCACTCGGATTCGCCAGATAGAACAAATTCTGGGAGTGCAGCTTTTTCTACGAGAACCCCGCAACATTCAGCTAACCGATGCCGCCCGCAAACTTATCCCCTACGCGGAAACCATCGTGACTACCTGGGAACGAGCGACCCAGCAGGTAGTCGATACCGAGGGCGACATATTTACAGTGAGCCTGGGCTCGGTCGGGAGCTTTTGGGATTCTGTAATGCAACACTGGTTCAACGAGTTTGTGGCATCCACCACCACCACTCGATTTCTGGTCGAACTGGAATCAAACAAAACTCTCTCAGACAAAATCATTGCGCGCACTTTAGATGTCGCTTTTCTTTACGATCCACCCGAAGTCGCTCCCGTGAAAATCCTGAAAATTCACGATCTTGCTCTCAGGCTATATACAACCTACGACAAACATCTCACGCTTACGGAAATTCTCAACAAACGGTATATCCTTGTGGATTGGGGTAATCGCTTCTTGTCTGAACATCATCGTCTGCTTAACGAAACCGTCTCACCAGTCGCCAAAGTGGGGCAGGGTCGAATTGCACTGAACACAATGCTACACACTGAGGGTTCTGCTTATTTACCTGAACCTCTGGCCACATCACATGATCTCAACGGCAGGTGCAGGCTTGTAGAGGATGCCCCGGTATTCAGACGTGAAGCATTTGCCATTTATCGTGATGACAATGTTGATAGAGAAGTCATAGAGCAGGTAGTCTGCAGACTGAGAGCCTATCTCGAAAAGCCCTGACAGTTGGTGTCAGCTCTAGCGGCTGCGTCAACCTCGCTGGTATCACCACGATTTTCCTCCTCGACAGGCGTGACCCAGGCTACTTGCCCTGGAAGCCCTAGATTCAGGTAGGGTTTCTTGCGATACAACGCGGTGGAGGAACGCTTTCTGACTAAAACAATCGACGTCAGGTTTTTAAAAATCTGTTCGAAATCAAAACGATAAAAAGACACTTCAATAGAGATGCTGTTCATCTTATTACAATAACTCGATACCTAAAGATAATCAGTAATTCCGCAGAAACAAAAGCTGTCGATCTTGCACCGTACAAGAACAAATGTCATCGCGAGCCGTTGCTGATTATTGATCTTATGGGTTACTCAAACGGCATGGGAATAATGCTGGTTTAAAGCAATTTTTTCAATCCGTTTTACTGATCAATTCGATCAAAATATATCATCGCAAACACTGATTTTCGACTCTATAGTGCCTTAAGGGAGCGTATCCTTACGCACCTCGCTGCAATGCTTCTGGTGCTGCTTCATATGAAGTAATTATTGTTTACTTCTGCTGCCCCGTTAACAATTTGTAGTGAAAAAAAACAATTGCGTAGCCGAAAAAAGAAGCGGCAGGCATAGTAAACCTGTGTGGAGAAAGAGATCATGGGTAACTCGATTAAAAGACAAAGAACAGACAACTACGATTCTATTTACGACGACTATTTTTCTGAAGAGGATATACCCGATTTAGAACTGGACGAACTCTTGAATGGTAATCAGCGAACAAAAAAGTCACGTAAGAAGAAAGGCGGGAACGTTTTGAACAACAAACGAAACAACCGCACAAGTTCAATGAAATTGCCTCACGGATGGGAGGATTTTGACTATGGACACGCTGAAGATTACAGATACGACGATTGACTCCATATAGGGCGACAGGCAACTTACTCACCGCTGCGTGGGTAAGTTGCCTTTACACATTGCGGTAGGCGGCAATAGTCAACCAAATATTATTTTGATTTACTTTCTCGCATCATCCGCTGTGGGCTCTTGCAACCTCGCAAGCTAACAACCCGGTTCGCATACACTTAATCGGGCCAGGACATACTAGATTCTCCCGATAAATCTATCGAGCAGGTTCTCCATCATCTGGTGTAATAACAACTGTCTCGGTGGTAGTACGCAAAGGTGTTGCGATCACGAAAGAAGTCTTCTCCTCTTCAACAACACTGGCTCGCCGCGTCATGCGCCAGGCGGTGAAAATGATCAGACAGGTGTGCGGTACAATAGTGGTTAAAAACAATCCCGACGGCCCCAGAGTAGACATCGCTCCACCGGCAAAAATTGGGCCCACCATACTCCCTATACCAAACAAAAGAAGCAACCCGCCACTGGTACGTACGAAGTCATTTGGAGGAGCGTGGTCATTGGCATGCGCAACCGCCACTGGATACAGAGCAAAAATAGCCGCACCGAACAGAGAAATTGCCGGTATCGCAGATTGCATCGTTTGAGGCTGATGAAGAATAAATACAAGATCACCGGCGACTGCAACGAGCGCGACACCTATCAGAACCAGTCGACGATCACTCCGGTCTGAAACGAAACCGACCGGGAGCTGGGCAAGAGCCCCTGCCAGTATCGGCAAACTCATAAACAGGGATACCGATGCGAGGGTGAAACCGGAATTTTTAGCATAAACGGCACCGAGCGTGCCGAAGGCACTATTTGATACGCCGATAAGAAATACTGCCACGACGGACACTGGTGAGTTTAGCCAAAGCGCACGAATATCAAGCCTGGCTCTCACTAGGGGTTGCGGCTGGCTTGAAGTTGAAATAGCGGTGGGGACAAGCGCCAAACAGTAAAAAACTGCTGCAATGACAAAAAAATGATAGCTGTTGGTATCTCCCAGATTGAGTGACAACTGACCAATAGTGCTCGCAGCAAGATTTACCATCGTGTAAACGCCAAACACCATGCCTCGAGTGTTGGCCTCGCTGCGCTCATTCAGCCAGCTTTCAACAATCATGGCCGCACCAGCGAAAGCAAAACCCGCGAACGCGCGAAACAGTATCCACGAGACCGGAGTCATGATGAGTAATGACATGAGGACAGACAATGCCGCCAGAGCTGCCATCGCGCCAAAAGAACGCACGTGACCAACCCGCGACACCAGAACAGGAACCCATATACACCCAAGAACGTAACCCAAAGCCCAGCCGGTACCCAGCAGACCCAGAGACAGCGCAGAATATCCTTCAGCAGCACCCCTGACAGGCAGAATAAGCCCGTTCACTCCACCTGCTAACAGCAGGAAGGCCGACCCTGCCAAAAGAGCCCCGATGGGCATGAGATGCCTGGTCATGATATGTACTTAGTTGGTCGATTGGACGCGATTTTCGCATTCATCAAAGAATTGGGACAAGCCTTAAGTTGCGCAAACTCTTCAAACACATCCATTAATCAAGTAACACAACCTCAATCAAAGGCTATTGCTCGAAAAATTAACGGATACCCCAAAATGGATGAACAGAAGTTTAGTCTTTACAATCAGTCACCACGGTTCGCCCCCAACACACCCCGCCATTTGCTTAAGCGCTAGCGCAGCTGTCGCAGAGGCAATTGAACTCCAGCTGCTCGCTGACCAGATGAAAACACGCTGCCGTCACCTGGCGCTTGAGAGAATTCATGGTTGAGCGACTGATACTGAACTCCTTGACGCTCTGACAATCCGTGCAAATCAGAAACTGTGGTACCTTATGCTCATGATCACAGGTGATATGCCTGCAGGCTACGTAACGCTTGGCCAAGTTGAGTTTGTGCACCAGCTGCTGCTGCTCCAGAAACTCCAGGATGCGATAAACCGACATGGCGGCAAACTTCTCGTCATAGGTTTCATTGCAGTAGTCAACCAGCTCATAGGCTGACAGCGCACGATCTGATTGCAGCAAACCACTTAACACTTGTTTTCGTTTCTCCGTCAGCCGACTTCCATTAGCACGGCATTGCTCGTCAGCAGCTTTTAACACGTGTTGCAGATTGGCCATTGCCATCACCTTAAAAAAACAGCTTCATAATGATATGTTGTATCATATCATATCAGTTCAGTACTCCCCGCTAACGGGGGCGTATTCCCTCAATACCCGATGAAAACCGAGGTGATTTTTGCATTAACTCATCTGCAACCTCCCCTTCAGCCTAGTACGTTGCTATAAAACTTTTATGATGCCTTTCATTCCCGCTTCAAAGTGACCGGGTTGCAAACACGCGAAATCCACATTTCCGCTCTCTGTGAATTTCCAGATCAACTCTCCGCTTTCTGAAGCATCAAGCTGCAACATATTGGGTTCTTCGTGCTCCATGCCAGGAAACTTTTGCATCATCTTGGCATGCTCCATCAGGTATTCAGATTTCCCAATAACCATCTCATGTTTAAGCACGCCATCGTTAGCCAATTCAAACCGTATTGTTTCGCCTGCTTTTACATCGATGTTACCCGGCATAAAGCTCATATCGTCACTCATGGTTACGGTAACTGTTCTGTCAACCTCATGTGCAAGGCCTGGCTTACCGACAAGATCCTCTGAGTGATGTCCATCGCCTGAATCATGTTGATGATCATCATGGGTCATATGCCCGTTGCAAGACACAAGTAAACTTGCAAGAATCAAAGTTACGGAGGGTCGGAAAGGGTATTTTGGTATAGATCTATATTTACTCATGATGCTTGTTCTCATATTGATTGTATTAAGCCACTGATCTGTCAAAATCAGTTAACGACAACCGAACCTTTCATACCGGCATCAAAATGCCCCGGCAACAAACATCCAAACTCGAAAGATCCACTTTCGGAAAACTGCCACAGGATTTCCATAGTCTTGCCAGGATCAACGTGGGCCATATAGGGCTCTTCATGTTCCATATTGGGAAATTTCAGCATCATCTCGGCGTGTTCTTTGAGCAAATCAGCCGTACCAAGAACGAACTCATGCTGGAGTTGCCCGCTATTGGTTACAAGAAACTTGATCGTTTCACCCGCAGAGACCTCAATAGTACTTGGCGTAAAACGCATGCTGTCAGCCATATCCACTTCTATGGTTCTATCTGCCTTAAGCGCTGGGTCATAGGATCCAAATTCTGTACTTACCGCATCGTACTCGAGAGTTTCCGAATCCTTATCGTGTTTCTTTTCTCCATGCGCGTGAGCGTTTGTAGCCATTGATACGACGAATAAGAACGCAATAGCTTTCTGAATGGTATTCATTGGAAATTTCCTCATCTAAAGTGTTATTCAGCTTTCTCTATGCTGACGATCATCATTTTTCCGTCTTTCTCTATGACAGTGAATGCCACTTTGTCTCCTTTTTTGTACTGACTGATGTCCGTACCTTCTTCAGTCCGGAAAACCATCGTCATTCCCGGCATGTCGAGGTTCGGGATGGGGTCGTGCTTGATGGTTATTTTCCCTGAATCCGGCTTTACACGTTTTACCTCTCCAGTCACTTGTGGCAGTTCACTGTCAGACAGCACAGGGAACGAAAACAGTAGCGATACAATGAGAAAAAGCTTAGAAATAGATTTTTTTGCAAAAGACATTGATTAACTCCAGTTATGTAGTGGTGATTGTATGGAGGCTACAGAGCCTCCAGAAGATTAGTGCTGATGTAACCGACAATTCCCCGGGAATTCACTTGTGTCCATTTTCCTGATCGGTTTAACACACTAACGGCTTCACCTTTCGGTATAGCGTGAATAATGTCGGCACCTACGGAGGGGCCTGAACGAATATTGCTCCAATAACTTCTGGCTTTCATTCTGGTCTTACCGACAGCACCTGTCGGTGTTTTATCTGCAAGAGGCATTGATTTTCCATTCGATCCTGAAGATCTGCTGACAATGGGTACATCATGGCCTTCATACTCGAACGAAACGGTTCTTTCCGGATGGTCGTACCACCCAGGATCGGAGTAGTCACCCGGCTTTTGATCTTTACGGACTTTCACAATCGACAACATGCCACCCATTTCAATGGAGCCGAAGGGCCCATCACCTGTCATCATCGGGGCAGTATTGTCAGGCAAGGGCATTTCCATCTCGGTCATGTCTGCCATCCCTCGTTCACTCATAACCATGTAATCGGGTATAAGATCGGTTATTTGTTTAGCGACCTTGCTGTGATCTACACCAATCAGCGTGGGAACATTGTGTCCCATGGCATTCATTGTGTGATGACTTTTGTGGCAATGAAATGCCCAGTCGCCCTCCTCATCTGCCAGAAATTCAATCTGTCGCATTTGCCCTACGGCGATATCAGTTGTGACTTCAGGCCAACGTGAACCAGGTTTAGTCGGACCTCCATCGGTGCCGGTCACTTCAAATTCATGGCCGTGAAGATGTATCGGATGATTGGTCATTGTAAGATTGCCAATCCGAACGCGAACGCGATCATTGTGTCTGACGTTCAATGTGTCAATGCCAGGAAAAATACGGCTGTTCCACGCCCACAAATTAAAATCGAGCATGGTCATGATTTTGGGAGTGGCGCTACCCGGATCGATGTCAAAACCGGCAAGCAAAATACAATAATCACGATCGACTCTGGCAATCTCGTCATATTTTCGGGGATGGGTCACCCATGAACCCATCATGCCCATCGCCATCTGGGTCATCTCGTCACCATGAGGGTGATACATAAACGTTCCAGGTCGCCTGGCAGTAAATTCATACACGTATGTTTTACCGGAAGGGATAGCAGGTTGATTTAATCCTGATACCCCGTCCATCCCGTTCGGCAGGCGCTGTCCATGCCAATGAATACTGGTGTGCTCCGGCAAACGATTGGTGACAAATATACGTACTTTGTCGCCTTCAACTACCTCGATAGTCGGCCCCGGTGATTGGCCGTTGTATCCCCACAAGTGTGCAGTGAAGTCCTCAGCCATCTCCCGAACCACTGGCTCGGCCACAAGATGGAATTCCTTTACGCCATTATTCATGCGCCATGGCAAAGTCCACCCGTTGAGCGTAACCACAGGATCGTATGGCCGTCCGTTGGGTGGTACCAGCGGCGGCATAGTATCAACTGAATCCTGGTGAACAAGCTCCGGTAAATGAGCTAAAGAATTTTTTGATACGGCGGTAGCTGCACCGGCAATACCGGCCAGGGCTAAAAATTCTCTACGCGATTTCATATCTTTCCCCGAAACGATAAATTGATCATTAGTGACCTGCTCCGCCTTCATCACCGCCGGAAGCAGCCATCATGACCTCGGTGCTTGCGGGCCGTCCCACCAGCGATGCTCGAAGCGCCGCATCAGCGAGCCAGAACTGACCGCTAGCTTCAATCGACGATTGGACTGTCTGAATCTGTGCCCTGGAATCTGCCAGTAGCTCAAATACACCGATCAGCATACCGTTGTATTGCAATACACTTTCTTCCGAGATGAGCTGTTGTAGCGGTACCACTTCGTCACGATAATGCTTCGCGATTTCGTAATTGGAACGATAGGCGGAATACGCTTCCCGCAAGTGTGATATCGCGGAGCGGACGACATTCTCGAACGTATTGGATGCCATAAGCGATTTGGCATTTAGACGGTTGCGAACCTGCCCAATGCTTCTGAACAGGGGTAGCTCAATACCCAACTCATAGCCACGAGCCGACTCACGCTCGTCGTCGCTCCACACAGTCTCACTGATTGCAGCTATCTCAATATCAGTTATATCACCAAGCAGTTTCAAGCCTTGGTGCATTGTTGCCAGCCTGAGGCCTGCCTTTGCCATGTTCACATCCAGACGACTGGACATTGCTGCTCCTGTCGCATCAGGAGCAGCAATGGGTTCTCCGGGTAAATCAGGCAGTCGAGAAGGTAACTGGAGTTTTGCGGTTTGATCATTATTCAAACCCAATAACCTGATCAACGCTTCACGACTCGCCAAAGCCCGATGTCGGGCAGCGGTCAGATTGGTTGCGGCATCCGCGTAATACACCTGTTGTCTGGAGCGAGATAAAGCACTGAAGTTTCCGATGGCCTGCATATTGGCAGCGAGATCCGCGCTAGCTTCTGCACTGGAAAAAACCTGCTCCGCATAGATTGCAAGTTGCTGGGAAACAATAGCGTCAACCCAGGCTTGCCGAACTTGTGTGACGAGATCAACGGTGTCTGCTGCGAGCGCGACCTGATTGGCCTCAAGCTGTATGGATGCGCCACGTGCCAGCATGGGAAGTCGTAACAGGTCCAATAACCCGATAGAGAGTATTCGTGAAATCTCCAGCTCGTGATCAGCACTGACGCGTTCAAAATGGAAAACCGGATTCGGAATACTGCCACTCAATGCAGCACTTGACGACTCACTCCAGTGATTCGCCAGCATAACTTGAACAGCCGGGCTATTTATCATTGCCAGTTCAACTGCCGCTGTCTGATCCAGCGGCTTACTGAGTATCAGCTCAGCCCGCGCATTCGCTAGTTCACGTTGCTTCTGCGTACGCTGCAACTGCAAATTACCGGCGGTGAAGTCTTCCAGATCGTCATTAGCCGTAGACAGGGAATCCTGCAGGTTGAAACTCACACAACCAGAAAGCATAAAACCTGTCAGGGCAATTAACCAAAACCGGATAATCACTCATTATCTCCCGATTGGACCGTTGAATCAGGTGTTGCCGCATTCTGGACAAGTTCAAGATAGGCACGCCATCCACCAATCTCACCAACCCTGTCGTTGGCTTCACGCCAGCCGATATCCGGCACATGATCGAACGGCACATATTGATTGAATATTGATGAATAACCAATCGGGACAGGCGGGGAAGCAGCGCCTGTTGATTCTTGCTTTTCGGATTCTGCAACTATGGCACGGTATTCGGCTATATCTTGTTCAGACCACCCCGCCTTTTCTAATTCCTGATCGGTCAAACCCCCAGTCTGTGGGGTTTGAGCAAATGTACTGGTTGCCAATAAAAGTAATAATGTCCCCGTAAGAACCGGGGCGGTGTAACGGAACATAAATTATCTCCACGCGGGGGAAACCTTGCAAATCTGACTCACTATCGATACCAAACAGGAGCGCCCAAAGGTGTTGCTCTTTGCTGATGAATAGCGTCAAGTTTTTCTGCACACCAATCGGCACTGTTGCCAAACCTGATCTGGTAGCGCAATGCTCAACCAGGCACTGATGAACTATCGAAAAAGAATCTAAACAAGACGTGGAGGTTTGAACCGTTTCGTTGGTTCAACAGATGCTTCATCATCAGCGGTAGCCAGATCTATCTTGTAGCTTAGGTATAGCTGGACGTGATGCTGTCGCACAATGGAGGGAACGGGTTGACTGCAATGTGTTTTACAAGCGTCGTGCGCATCACAGAACTCGTTGGAGGGTGTTTCACAACAATCCATGTTGTCAGAAGCTACTTCAAAAACAGGTTGATGCACCATGGTACCGTGTACATGGTGCGAATTTTCACCCTGCTGATGCGTATGTGTAGATGCCGTAGCCATACCAACAGCTGCTACTAGTGCATTAAGTATCAGTATTGCACAAACCGATACCAAAACGCATTTGCGCTTCGGGCCTGGTTTTTCCATATTGATATGGCAGTCTCTCATATAGGTTTATGATAGGCTGGTGTTGGATTAAGTTCAATAGAAACCGGGAATGTAACCTTATTCTGTCGATCAGATTCAGTGCCAACACTATGACGCGAGAATCAGTAGTTTATTGGAGATTGTTGCATTAACCCATCAGCAACCTCCCCTTCAGCCGACTACAACCAATTGGTTGAACTCTCATGGCTGGATTTCCCTTTAAGCACCACCGCTTCAATCCTGCCACCATGCTCATTGTTGTGCGATGGTATTGTCGCTTTCCCCTATCTTGTTGAGATGTCTCTGACCTGCTCGCTGAACGCCGTATTCATGTCAGCCCCTCTACCATTAACCGATGGATTATCAAGTTTGGCCCTGAAATAGCCACGCGCATTCGAAGGGTACACTACCCCGCGCCAAGCTGAGGCACATCGATGAAACCTATATCCAAGTAACCGTATATGGTGCCTCCCACACTTACTCACTGATAAAGAGCTCACCTACCATGCCCTCGTAGAGTCTCTTGAATTCATCCACACTCCAATAGCCTCCTTGAGCACATCGTTTCGAAATGGAACAACAATCGCATCGAATCCGACTATACCGCACTCAAACGCATCATCAAACCAACGAAAGGTTTTAAAAAATCTATCCGCTGCCAAAGCGACAATTCTGGCTATCGAGGCATTCCGAACGATTCAGCGAGGAGGTCTTTTTGAGCTCGCAAACAGCCCGACTGCAGAGGTCGACTTATTAAATGAACTTTTT
>CALFCE010000288.1 GCA_937951215.1 uncultured Granulosicoccaceae bacterium
CACTACCTATACACCCGTTACCGATCAGGTCAGTGATGACCCCTGCGCCCCGGCGGGGTCGATCGGGCGCTTCTATCGTATGAAAGTGCAGGATGCGAGGCCGGTGATTCATATGTCAGATCCTGACGCAAATAGCTCTACTCCTCTGGTACGCGATGACCGTTCTTCAACCATTGTGCGACACGGAATCCCGGGCCCGGCAACCATCGTTTTCCCGAAAGACTCGAATTCGGTAGATATCTATGTTGGACAGAAGCGAGTAAGTGAAATCGGTCAGAATTTGAACAGGATGCTCTGGTATGCACAGTAGCAACTGAAAGCAGCAGAGGGTCAGTCACCTGCCAAAAATCAAGACCGGACAGACATCAGAGCTGTCCGGCTCGACCGCGAAAACCGACAGCAGCTGTTGGCGGGATACGGCAAACAGTCAGGCCCCAGCCTGGGCCTGAATCTTCAGAACCCGGGAATACGGTAGAAACTGGCAGCGGATTTGCCAAATATCCAGAGTTTTCCTGCTTCATCATCAATCAGTGATTCGAGCATCTCATACCACTCTCGGTATTCTCCGGCCAGGGTCAACACCGGCCAATCCGAACCCCACATGAGCCTTTCGGGCGGGAACAAATTTCTCAGGTGTTTAATATACGGTTTTAGCTGTTCAACATCGTCTCCTGACTTTGCCTCTGTCAGCAAGCCGGATAATTTACAGTAAACATGTGGATGCCGTGCAATGCTGTCCATTGATTTTGCCCATTCGTCGAATTCCCTGTCCCTGATTTTGGGCTTCAAACAATGATCAATAACCGTACGCATCTGTGGATAACGTTCAAATAATTGATCAAACGGGGCGATATGCTCGGGAAAACCAAGCGCATCAAATGTCAGGTCCAGATCGATCAGCGCCTGGTAGGCCCATTGCACGTCCTCGCGATGCATCCACTGAGGATCGGGTAAATCCTGAATCATCGGACGTACACCGGCGAACTTGGGATGTTTTGCAAACCGTTCAAGCGTTTCCCGGTCAGCAACATTTTCAAAATCAATCCAACCCACCACTTTGGCAATGGAAGTGGTCTGCGAAGCCAGCTCCAGCAGGTAGTCAGTCTCCTCTGTGGTGGGTGCAGCCTGCACCAGAACCGTTTTCTCGATACCTAGCTCAGACCGCTGCCGATCAAGGTCTGAAGGTCCAAAATCACGCACCAGAGGTTTGGCATCAGCATTCCCCTCCATCCAGTAGTAGTCTCCACGGGAGACCTTCCAATAGTGTTGATGGGAATCGATTTTCAACGTTTCAGCTCCTGGGGCAGCATAGACAGGCCCGTGCCTGCAAATGGGTTTGCATTAGGAAAATAACGCGTGACAGCATTTGAGTCCACTTTCGGGCAGACTATAATGCTTCAACGCTCTGCTATGGCCCTTTCATGACTTCGATGACATCCGATTTTGATTATCTGCGGGAGGATCTGGTCCGTATCCGCCACGACCTGCACCGCCACCCGGAGCTGGGATTTGAAGAGACCCGCACCGCCGACACCATTGCCAGACTGCTGGAAAGCTATGGACTGGAAGTTCATCGAGGGCTTGGTAAAACAGGTGTGGTCGGTGTGCTAAAGCGAGGCAACGGGACGCATCACCTCGCTATGCGAGCTGATATTGATGCACTGCCCATCAACGAAATCAACTCATTTGGCCATGCTTCGGTCACTGACAATATCATGCATGCCTGTGGTCATGACGGACACACCACCATGTTGCTTGGTGCAGCCCGGCATCTGGCCGGTCAGGGCAAGTTTAGTGGTACCGCTGTATTTATCTTCCAACCCAATGAAGAACACGGGCTGGGTGCGGCAGCCATGATTGAAGATGGGTTGTTCGAACAATTCGAGGTCGATCAGGTCTATGGCATGCACAACATACCCGGCATGCCCGTCGGGCATTTTGCAACCCGCGGTGGTCCGATCACAGCCAGTGAGAGTCTGTTCAAAATCACCGTCAATGCACAAGGTGGGCATGCTGCACTGCCACACATGGGAGTTGATGCCATCGTCGTCGGCAGCAGCATCGTGAATGCTCTGCAAACCATTGTCTCGCGAAAACTCGATCCCGGTCTGAACGGCGTCGTGTCGATTACCGAATTTGGTACAGACGGCAAGCGTAACGTATTGCCCGGCAAGGCAACGCTATCGGGCGATGCCAGAGCACTTACCCCGCAAATCAACCAGCGTATCGAAGATTCGATGAGGCAGCTGGTTGCTGGAGTCTGTAGTGCACACGGTGTCTCTGCTGATGTCGAATATCAGACCATTTTTCCACCGACCATCAATGATCCAACTGCAGCAGGTGCAGCCTGTCAAGCCGCCCGGCGATTGGTGGGTAGCGATCAGGTTGATGGTGACTGCGCAGCAAAATTGTTTTCCGAGGATTTTGCTCATATGACAGCAGCCAAACCCGGTTGCTATATGCTAATGGGCAACGGCACCAGTGGTTCTCACGCCCGGGCACTGCACTCAGCAGATTATGATTTTAACGATGCTGCATTGCTTTATGGCTGTGGTTTTTGGGTAACCCTTGTAGAACAACAATTGGTCAATTAAGCTTTAATCCCGATTCACCAATACTCGCGATTCAACCGGACATTCGATATGGCTAAAGTCAACATTCAGTTTACCCTGTTCTCGGCTTTTTACACGCCGCTGATCGCTACCATGTCCGGAGGATTTCTCAAGCAGGAAGGCCTTGACTACGAATGGTCGGTTGCACCGGCTGGCACTTCCGCAGTCGATGCGATAGAAAACGGCACTGCCGATGTGATTCAATCAGCGCCAAGCCAGGGTTTTAACTCGCTGCAAGCCGGTAAGGAGCCAGTCGCCGTTCACTTTGCTCAGGTCAATGAGATGGATGGTTTTTTTGTAACTGGACGTGAAGCGGATAGTGACTTCGACTGGAAAAAACTCGAAGGCTCGGAAGTAGTGATGTTCAAATCAGGACAACCCAATGCGATGTTCCGCTACGCCTGCCATAAGGCCGGCATAGACTATGACAAGATCAAAGCCATCACTCCCGGTGGCGCTGACGCCATCGACAAAGCGTTCCGCGATGGTCAGGGGCAGTATGTACAACAACAAGGACCCTATCCTCAACAGCTGGAGATAGATTCAGCCGGTTCCATTGTTGCGCAAGTAGGGCCATTAATTGGTCCCAATGCGTTTTCGAGCCTCGCGGCGTCACGCGAGTGGTTACAAACAGATGAAGCCCGGGCCTTTACCCGTGCCTATGCAAAGGCTCGCGTCTACCTCAATGAAAAAAGCGCTGCCGATATTGCCGCAGATCAACAGTCATTCTTCCCGGACACCAATCCGCAGGCTTTGACGGATTGTATCGCTACCTATCAAAAACTGGGCTGCTGGACACCACACGTGGAAATAACAGAGCAGGCCTTCGACGTGATTCTGGATATCTTCAGTTACACCGGTACAATCGACCAGCGATATCGCTATGATCAGGTCTGCAGCAAACCGCCACAACATAGCTGAGCCATCGATTTAATCACCAGACAAACCGGCAGCGACGCTCGCTGCCGCGCTAACGCTTTCTTCCCTGCCCCTGCGGCAGATTACGCGCCTCGTCCATCAATTGTTGCAAGCTTGCTCCTGCTTCACTGCTTTGACTGTGAATTTGACCGGGAGCGAAAGCCAAGGCCATATCAGTCGCCTCGTATCCCCAATACAATTGCTGGTCTCGCTCTACTGTCGGCACACCAAAAACCCCGTTGGCGAGCGCTTGTTGCCCGTTAGCAAGCAAGGTACTTTTGACCGAATCGGATTGCAGAGTGTCTTTTTCCACAGAATATTCTGCCAGCAGACTGGCAAAGGCCGATTCATCTTGAGGCACCTTACCTTCAACCCAGACAAAACGAAACAAACGCTGAATAACGTCAATGTCGTTGTTCAGCACAATACCC
>CALFCE010000289.1 GCA_937951215.1 uncultured Granulosicoccaceae bacterium
TGTGTGGGATAAAACAAAGATAATTAAAACCAGATTTATTAAAACCAGATTTATTAAAACCAGATAAATTAAAACAAGGGTTATTAAAACAAGGGTAATTTAAATGACCATGCAAAATCAGTTTGATTTAACCGGCAAGAAGGCTTTGGTAACAGGGTGCCGCCGCGGTATTGGCAGGGCGATGGCTGAAGCTCTGGCGGAGGCGGGGGCAGATATTCTCGGAGTCAGTGCATCGCTGGAAGCCTCTGGTAGTGAAGTGGAAAAGTCTGTAACCGCATTGGGTCGACAATTTACACCCTACCAGTGCGATTTTTCCGATCGTGCCGCGGTTAATGCCTTTATTGATCAGCTAGGGGGTGATATCGCAAACATTGATATCCTGGTCAACAATGCGGGAACGATCAAGAGAGCGCCGGCAGCTGAACACCCGGACGAATTCTGGGACGAAGTGATTGAAGTCAACTTGTCCTCCCAGTTTGTGTTGTCCAAAGCCGTTGGTGGCAGCATGGCAGCCCGGGGGGCTGGCAAGATTATTTTTACCGCTTCCTTGCTGACGTTTCAGGGTGGGATTAACGTTCCCGGGTATGCCGCGAGCAAAGGTGGCATTGGTCAGTTGACAATGGCTCTGGCCAATGAGTGGGCAGGGAAGGGTGTTAATGTCAATGCCATAGCACCAGGTTACATCGCAACCGATAACACCGAAGCATTGCGTAATGATGCAGATCGCTCTAAAGCCATTCTCGAGCGCATTCCCGCCGGGCGTTGGGGAGAACCGGATGATTTTCGCGGGCCAGCAGTATTCCTGGCATCGGCTGCTTCGGACTATGTCAATGGCACTATTCTGACCGTGGACGGTGGATGGATGGGTCGCTAATCCCGCGGCCGGGTGCTAACCGGGATCCGCTTGCGTTTGTTGGCGGCGACAGCGTTCCGAGCAATAGCGTATTGAAGGCCAGAGTCCGCGACTTTGCCACTTTTTGCGATTGTTGAAGCTACGGTTGCAGACAGGGCAGATCTTTGTCTGCGCTGATTGATCAACCTCCGCTACCGTGTTTGGCTTGTGGTGGTTGCGGCCACGCCCGTCGCTCGATTTTCGATTGCTCATTCTGATATGAAATTTTGACTCTTGTTTGCCCGTGTTTCCAGTTGAGATATTTTTGGCGAATCCGGTCAGATTGGCAGTCGCTTGCGTGCTTTTTTCCAAAACCGCGAAAAGCTGGGTAACCGGGTAAAATTCTCTTCGGTGGAATCGTAAAGCCAGTTTCGAGGTTCTACATCACCAGGCCAGGCATTGCAGGCCGGATAGTCTTTGCGTACCCACGAGATTTCTTCGCTGGCAGCCTTTAATTGATCAAGGCTTGCAACCAGCACAGACGCATTGCACTGAGTTGCCCAGTGCATGATGAACAACCAGCGATTGCTGCTCATCGGCCATTGTTTCAACCAGTCAACATCGACAAAAACCAGATGATTTTTAATATCGGGTTTCCAATCAGGGTCGAGGTTCCATATGGAGCGTAATGCAGCTTTACCCTTGATTTCTTTATTGACCCGGGAGGTTGTCGTGTTACCGAAACCAACCTGCTCGATGAACACTGCTTCTGCAGACTGACGCAAAACTTCCGGTGTTGCAAGCATGCTCAAGGTCTCGTAGCTGCAATCGAGAAAAGTCCCCTGTTGTTCCGTGCCGCTATATTTATTGAGATTCTGTTGATTTGCGATGTATTTTTTGTTGCTGAAGCTACCCGCTATCCATTGCCAGCTTAATGTGTTGCTGGCAAGGTCACCGTCCAGCAGATGGTAGTGCATCCAGCGAGCCGGTTGATACCAGGCACGATGCGCTGTATTGCAGACAACACCGGCTATCCACATCCTTGCGTGGTTATGGATCAGCCCGTTTTCGAACAGATTTTGCAACGCTGTGTCCAGCACATGGATAGTGGTGTCAGCAGACAAAATTGCCTGCGGAATACCCCTATCGTGGATATCCGTTTGCGCGTGTTTCAGGTCCGAAAAAATTCGGTTTTCATTGGCCTGCCAGATTTGATGAAAATATTCGCGCCAGCCCAGTTCATACATTAGCTGGTAACAACTCCGGGAATCATGTGTTTCCAACACAGTTTCGGCGATTTCGCTTGTGCTGATAATGCCATGTGTTACATACGGACTCATCCAGGTGACGGATCCATGCAAGTAGTTTCGGGTTTTCTCATAGCTGATTGGATCGATGCGCTCGAGATTGCCCATCACAGCTGTGCGAGTAGCTAAATACTGATCTTTTGAAGGTGTTTCCATGGATTTGATATTACACTGTAAATTTAACAGGGGTGGTGCCTAGTCTGATGACCTGTACGGCCTTTATTTTTCCACACCAGCTTTTCCGGGATCATCCGGTTTTACGTTGCGATCCACAATCTGTATTCCTGCTGGAGCATCCACTTTTTTTTGGTGATCTGCGCTACCCGATGCAGCTGCACAAACAAAAGCTTGCCTACCATCGTGCGAGCATGATGGTTTTTCTTGAAGCGTTGCAGGCACAAGGTATTGACGCGACGCTGGTAGCCTACGACGGCGGGCATGATCCCCTTAAGGCATTGTGTCGTTCCTTGTTTGATGATGGCTGCCGGGAAATTGTGGTGGCCGATATGCATGACGACATTCTTGGACGTCGACTGGGCAGCGCCACAAGCTCTGTCGGCTTGTCGTTAACAGTTCTGCCAAGTCCGGCTTTTATCAACCAGCCACAGCAAAACAAAGCCTGGCGTGAGAGCAGAAAAAGATGGCATCAGGCTGATTTCTATCAATGGCAGCGCAAGCGGCTCGACATTCTGATGTCGGGGGACAAACCCATGGGTGGGCGCTGGAGTTTTGATGAGGACAATCGAAAAAAGCTGCCAAAGAAAAGCGTGGTGGATCTTCCAGTCTTGCCTGAAATATCCCGAACAGATGCGATCGAGTTAGCGATCAAATCAGTGCTTAGAGACTTTCCGGACAACCCGGGCACGCTCGATCATTGGCATTATCCGGTGTCAAGTGAAGAGGCCGAGCAGTGGCTTCAACACTTTCTCGAGTTTCGTTTTAAAGATTTCGGCCCGTTTGAGGATGCGATTGTTCCCGGCGAAAACTGGCTTTATCACAGTGTTTTAACGCCCATGCTGAATATCGGTCTGTTAACCCCCGATGTTATTGTGAAGCGCAGCCTTGCGTATGCAAAGAAGAACAAGACACCTCTGAATAGTGTTGAGGGTTTCATACGCCAGATCATTGGCTGGCGGGAATTCATGCGTGCCAGCTATGATGATCTAGGTGTGGCTATGCGTACAACCAATCACTGGCAACACACGCGAGCACTGCCATCGTCGTTCTACACCGGTACCACCGGTATTGACCCGGTCGACGATGTTATCAAACGCATTCTGGCTACCGGATATTGTCATCATATCGAGCGCCTGATGATATTGGGGGGATTTATGTTTTTGTGTGAGTTTCACCCTGATGACATCTACCGCTGGTTTATGGAAATGTTTATAGACAGCTATGATTGGGTGATGGTGCCCAACGTCTATGCGATGAGCCAGAATGCCGACGGGGGTTTGATCACAACCAAACCCTATTTTTCAGGTTCCAACTACGTGCTCAAGATGAGCCACTATAAAAAAGGAGAATGGTCAGAAGTGTGGGATGCCCTGTTCTGGCGATGGATCTTCAAACAGGCTGATCAACTGCGCAAAAACCCGCGTTGGGCAATGATGGTTCGCAATGCTGATCGAATGGATGCCGAGAAACGCGAGTTACATCTGCAGCGTGCTGAACGCTATCTGGCCGGATTGGCTCGCTAGCCTGCCAGCGTTTGATAGGCAGCGGTTCGCATCAGATCCCCCAACGGTACTGATGAGCCAAGGTACTGTGTCATCACCACGCCGTTCAGTTGAAGCCCCGGATCTACCCAGAAATAGGTACTGGCAGCACCAGCCCAGCCACCTTCACTGGCTCCGGTCAAAAACATGCACTGACCGCGATCCTCAACAACCCGTCCGAACAGGTTCCAGCCATAACCGGACAAGGCATTGGGGCCGATTTTCATGGGTTGCATGGAGGCCGGAATTCGGTTTGCCCACATAAACTCCACCATGGGCGTGGATAGCAGCGCCTGACCTGAGGGTGTCAGCCCATTAACCAGGACCTGCATGAAATTCATATAATCGGATGCGGTTGAATACAAGCCATGCCCGCCTCTGGCGAATTGATCACTATTGCTCGGGTGTGCTTTTTCCACATCAAGTCGCTTGAGAGGTTGCCCGTTGAGCGGAAAACTCATCTCCTCACCGAGCTGACGTTGCCCGAACATCGGCATCAGACGTGACTGATTTTCTGTTGCCACGGCAAAGCCGGTATCTGGCATATTGCAAGGGTCAAACACCAAATCCTGCAACAGTGCTTGCAAGGGTTTATCACAGATAAGTTCCAGGATATGCGCGAGTACATCAATGGAGTAGCTATAACGCCAGGCAGTGCCCGGTTCGTGGCTGAGTGGGGTTTGCATCAATGCTGCCACCAGCTGCTCCAGCGTTCGAGTACCGTCTTCGGCAAGACTTTGTTCTCGATATAGCCCGGCCACGCGACATTCAGGCAGAAAATCATAGGAAAATCCCGCTCGATGGGTAAACAGGTGCTCGATCAACATCGGGCATTCCGCACGCCGGCTCTTGCCATCATCAGACAATAGGGAGGCGTCGGCAGCCTTGGGCAGGAATGCGGCAACCGGGGCTGGCAGCAGCAACTTGCCCTGTTCGACTAACATCAGGGCCGCGACCGCAATGACCGGCTTGGTCATGGAGTAGATGCGATAAATGGGTGCGGACGGGGTGGCTGATTTTGTCAGTGCGTCGGCATAACCGTAGTTGCCACGATCAATATCAGCTCCCTGATGCTGAATCTGCCACTCGATGTTACTGAAGGATCCGTTGTCGACCAGCAGGCTGGCTTGATTTGCAATTTCTGCCAGTCGTTCGGTGTGTAGCTTCATGGCGGTTGCGCTCCTTGGTACGTCAAGGCCGAAAATCCAGGCCGGAAAATCCGGGCCGGCAAGATCAGGACAGTGTGACTCCTGGTATCCAGCCATACAATAACGCAAAAAGGACTGCCGCCAGAATCAGGCGGTAGATCATAAAGATCAGAAACCCCACCCGTTTTACCAGAGCCATCAGCAAGGCGATGGCTGCCAGGGCTGCAAAAAAGGTTAGACCGGCAGCCAGTAGTGCATCGGAGGCTATCTTGTCGCCATTCTGAATCAGTTCGATTGCAGTGAAAGATCCGGCAGCAGCGATGGCAGGAATGCCCAACAGAAACGAAAATCGTGCAGCTTCAGCACGTTCAAATCCGAGAAAACGGGCAGCTGTCATTGTAATACCTGAGCGGCTGGTACCGGGAATCAGGGCAAGTGCCTGAGCCAAACCGATCACCATCGCAGGTTTTAGTGTCATGTTTTCCATGACTTTGGTGCGTTTGCCTACAACATCTGCAACATACAATAAAATGCCGAATATCACCGCATTCCAGGCCACGATTTCAACGCCGCGAATTGAGTCCAGAAAACCCGACAGCTTCAGCAAGGCACCAAAGGCCAGCGCTGGGATGGTCGCCAGAGCAATATAGCCGGCCATGCGTGCATCGGCGGTATCTGCATTGCGCTTGCTCAGCAAGTGCCAGGTTCCAGCCAGTAACTTCAGCACGTCTTTCCAGAAGTAGACGATCACCGCAAACAGGGATCCAACGTGCACCATGATATCGGTGACAATGCCCTGATCGGGCCAGTCGGTTAACGCCGGTATCAGAATCAGGTGGCCTGATGAAGATACCGGCAGGAATTCTGTCAGCCCTTGA
>CALFCE010000290.1 GCA_937951215.1 uncultured Granulosicoccaceae bacterium
GGTTGCCTGGCATGTGGCGATTGGTGATGTTGTCAATGAAGATGCTCCGCTGGCTGATGTGATGACCGACAAGGCAACTGTCGAGATCACATCTCCGGTCGCCGGCGTCGTGAGCAAGCTCGGATGTGTGGCCGGGGAAAAAATGGTTATCGGTGCCGAGTTTGTTGTGTTCGCAACCGAGGCGACGTCAAAAGCGAAAATAGAAGCAAGCGTTGAAGCTGATCCCGGGACAAGCGAAGATGGGGTGTCTGCAGCGCAGATGCAAACGCCGCAACCAGCATCAAACGAATCATCCACTACAAGGACCGCAGCAAGCGTTGAAGACGCAAGCTCTGCAAAACCGAAAATTCGTGTTGCGGTTGATGGGGATGCGGCAGATGGTGATATGAATCTGCAGAGGACTGTTTCAGACGGGTCAGATCCCAACGCTAGTGCCGATCAACAGGCTACTGCTAAAAAGGCACTGCAGGAACCGGCTCCTGTCGTTACCGCGAGTGCTGAGCCTGTAGCAGCCAGTGCGGCCTCAAAGGCCACACCTCCGGTTAAAGCTTCGCCGGCCGTACGCAAATTTGCCAGCGAGCATGCAGTTGAACTCACGGCGGTTACGGGTTCGGGACCAGCGGGCAGAATTTTAAAAAGAGATGTTGAGTCTGCACTTGAAGCTCGGGGTGTGGAGCTGGACGTGGCTGCAGCACCCGCAGGCAGCAAAGATCAACAAAAGACCGAAAGTGTTACACGCATCCCCGTGATTGGTGTGCGTCGGCTGATCGCCGAACGTATGCAGACCTCAAAGCAGTTGATTCCCCACTTCAGCTATGTCGAAGAGGTGGAAGTGACCGAACTTGAGTCCCTCAGACAACAGATGAACCTGTCACGCCATGAGGATCAGCCGAAATTGTCCTTGTTGCATTTTATATTGATGGCACTTGCCAGGGTTGTGACTGACTGGCCGCAGTGTAATGCGCATTTTGATGACGAACAATCAGAGCTGTTGCAATACGCCGATGTGCACCTGGGTGTCGCAACGATGACTGATAACGGACTGATGGTACCGGTAGTCAGAAACGCAGCCGCATTGGATATCTGGCAATTGGCAGCAGAGGTCAATCATCTGGCCACCAGAGCGCGAGCGGGCTCTCTTGGTCCTGATGAGTTGAGTGGCAGTACGGTAACGGTGACGAGCCTCGGAGCCCTTGCCGGTATCGCTACAACCCCAGTCATTAATCGCCCTGAGACCTGCATTATCGGGCCAAACAAGATGAGCGAGAAGCTCGTTATCAGGGACGGGCAGGTGAGAAGTATCCGTGTGATGAACATATCTTCGTCCTTTGATCACCGGATAGTGGATGGATACGATGCCGCACAGTTGATTGCCGCATTAAAACGCCGTTTGGAATGCCCGGCCTTGATATTTGTTGATAGTGCTGTGTGAGTGTGGTCGCCAGAATGTTGAGGCGCAGAGACAGCCTTTTTCGCAAAGCGCGAAATGTCAGAGGGCGTTTTTTACCTGGACGTGCAGCGAATGGCAGAGTGATGCGCCTGGGGCGCGTCACCGGTTAGCTTGCAGGTAGCGCCCGGGGCAGGGTCTGGGCTATCAGCAGATCGTACTGTCGCTGGTAGTAGGCAATGAGTTGCAGGTGCCTTTTAACCACTTCTGCACTGCTATGGGCTTTTACTGCGGGCAGGCTGCTGAGCAGCTTGTGCAGTGTCCTGGTAATTTCTGGCAATGTTTTCTTTTTCATAGTCCTTGAATATAGATCAATTCAGATAATCTGCTTGAGCGTGTCCCAACCTGCGAGCTTTTTACCGATTTTTCAAAGCGCTGGATTATAAGCAATAGTGGGGGTCTTGGACCTCAATTCACGTTGCAAGCCGGCAAGAAGGACCAGATTCTCCGGTATTTGATGCGATTTCCAACAGGATCAGTCGGGTGCCACTAGACTCGGTCTACGCCTCAGCGACTGAGTCTAACTTGCATCCGATTTCAAAATATTGTTTTTAATCAACAGTTTGCATTTGATTACGATTGCTTGAAGCGTAACGGTTTGAAGCCCCAGGAGTCTGCCCGGGGAGCCTGAATGTCTGGCCTGCAGGTGTCATTCGGTCCACTTAACTGCGATTGAGTAGGTTTTTGGTGCAACGGTTGCATGCACTGTCAGTGTGATATTGACAGGATACCTTCATGCGCATTACGTCTAACCGAAGCTCGTTGGCGGCCTTCTTTTGTCTGCTTTGCTCCCAGTTTCTGATGATCGCCGCCCATAGCGCTGACGTGATCCAGACTGATCAGTATTTGGCTGTCGGAGTTGAAGCGGAAGAATTTGACAGCAAAACCGACCGCTGGGTGGTGACCAACGCTACCACCGGCACGCAGGCCAATGACCCTGATGGCAACCATTCCGATACCGCAAGCGATAATGTTTATCTGGAAGTGCTTCCTGATTATCGTGTGACGCATGAAGATGCTTTTCACCCGTCCGGCAGTCTGTGGGACGCAGGGCAGGGGCCGATACTTTCTTACACCGTTGATTTTCCACAGGCAGGCCGCTTCTACGTGCACTTGCGAGCCTATTCGACTGGCAGCGAGGACAATGGGGCTCATGTCGGTCTCAATGGTGAATGGCCTCCGCAGGCCAGGCGCGTGCAATGGTGTGCCGGCAAGCATCAATGGACATGGTCCAGTGCTCAACGTGCCTCTGGAGGCGTCGGAGATTGCGGAAAAGAAAAGACGGTTTACCTGGATATTCCCACGGCCGGAATTCACAACCTGCAAATTGCTGCGCGCGAAGATGGTTTTGAGCTTGATCGTGTCGTGTTGATAAAAGACTTGTCTGGCAATACGAAAGTCTGCAGTCCCAACGGAGCGACTCAAATCAGTTGTACAGACGGTGCAATCGAAAGCCCGGATAACGTGACTGACCTGGCCGTATCGGTGGAAGCTGATGTGCAGGAGTCAGAGGCCGGAGAAACCGTGCAATTGCAGGTTAAATTGGAAAACCTGGATTCTTTTGATCCGGCTGAAGATGTGGTGGTGGATGTTGAGCTCGACAGCGGTATGACTTTTCTGTCCGCTCCGCCTGCCTGCACACACAGCAATCAGGTTGTTTCATGCTCGGTTGCCAGTTTGCAGCCCACGGCGCCAAACGAGTCCGAGCTCCTTGTTATAGAGGTGATGCCAAACATCACAGGTACCCTGGTGGTAAGTGCGAATGGCTTCACTACATCGACTGAACTGGACGTATCCAATAACGGGGGGAGCACCAGCTTTGCCGTTGTGGCTGATGTTATCGATGTCGATTTGACGCTGAGTGCTCAACTATCATCTGCGGAAGTGGAAAGCGGCAGGGGAACCAAGATTATCGCCACGGTCACCAACCCGGCAGCAACCGACGCCCAAGGGGTGGTTGTGACTTACACATTGCCTGCAGGCAGCGTGCTGTCTGAATCTCATGACGGTTGCAATGGCAGCAACCCGGTCATCTGTATTCTTGGCGTTATGGCGGCTGGCTCGCAGGAAACACTGGAGTTTGGACTAACGGCAACGATGGCAGGTGAGCAATTGCATGTTGTCAGCGTTGGGTCAGACAATGAATCAGATCCTTCCAACAATAGTCAGGTATTAACATTAACCGTAACAGATCCAAACGCAATTGGCGGTGAAACCACGGATCCCGATCCTTCCGAAACAGAGGAAGAACTTGGAACCGGTACGACACCTGATACCGGCTTGCCTGATGTGGATGCTGATGGTGAAACCGAAAGCGGTGGTATTGGCGGTGAGCCAGCGCCTGTTGATTCTGATGCAGACGAAGACACGACCTCAAGCGGCGGTATCACCGGCGGCACGGCTCAGGCCAATTCAGGTAATGGAGGCAGTGGCGGAGGATCGCTGGCAGCCCTTGAGTTGATAGGCTGGATCATCGCTTTACTGCTGTACTCCTTGTTTATCGGTCTGACTCATTCCAGGCAGTTGCTGCGCACCAGGTCGGACGAAATGGCTTGAATGGCAGGGCTTGGGATTCAGGTCAGAATTTTGGCCAATGTTCCTGATCAGTTTTCCTGATCAGTTGCCCGGTACGTGTTTGGGTCCGTGTCTGGGTCCGTGTTTGGGCCGGGTAGAACGCCGCATTAGCCTGCCTGAATAGGCGGGTTCAGTGACAGCGTCTGAGAATCGGTCAGGATTTTGCTGCCGAGTTCTGTGCGGGTAACCATCTCTCCGTCAACAATGACCATCAGTCGTTGTGACTCTGGAATTTCAAGCAGCCTGATGACATCTGCAGGCGTGCTCTCGTTTTCAACTTCGATTTCGATCTTGCCGGCTACAGCTCCGTCCGGAAGATACTTCCTCAGCGCAGTTGCAGCCTTGACGTTAATTTTCATCGGGGTCAATAGTGTCGCGCTGGCGTGGCAATCGGATGCCAACCGCTTCTAGCTTAATCCCAGCCGAGAGAGTGTATCTGCGGTCGGGACGCCGTCTTCGGACCAACCACGGAGTTGGTAATATTCCGGCAGCATCTTGTCCAGCTCTGATACCCGGCCTTTCGCGACCCCTGATGGTGCAGGTTCGTTCATCAATCGTGGCGGCAGATTATCATCAGCACGGGTCAGGCCGGCAGCGAGATTATACTGACGTTCCAGATTCCAGATCCGTTCACCCGTGTCGAGTAACCTCTGATCGTCCCAGCTATTACCACTGTCATCACAGGCGGTGCTGATCAGTTGCTGAAACTCTCCGGTATCCCATGCTGCGGCGGTGAAAAGGCAAACACCCGTTGAGTCGATCATGGCAATTTTATCTTGCGATTCCTTGCAGGGTTTCACTTTGCCATTGCCGGTTTGGTCTTCCATGTCAGGACCGAAAACATCGTGTTTAAGATGACAGGCGCCGCGATTACTGGTCGCATAACCCAGACCCATACCCTGGAGTGCTCTGGAGTCATAACCGGCAAATTCCTGCCCCTTCACCGCCATGGCAAGATCAGCGCGACCGTATTTTTCACAGAGTCGTTTTGCACCCAACCCAAGCTCAACACCGAAGCCTTCTTGCTTGCCTGTTTTTTCTGCCATGATGGTCAATGCCTCTGCATTGCCAAATTTCAGTTCCACACCATCGGTAACACTCTTGTCAATGATGCCCAGTTCGTACAGTTCCATGGCTGCGGCAAGGGTGACGCCGAATGATATCGGATCCATGCCGTGCTCATTCATCATGTAGCCCGCAAAGGTCAGCGCATCGATATCATCTATACCCACTACCGGGCCCAGTGCGTAGGCTGTTTCATATTCCAGACCACCCGAGGCATGCCAGTATTGCTTGCGATCGCGAACGCTGAAATGTTCCTTGTCTATGTGAGCGATTCTGCCGCATCCGATGGTGCAGCCGAAACAGGCTTTGTTGGTGATCAGGTTGGTATGGCCATTGGCATTAGGTGTTTCCA
>CALFCE010000291.1 GCA_937951215.1 uncultured Granulosicoccaceae bacterium
ATGGAGTTCCAGAAAGACGTTGTCATCGACATGGTTTGCTATCGCCGCCATGGGCACAATGAAACTGATGAGCCCTCGATGACGCAACCGCTGATGTACAAAATCATCAAGGCCTTACCAACCACCCGCAAACTGTATGCAGACAAACTGACCGCGGAAGGAATCATCGCTGAAGGTCAGGCGGACAAGATGGTAGCGGATTACCGGGACGCACTCGATGCCGGGCAATGTGTAGCACCCGACATCATAGAAGGCCTGAATGCGGCACCCGAGTTGGTTGTTGACTGGAATCAATTCCTCAACACTGAATGGCGTACCGAGTATGATTCAAGTCTGCCGGTTGAGAAGCTGCAAGAATTGGCAGGCCAGCTGACTGTTGTGCCGGAAGGCTTCGCAGTCCACCCGCGCGTGATGAAAATTATTGAAGACCGCCGTCGTATGACCGTTGGCGGATTACCCATTGATTGGGGCTTCGCTGAAACTCTTGCCTACGCCACCCTGGTCGATGAAGGGCACCCTGTTCGGCTCTCGGGTCAGGATTGCGGTCGCGGTACGTTTTCTCATCGACATGCAGTGCTGCATCATCAGAATGAACGGGAAGCCTATGTGCCACTGCGTCAGATTGGTGATGACAAGGCCAATTTTCTGGTTATTGATTCAGTACTGTCAGAAGAGGCAGTACTGGCGTTTGAATATGGCTATGCGCAGGCTGACCCCAATTCACTGGTGATATGGGAAGGGCAATTTGGTGATTTTGCCAATGGTGCGCAAGTGGTTATTGATCAATTTATCTGCTCGGGTGAAGCCAAGTGGGGACGCCTGTGCGGAATTACCTTGTTGCTGCCACATGGTTATGAAGGCCAGGGGCCAGAGCACTCATCAGCCCGGCTTGAGCGTTTCATGCAGCTCTGCGCCGAAGACAATATGCAAGTGGTTGTACCCAGCACACCCGCGCAGGCCTACCATATGTTTCGCAGACAGGTCGTACGCCCGATGAGGCGACCGCTGATCGTGATGTCTCCCAAAAGCCTGCTGCGCCATCGTTTGGCGGTTTCATCGCTCGAGGATCTTGCCGAAGGTAGTTTTCAGACCGTGATAGATGACGCGTCGACCGAAGATAGCAGTTCGGTGAAACGGCTCGTTTTCTGCAGTGGCAAGGTGTACTACGACTTGTTTGAGGCCCGACGTGAAGCTGAGCTTGAAGGCGTCGCGCTGGTTCGTATCGAGCAGCTCTACCCGTTTCCTTACGATGAAATGAAAGCGGTTGTAGCCAAGTACAGCAGCGTGGACTCCATCGTCTGGTGTCAGGAAGAGCCTCGTAACCAGGGAGCATGGCGCTCCAACCGGCACCGCATAGAGCGTTGTATCAAAGCCGGTGTTGCGGTTGAATTTGCAGGGCGAAAACCTTCTGCTTCACCCGCGGTGGGATATGCCAATGAGCATCAGAAACAGCAACAACAGCTGGTGGCCGAGGCCCTGGGGTTGGTGCCGAATAGCCAGTCGTAAATGACTATCACATTAACACTAAATATCGTAGAGCATTGTCGGTGCGGGGCACCGGACAGGAAATAACATGAGTTCTGAAATCAAGGTTCCAACACTTCCCGAATCAGTGGCAGATGCATTGATCGTGACCTGGCATAAAAAGCCGGGCGATGCGGTTAGTCGAGACGAGGTTCTCGTGGATATCGAAACCGACAAGGTGGTGCTGGAAGTGCCCGCGTCCAGCGACGGCGTGCTTGGTGACATCATTCATGGTGAAGGCAGCACGGTTGTTGCAAATCAGGTCATTGGTAGCCTTGAGCCTGCAGCCGCCGGTGCGGTCGCCAGCAGTTCAACGCCCGCTGCCACGCCTGTTGAAGCTGCGGCCAGTGACTCGCAGGAAGGGCAGACAAGCCCGGCTGTACGAAAACTGCTGACAGAACATGGGCTCAGCGCCAGTGATGTAAAAGGAAGTGGCAAGAACGGTCGCATCAGTGTTGAAGATGTGCAGCAGCATGTGTCTGGTGGTTCCAGTGCTGCGGCGTCTGCGGCTCCGGCTGCAGGTGCAGTAGCTGCTGCAAACACGGCTTCAGTTGCACCTGCAATGAGTCTGGCTGATGGCATGGTCCTGAACGAGGATGACCGGCCGGAACGACGCGTACCGATGACCCGCCTTCGTTCCAAGATTGCCGAGCGTCTGCTCGACGCTACCCAATCCACCGCCATGCTGACCACGTTTAATGAGGTCAACATGCAGGCCTTTATGGATCTGCGTTCAAAACTGAAAGACGATTTCCTGAAAACCCATGGTGTGAAGCTGGGGTTTATGTCGATTTTTCTGAAAGCGGCAACCGAGGCGTTAAAGCGTTTTCCTGATGTTAATGCATCTATTGACGGCGATGATATTGTGTATCATGGTTTCTGTGATATTGGCGTCGCAGTTTCATCTGACCGTGGTTTGGTCGTTCCGGTGTTGCGCAATACCGATACATTGTCACTGGCCGAGATGGAAGCGACTTTGGGCATGTTCGCTGACAAGGCTCGTGATGGGAAACTGTCTCTTGAGGATATGACCGGCGGTACCTTTACATTGTCGAACGGTGGTGTCTTCGGGTCATTGTTGTCAACACCGATACTGAACCCGCCACAAAGCGCTATCCTGGGGATGCATTCCATTCAACAGAGGCCGGTTGCCGAAAATGGCGAGGTGGTTATCAGGCCCATGATGTACCTGGCACTCTCCTACGATCACAGGATTGTTGACGGCAAGGGAGCGGTTACGTTTCTAAAAACAATTAAAGAACTGGTTGAAGACCCTGCCAAGATACTCTTTGATTTATAAGCAGAATGGTCTTCCTCCATTTGAAGGACGAAAAACGAACAGGTTATGGCAGAAAAATTTGATGTGTTAGTGATAGGGGGCGGGCCGGCTGGCTACGTCGCCGCTATACGTGCAGCCCAGCTAGGGCTTAAAACTGCTTGCGTTGAAAAGTGGATAAACAAACAGGATAAACCCGCTCTGGGTGGTACCTGTTTGAATGTTGGCTGTATTCCTTCCAAGGCATTACTAGAAGCAACAGAACTCTACGATCAGGCTAGTCATTCATTCTCTGATATCGGTATCAGTTTTACTGGCCTCGATGTCGATGTGCCGAAGATGATTGCGCGCAAAGACAAAATCGTCACTGAGCTAACCGGTGGTATCCAGCAACTGTTCAAGGCCAACGGGATAGAATGGTTGCAGGGCGAGGGCAAATTACTGGCCGATAAACAAGTACAAGTCACCGCACGCGGTGGAGAGGTGTCAACCCACCAGGCTGACAATATTATTATTGCTACCGGATCTGTTCCGATCGAATTGGCTGCAACTCCGTTGCAGGGTGATACTGTCGTTGATTCTGCCGGTGCACTTGATTGGGAATCGGTGCCGCAAAGTATTTGTGTAATCGGTGCTGGAGTTATCGGGCTTGAGCTGGGTAGTGTCTGGCGTCGTATGGGCTCAGAAGTTGTACTGCTGGAGGCGCAGGATACCTTTCTGCCTATGGTAGACAAGGCTGTTGCCCGAGAAGCGCAACGCACGTTTA
>CALFCE010000292.1 GCA_937951215.1 uncultured Granulosicoccaceae bacterium
AGAGACACGTTGCTGTAGCAAATCAATCAGCTGCATGGTGTAGAATCCTGATGGGGGGGTGATTTATTGCACTACTCGAGTGGGGCTAACGCACTTTCCAGCACTGCGGGTCGCCAGGAACATTATAACGAAAGCCTGACACCTTCACTTGTGGCACTGTTGCTCCCTTGAAAGCGCACCCGGAAAATGAGCCCGGGAATCAAACCCCGGAAACTAACCCCGGAAACTAGCCCGATCTGAAGCCAGCAGGTTACCCAATTGAGTATCCACTACACGTTAACGCCGTCCAACCCGGAGGCGCATATTTTCTCGGTACAGCTTCAGGTGCCCAGCCCGGACCCTGCGGGCCAGCTATTGACTTTGCCAAACTGGATCCCGGGCAGTTATATGATTCGCGATTTTGCCCGAAACATACTGTCGATTTCTGCCAGTTCCGAAGGAAAGTCGGTCCCACTCAGTAAAACGGATAAGTCCAGCTGGCAAGCACCGGCTGGATTGCGGAACCTTGTTGTCGAATACCAGGTTTATGCCTGGGAGTTGTCCGTCCGGGCAGCTCATCTTGATACCACGCATGGCTTCTTTAATGGCACCAGCTTATTTTTAGCTGTGGAGGGCTCAGAGCATCAACCCTGCTTGTTGGAACTGGTTCGCCCATCGGGAGAAGCCTATGCTGCCTGGGGGGTTGCAACCTCAATGAAAAAACAGCAGCAGAGCGCTGATGATTTTTCAGTGTATGAAACGGCTGATTATGATGAGTTGATTGATCATCCGGTGGAGATGGGTTGTTTCGAACGCCTGGAATTTGAAGCCTGTGGTGTGCCACACGAACTGGTGTTGACCGGGCAATACACTACTGACAATACCCGTTTGGTAGAGGATTTGAAACTCATCTGTGAAGCACAGATTCGATTTTTTGGAGAGCCGGCTCCGGTGGATCGATATGTGTTTTTGGTGATGGTTGTTGGTTCAGGTTATGGCGGGCTCGAGCATCGGGCTTCAACCAGCCTTCTGATCACACGAGATCATCTTCCGGCGCCAGGCACCCCGCAGCACGTAGGGCGCTATGACGACAAATACATCAGTTTTCTGGGCCTGTGTAGCCATGAGTATTTTCATACCTGGAACGTCAAACGCATAAAGCCCGCGACCTTTATTCCCTATCAGTTAAAAGCTGAGTCACATACAGAACTGCTGTGGTTCTTTGAAGGTGTGACATCTTATTATGACGACTTGTTCCTGGTGCGATGTGGTCTGCTCGATCATCAGCACTATCTGGAGCTGCTTGCGAAGACCATCACTCGGGTCTATCGCGGCCCGGGCAGACACAAGCAATCGGTTGCTGATTCCAGCTTTGATGCGTGGACAAGGTTTTACAAACAGGATGAGAATGCGCCCAATGCTATCGTCAGCTATTACGCAAAGGGCGCGTTGGTAGCGCTTTGTCTTGATTCATTGATCCGAATGCACTCCAAGGGTCGATATTCTCTCGATGACTTGATGCTTGAGTTGTGGCAACACTGGCTAAATGCGGATAGCGAATCCGGTTCTGGCAGCGAAGGTTTTCCAGTGGGTGTCACGCAGCAACAAATTGAATCCATTGCCAGCCGACTTGCCGGTTGTGATTTAGGTGCGTTTTTTAAGCTTGCGGTGTTTGGTACTGAAGATCTTGATTTGCAGGAATCGCTTGATCGTGTTGGTGTCAGGCTTGATTGGAAGGTTGCCAAATCTGTCAACGATAACGGTGGCTTCAAGGTAACAGGTACAGAAGAGAGCACAGCTCAAAAAACCTTGACGCTGGGGATGCGTTGTACTCGCAGTGAGGCAGGGCTGAAAGTCGACACCGTATTCGAAGGTGGTGCGGCGCAACTCGCCGGTATTGCCGCAGGAGATCTGCTGATCGCGCTTGAAGGCTTGTCGGTTTTGAACACACCAATGGATGAAATGCTGTGTCGATATCAAGCGGGTACCAAACTGACGGTACATGCCTTCAGGCACGAATACTTGATGGAATTTACTATCAGGCCGGAACCTGCTGCCGATGATACCTGTTGGCTGAGTCTGGTGGATGATGCTGAATCGGATGTTCGATTCAGAGACTGGTTGAGCACCTCGGCGCCATCTTGAATGAGCGGCTGAGACTACCTTTCCGATAAACGGTTCCCGCAAGTTGTGAGCATAAAAACAGCATTATTCTTGTCATGGGTTGGTCGTGAGTATACTTGACGAAGCACTGTTACGTGATGAGCTCGCACGCCACATCGACAAACCGTGGCAACTGGAATTCTTCCCATCGCTACCATCAACCAATCGCTATCTGTGTCAGGAGGTGAGTGCCGGGCTGCAATCTCGATCGCACCCCGGGCGTCAATCTGGGTCGCGTTCTGGGTTGCGTTCTGGGTCGCGTTCTGGGCAGCAATCCAGTCCACCTGCAACTGAAGTTCGTTTGTGCGTTACTGACCAACAGACAGCGGGTATTGGGCGAAGAGGGCGCCAGTGGCATTCTGGCAATCAGAGTATTACCTTTTCAGTACTCCATCACTTTCCGTTGGCAGCGTCCGAACTGGGGGGATTGAGTCTGGTGGCAGGAATTGCGATTGTGGAAGCGCTGGAAACGCTCGCTGATTGTCAGGCGGATCTTAAGTGGCCGAACGATGTGTTGGTTGGCGGTAACAAGCTGGCTGGCATTTTGATAGAAATCCCGGCGGCAACCCAAACACCCTGTGCGGTCGTGACTGGCATTGGTATCAACTATGCTTCTGATCTGGCACAACAAAGTGTCGATCAGCCGATCGCTACCGTTAGCGGTTGCTCTGCTACACTGGTAAGCCGTGAAGTGTTGATCGCTGGCATCACTGGCAATCTGCTTGCAGCTTATGATCAGTTTGAAAAATACGGTTGGTCGTTCTTCAAAGACCGTTACGCAAAGCGTGACTATCTGAAGGAAAAAACTGTATTTGTTCATTCCGGAATTGTCCCGGTTGCCAAAAAGGACGAACAAAATACTGAGCTTATCGAGCCCGAGGCTCGGCAGGCATTGGCGAGAAAAGCCGATGTTGTTGGTATCGATGACAAGGGATGTCTTTTGGTTGATTTTGGCGAAGGGCCGCAGCCGCTGACAAGTGGTGAGATTTCAGTTAGGGCAATACCTTGAAAATCTACATTGATATTGGCAACTCCCGCTTTAAAAGCGCTGTTGAGAAGGATGGCAAGCTGACAGCTCTGGAAACTGTGCCGTGGCGTGATGAGGACTTGTCAGAACGTCTGGATGAAGTCTGGGCCGAACTCGAACCGACACAAATCGTGGTTTGCAACGTCGCTGGCGATAGGGTACTTCCATCCCTTCAAGCCTGGTGTGAACGCCATCTTGAAATCCAACCAAAAGAGATCAAATCAGCAGCCAGCTTTCAGACTCTCAGGAACTCGTATCGTGAACCTGAGAAGCTGGGTACTGATCGGTGGGCAGCGATGATAGGTGCGATGGCACAACACAGTGGAGCCCTGTGCGTCATTGACTCGGGCACTGCCACAACAGTCGATCTCATCAAGGCCGATGGTGAACATCGTGGTGGTGCGATATTGCCTGGCATGTACACGATGCGTCAGTCCCTGGGTAAGTACACCGCCGCATTGTTTGCCGCCAGCGGTGAAATTAAACCCTTTTCCAGCAATACGGCGAGTGGCATAGCGGGCGGGACCGGTTTTGCGGCTGCCGGTGCAATAGACCGGCTTATCGATGAGGCCAGGGAGGCAGTCGGTGATTTGACTGCTGTATTTACCGGTGGTGAAGCGAGCGTGGTCCGCCCGATGCTGCGCAATCCGACAGTACTGGATTCCATGCTGGTGATCAAAGGTGTTCAGGAGATGGCCCGACATATGGATAACACATCCAGTGGCTGACCTTTACTGGCATTCTGGGACAATCCTTGCATAACTCCGCTGAGAACGGTTATCGGGTGTAAACATTCACGAAATGCAATTGATTTGAAGGTTCAAACCCCCTAAACTTCACACCGTTCGAAACAAGCAACCCGCAACAGGCCAGAAAAAGCCCAGCCTGCGGCACCGGTGCTGGCGTAGCTCAGTTGGTAGAGCAGCTGATTTGTAATCAGCAGGTCGTAGGTTCGACTCCTATCGCCAGCTCCATTTATATCCCCCCTCTCCTAATTTCCTGACCACATTCAGGCCACGGCAGACCCAAATTTTGGGGTCCAAATTTTGGGGTCAGAGTAACTGGATACCCACTGAACCTATTGAGTGAATTATGTTGAAGAGCCAGGTGCTGATGTTTTCTGCAATTTCATTCTGGATATTTTGTACCAGCAGTTATTCCGAAGAGTCAGCAACGATTTCGATTGTTCCTGGCCTTTACAGTGTTAAAACAGAAATCGTGATGCCCCATCTTGGCGAAAGCCTTCGTTATGCCACGACCGAAGCTCAGCAATGTTTTGATCAAGAAGCAGTATTCGGTTTGTTTCCAATTTTGAGTGAACCGACTTTTGTTGGTTGTAAATTTGTCAGAAAAAAGAACGATTCCACTCGGGATGAATTTAATCTTGTCTGCAGCAACCCGACAGCCGCCACTGGCATGGCTCGTTTTCATATTGGCGAAGCTACTTTTCGTGCAACTCTTGACGTCAAAATGGGCGGAAAGAATATGAAATTTTCACAACGAATTAGCGGGTATTTGGTCGGCGCTTGTAACTGACCAGGTACTGTGGGCATCGTATTATTGTAATGGGTGTTGTGTAGTAGTTATAAATTCAGCAGTGGTTGTGAGGCGATATTGTTGATGGTGTATTCCTTCAATTAGCCTTTCTATACAAAGGAATATTATCGAGAGCCCCTGGTGGGACATCCTGATGACATATTGAATACCAGTGTCGAAAATATACAGATTGTTTTGCTTTAAGTAAGGCAGTTTCGGTCACTTGGTAGTATTATCCGGGATATGTCAGAATCCTTTAACCCATTGTGACTCACTACTTTGGTAACCCTATGAAAAAATATATGGTGGTCGAAAGAATCAAGGAAGGAAAATACGATGCGGTTTACCAACGATTTGATGAGCGTGGCCGGATGTTGCCTGAAGGTTTGCTGTATCTGGAATCGTGGACATCTCGTGAGAAGAATGTGTGTTACCAATTAATGGAAACAGATGCCGAAGCGCTCTTTGATGAGTGGGTTGGACAATGGAGTGATTTGGTTGATCTTGAAATTGTGCCGCTTGATTAGAAGCCTTCTCAAAATCAGAGCATGTGCGCAAGATCAAGGCGCGGTTCGGCCGAGTAGCGGAGTTTGCATGCCAGTAAATGAGCAACGCATGACGAATCGCAACGCGGAGATTGCGTGCAGGATCGCTTTTGAGACGGCTTCTCGTTGTTTCTGCTATTAATTCATGCCCTTGACCAGCCCCATCGTTCCCTATGATCCTGGCTGGCCTGAAAAGTACCTCAAGGAAAAACAAAAAATCATTCCGGCTTTTGGTGCAGCACTTGTCGATATTCATCATGTAGGGAGTACCTCA
>CALFCE010000293.1 GCA_937951215.1 uncultured Granulosicoccaceae bacterium
TACCAGCAGATGTTCGGGGAACCGAAGTTCTGGGAAGCAATGAAAAACAACTTGCTGTGGTTGTTGTTTGTGCCAGCGCTCTCCACCGCGTTTGGTTTGCTGGCAGCCCAGCTCTCCGACCGTGTACGCTGGGGTAATCTGGCCAAATCCTTGATCTTTATGCCGATGGCTATTTCCTTTGTCGGTGCCGCCGTCATATGGAAACTGGTGTACGACACCAGGCCCGTGGATCAAGACCAGATAGGTGTGCTGAATGCGATCTATTTGTCTCTTGGGGGCGAGCAGCCAATCACTTGGTTAACCCAACCATTCTGGAATAGTTTCCTGTTGATGATTGTATTGGTCTGGATTCAGACCGGTTTCGCGATGGTGATCCTGTCTGCTGCCTTGCGCGGAATACCCGAAGAAACTGTTGAGGCTGCCATCATTGATGGAGCCAACCCGTGGCAGATTTTCTTCAAAATCAAGGTTCCCCAGATAATGGGCACGATTGTCGTTGTGTGGACAACGATTACCATCGTTGTGTTGAAGGTGTTTGACATCGTATTTGCGATGACCAACGGGCAGTGGGAAACACAGGTACTGGCGAACTACATGTACGACAAGCTTTTCCGCGCCAATGATTGGGGTGTTGGCAGTGCCAGTGCAATGATTATTATGCTGTTGGTCACACCTATTCTGGTCTGGAATGTTTACAACGCCAGAAAGGAGATGAACTGATGGATAACATTGTCGGAAAAAAATCATCTCTGAGTATTGCGGTCAATGTATCGCTAATAGTTCTGGTACTTCTGTGGTTGTTTCCGACCGCGGGTTTACTTGTATCATCGTTTCGAACCTCGGATCAAATTGCTACCAGTGGTTGGTGGAAATCCATGCTGCCATCGGAACAGAACCGCACCTTGCGTACAGCGCCCAGCTCTGAGCAGAAAGAGCTTGATGGCCTCTTTGTGATTGAAGGAAATCTGTTCGATGAAGGCCAGGTGGCTGAAATATCCGCATGGGGTATCAGCTCCAGAGCGATAGCTGACTACAAGCCCGGAGAAACTGCGGCACTACGCAAGGGTGGTGAAGTTACCGTTCAGTCCAATGGTGATTATCGGCTTGAGCATACCGAGGCATTGACAGGCAAACGTGGCTCAAGAATTTTTGTTACCGCTACCAGTGCTCCAGAATTTACAACCCGGAATTATAAAAATATCTTGTTTGATCCGAATAATCGTGAAGGTATGGCGAAGGCGTTTTTTAATACTTTGACGGTGACCATACCAGCGACGATCATACCGATATTGGTTGCGGCTTTTGCAGCCTATGCGCTTGCCTGGATGGATTTCCCTGGGCGAGCCTTGTTGATTGCTTGTGTGGTGGGGCTACTGGTGGTGCCACTGCAATTGGCCCTTATACCACTACTAAAGTTTCACAATTCGATCGGGATTGGCAAAGGTTATATTGGTGTCTGGCTGGCGCATACCGGGTTCGGGCTCCCGCTTGCGATTTATCTTCTCCGAAATTACATGGTGGGTCTGCCCCGAGACATCATCGAGAATGCTCGAGTGGACGGTGCGACCGAGTTTCAGATATTTCTGAAAATAATTCTCCCCCTGTCTTTTCCGGCGCTGGCTTCGTTTGCGATTTTTCAGTTTCTGTGGACCTGGAACGATCTGCTGGTGGCACTGGTTTTCCTCATCGACTCTACTGGTGATACGACCGTCATGACCAAGCAGATTGTCGAACTTTTAGGTACGCGTGGCGGTAACTGGGAGATATTGGCGACCTCTGCTTTTGTGTCCATTGCGGTGCCTTTGATGGTGTTTTTTGCCATGCAGAAATACCTTGTACGTGGGCTTTTGGCCGGTTCGGTCAAATAGCACTATCCGGATTTTCTCTCTTCAGACCAAGATCAATGAACAACTCAAATTCAAATTTAGCTGATATCCAGTCGGTACAGTCAGTCGATAGCGATTGGTGGCGTGGCGCTGTTATTTATCAAATATATCCACGCAGCTATCAGGACAGTAATGGCGATGGAATTGGGGATTTACCCGGTATCGTGTCACGTCTGCCTTATCTTGAGTCGCTGGGGGTCGATGCTGTCTGGATTGCCCCGTTTTACAAATCTCCAATGAAGGATTTTGGCTATGATGTCAGTGACTATCGGGACGTGGACCCGATGTTCGGTTCGTTGTCGGACTTTGACGTACTGATTGACAAGGCCCATTCCCGTGGTTTGAAAATCATTATAGATTTGGTGTTGAGTCATACTTCGGATCAACATGATTGGTTTAAACAAAGCCGTGAATCACGTAATAACCCTAAATCTGATTGGTACGTGTGGGCTGATGCAAAACCCGATGGTACACCTCCCAATAACTGGCTTTCGATATTTGGTGGCTCTGCATGGCAATGGGATGCCAACCGTGAGCAATACTATTTACACAATTTTCTGACTAGCCAGCCTGATCTGAATTTCCACAATCTGGATGTACAGGACGAACTGCTCGATGTGGTTCGCTTCTGGCTCGATCGTGGTGTCGATGGATTCCGGCTGGATACCATCAACTTCTTTTTTGCAGACAAACAGCTTCGGGACAATCCTGCCCTGTCTCCGGAGGAGCGCAATGGTTCGATTGCCCCCAAAGTGAACCCCTACAATCACCAGAAGCATATTCACTCGAAAAACCAGCCTGAGAATATTGTTTTTCTGAAACGTTTTCGATCCTTGCTCGATCAATATCCCGGTACAACCTCGGTTGGAGAAATTGGTGATGCGCAATTTGGTCTTGAGCTGTTAGGCGAGTACACCCGTGATAACGATCGGGTGCATATGTGTTACTCGTTCGAATTTTTGTCCGGCGAGGCTCTTGATGCCAAACGGTTGCAAGATATTTTTACTCGTTTTGAAAAAGTTGCCAGGCAGGGATGGTCATGTTGGGCGCTAACCAATCACGACATACAACGTCATGCCACTCGCTGGCAATTAAGTGATCAGGCTCAGAGATTATATGTCTCGCTAATGATGTCGCTTCGTGGTTCGGTATGTCTGTATCAAGGAGAAGAGCTCGGTCTCCCTGAGTCAGAAATAGAGTTTGAAGACTTGCAGGATCCGTACGGAATAGAATTCTGGCCCAAGTACAAGGGTCGCGATGGTTGTCGTACACCCATGGTCTGGGAGGCTGATCAGGTCAATGGCGGCTTTTCGGAAAGTAAACCCTGGTTACCGGTATCACCATCACATCTCGAGTTATCTGTAGATCAGCAGGAAGCATCGAATGATTCTTTGCTGCATCACTATCGAAAGGCGATTCAATTCAGAAAAGATCATGTGACGCTTGCCAAAGGCGAGCAAAGCCCGATGTCAGTCGAGGGTGATGTAGTCAGTTTCTATCGTACCCATGAAAAGCAGCAACTGTTTTGCGCTTTTAATCTAGGTGAATCGTCAGCGGAAGTTGCGTTGCCTGATGGGGATTGGGAATTATTGGATGCCGAACTGGGTACCTGTATCAGCCGGCAGGGAAACAAAGCAATTTTGCAAGAGTATCAGGCAATCATCGCAAGAAAAATCTAGACAATCTCAGGAGGATTGTTCGATGGCAAATCTGAAATTAGTCGACGTTGAGAAGACCTATGCCGGGGCTGTCAATGTACTAAAAGATATTAATCTTGACATCAGTACCGGTGAATTGATTGTCTTTGTCGGCCCATCGGGTTGTGGTAAATCGACACTGCTCAGGATGATCGCGGGTCTTGAGAGTATCACTGGCGGTGAATTTACTATAGATGGTGTTCGCATGAACGAAGTGCCGCCGGCTCAACGTGGTATTGCGATGGTATTTCAGTCATATGCTCTTTATCCCCATATGACAGTTCGGGAGAATATGTCTTTTGCGCTTAAACTGGCAAAAAAATCAGCATCAGAAATAGATGAAGCTGTTACAAAAGCTGCCAAAACGCTGCAATTAACAGAATATCTTGACCGGTTGCCAAAAGCGCTGTCAGGTGGGCAGCGACAGCGTGTAGCAATCGGTCGCTCTATTGTGAGAGACCCCAAGGTCTATCTGTTTGATGAACCTCTATCCAATCTGGATGCGGCTTTGCGTGTCGCTACACGAATCGAAATTGCGCAGTTAAAAGAAAGTATGCCGGACTCCACCATGGTTTATGTCACCCATGATCAAGTGGAAGCAATGACACTGGCGACACGAATTGTGGTACTCGCAAATCGGGGTATTGCACAAGTGGGGACTCCGCTCGAGCTATATGAGCAACCGCAAAACGAATTTGTTGCGCAGTTTATCGGTTCGCCAGCCATGAACCTGATGCCTGGCAGGATCGTATCAACCGGCGCCAATACTCGGGTATCGGTGGACAATGGGGCCGGAGTTATTGAAACGAATATTCCCACCACCGATGCACAACAAAATATGCAGGTCAATGTCGGCATGAGGCCGGAGCACCTCGAGATAACGAGTGGGACCGACTACGCGATAGAGTCGCGGGTCAAAATATCAGAAGTACTGGGCGAAGTGACCCAAGTGTATTTTGAATCTGAAAATCAGCAAAATCCCACCATAGCCAAGTTGGCAGGTGTGCATCGGAATGTGAAAGGCGAAACGCTTCGCATGACAACCCAACCCGAACACGTACACCTCTTCAATAACCAAAAATCCCTGCTCTACTAAAAACCGGGGGACAGTATACTGGTTACGGAAAACCGGAGGACAGTATACTGGTTAAGACACTAACCAAGCCCTCAGCTCTGCTTCGCTGGATAATATTAATCTTCCCACTCGTTGATATTGGTGGTTCACTCCGATCGCGAAAAATGGGTATACTGTCCCTGGTTTGATATAACATCGGAGATTAACCATGGCACGGATGCCAAGAGTTGTCGTTCCCGGGTACCCCCATCATGTCACTCAACGTGGCAATCGAAAGCAAAATACTTTCTTCTCTGAAGCGGACTATCGCTTTTACCGTCTTTTAGTTGGCAAATTCGCTGCAAGGGCCAATACCAAAGTCTGGGCCTACTGCTTGATGCCAAATCATGTTCATTTGGTGATGGTACCCAGCACTGAAGATGGACTGCGCTCAGCTCTTGCGGAGGCACATCGACGCTATACACTTGCGATTAACAAACGATATGAGTGGCGTGGTCATTTGTGGCAGGAGCGGTTTCATTCGTTTCCGATGGATGAGTCGCACCTGATGGCTGCTGTACGTTATGTCGAGCTGAATCCTGTAAAGGCCGGACTATGTGAACGTCCTGATGACTGGCCGTGGTCTAGCGCGGCAGCCCATCTAAGTGGAAAAAGCGATTCTCTGGTCGACGTCAAGCCCATGTGTAAATTGGTGAATAACTGGCGCACCTTCTGGGGAAGAGATGGTACAGACGACCACAATGCTCTGCTTGACCAGCATTTACGCACCGGGCGTCCACTTGGCAATGGGGCGTTTGTGAACGAAATTGAGTCGATTACCGGGAGATCGCTGCTGTTAAAACAGGGTGGCCGACCATCGGGGAGAAATTAAATTAGTATACTGTCCCCCGGATTTTAATAGGTATACTGTCCCCCGGTTTTTGTTGATCGGGAAGAGTATGGTTTCGCTTGTCAAGTCTGCACCTTTGGGTCGGGTGCAACCGCCGGCTACGATTGAGATTACCGCCTTGGGACGGCAGCTCAGAGAAGAGGGGAGAAGCATCATTTCTCTCGGCATAGGGCAGCCTGATTTTGAAACTCCGAGGCACGTTATCGACGCGGCCCATGAGGCGGCGTTGCGCGGTGAGACGCGTTATCCGCCGATTGGCGGTATCCCGGAGCTGCGTGACGCGATTCGCGAGAAGTTCAGGCGCGAAAACGGTTTTGAGGTGGCAGCTGATCAAGTGACTGTCAGTGGCGGAGGTAAGCAAATTCTGTCGAACTGCTTTTATGCCACGCTCAATCCCGGAGATGAGGTCATATTACCCGCGCCCTATTGGCTGGCTTATCGACAATCGGTTGAGCTTTGCGATGGCACTCCGATCATAGTTGATACATCAGCGGAAACCGGTTTCAAGCTGACAGCTGAAATGCTGGAAGCGGCAATCACTCCCAAAACAAAATGGTTGTTGATAAACAGCCCTGGCAATCCCACTGGCGCGGTTTACAGCCGCTCTGATTTGCAGGCCCTGGCTGCGGTGTTGTTGAAACATCCACAGGTTTGGTTGTTGTGTGATGATATGTACGAACACCTTGTCTACAGTGACGAAAAGTTTTGCACCATGGCAGAGGTTGAGCCCGCGTTGCGTGATCGTATGTTAACGGTCAATGGTGTTTCCAAAGCCTATGCAATGACCGGTTGGCGCATCGGATATGCGGCGGCACCTGCAGAACTGATCAAAGCCATGGAGCTGGTGCAGAGTTTGTGGTGTGCAGGTACATGCAGTGTGAGTCAATGGGCTGCAGTTGCCGCTCTCAATGGCCCGCAGGATTCTCTGGCAACCAATCTCGAAGTCTACCGATCCCGCCGTGATATCGTTGTCAATGCGTTGAATGCGATTGATGGCATCGACTGTGTCATGCCCGACGGCGCTTTTTACGCTTATCCATCCTGCGCGTCGTATATTGGTGGCACCACTGAAGCCGGGAAGCTGATAGAGTCTGATGTTGATTTTTGCATGGCCCTGCTGCAAGAGCAGGGTGTTGCGACGGTGCATGGTAAAGCGTTTGGTTTGAGTCCGAACTTTCGTATTTCCTATGCATCATCGGATGAGGAAATCGATGAGGCCATGCGGCGGATAGCGCAGTTTTGTCGATCAATCAAGGTATAAAGATCGGGGGATCGGCAATCGTAGCTAGTGACGCACTGATGTATTTCAATCCGATGATTGCCGAATAGATAATTGTGCGGCGCTAGGGTCTGAAGTACTTGATGCAGTTGGGTCGAATTTGCTCCCAGCCCTGATCAAGCGCATTCACAATGTCATCAGGCAAAGGCCCTTCGTTAAATGCCTCGAGGTTTTGCTTGAGATGATTGATTGAGCTGGCACCCAGCACCACACCGTGATCCTGTTTGCCGCCGTTTTCGGTATCAGTTGCGGTCAGATCAGAATGATGCCGCAACCAACGGATAGCAGCACCCGGTGGTGAGATACCGTGCTGTTCACAAACTTGCACCCATTGTTTGATCACATCAAAGTAGGATTGTTTCCAATAACGGGGCAGGTAGCTCTTATTGTTACTGAATCGGCCCTCGGGAGGCGCAGCATCAAACGTTGTATGTTTGCCACTTAGCATGCCACCGGCAAGAGGGTTATAGACGTAAAATCCGATATCGTAGTTGGCAAGACACGGAAACAGTTCCCGCTCAACATCCCGTGTTAATGCGTTGTACATGCCTTGATACACCGTGGGTTGCACATAGCCACGGGCTTTGCAAATTTCGGCGATTTCAGCAACCTGCCATGATGCGTAATTGCTCAATCCAAAATGGCGAAACCTTCCCGCCTCAAAATGTCTTTGCACTGCTGCCAGTGTGTCTTCAATAGGTGTTTGCAGGTCGGGTGAGTGCAAATAGAGCAAATCAAACTGCTCACGTTTAACACGTTTCAATGAAGTCTGCAGTTGGTGGTCAACCGCTACCGGGCTCAGGCCATCGTCGTTATTGGGGTTTACCTTGCCTGCCAGATAAGTATTATCCAATACCCCCTGTTCCTGTAACTCACCCAGTAATTTTTCAGTGTCGCCCTTGTTGTAGACAAAGGCAGTATCCAGCTCGTGATGACTTGCCTCGCGGAATAGTTTGACCATCTCCGCCGAGTCAGAAATATTCACCTGGCTGCCAAAGGTCATTGTGCCGAGTATCGCTTTCATCGTTTTCCTGAGTCCTGGTCTGTGTGCATTGTAGCAGGTTGATTGTAGCCACTTATTCCATGTTACCTGTTACGGGCTGAGTCTGCTGTGAGCAGATTGATTGGACAGTGTGGTCCGACTGCTAGTGGTATTGAGTGTAGCCCGTGGCCGTTGGCAGCGACGTATGACTCTAGTAGCTGAGATTTACTTCACACTGCCGGAAGCAGTGATGCAGAGATTTCAGGAACCGGTCGCTAAAAACGAATATCAGAGGCACAAAGAGCTGCTTCTGCAAGAGTCCTGCGCGCCAATGGCTAGTGCGTTTGTCGCCAATAGATGGAAGGAGTCCCGAAATTAACGTTTACCAGTATTCAGGAATACGGGTTCTGCTGATGGGTTTGCTTGTGTGTGGATGGTTTTCCACTCAGGCCCATGCGCAATCCATCATATTGAACGCAACTGAGTTTACGGAGATCACTGATAGCCCTGTGCCTTATTATATTGATAATGCAGGCGATCGTAATGTACTGGCTATTGATGCTGCGGTAGTGGCGTATCGTGATGAATTCGCACGGGCTGTTACAACGTTCAATGGTCCGGCAGGTAACTATCGTATCGTGCTTGCAACCTTGGGTGAAATAGATGGTGAGGGCGAATACCGACTTCTGGTTAACGGAAGTGTTGAGGGCACTGCAGTAAACTCGCCAGTCGCTCAGGATTGGGGGGAGCAGCTTTTTATCTTCCGGAATATTCCATTGCAGCCCGGCTATCAGATAGCGGTGGAATCCAAAGCTGTGTCAAACGGATTGATACCGGAAAATGATGAGTTCGCCTATGCACGAGGTCGCTGGCGTAGTCTGCAACTTTCCCTTGAACCCGACACAGTTACTCTGGAACCTGCGACAAGCCTCAAAAGTTTAATCACTGAGGCCGATATGTCGGGGGATTGGCTGGCCGGCGTCGAAGTACAGAACGCAAGCTCGCAAGCTGTCGCTGGCGAGATGCTAACGATCACTCCAGCTATGCAGTACCCTTACGACCTACTCGCACCGGCGGGTTGTTTCTGTATCGTTGATCAGGTGAACTGTCCGTTGCCTGAGTTGCAATCCGGGCAGACTCATCGTATCGATTTACGTGTCATCAATCCTGTGCATTCAATAATGGCACTGGATCTGGCGCTAAGCTCTGGCATCAATGCGGCACAATATACATGGCCGGCAACTGCGGACTTTGCCTTTACCGGTACTGGTGGCGCACAACAAGTAAGTGGGTTGGGAATCTGCACTGAAGCATCCACTGGACAACTGCCCGACGTCGATTCCAATGGCATACCGGATGTAACCGGGCTGCCGGATGAGAACAGCAGCGGAATGCCGGACACAAGCGGTCTTCCTGATGCTGCTGGCGAGGTAACAGAAACTACAGGGCTCCCCGATGCCGATTCGGACGGAACCCAGGAGGTTGCCGATTTGCCTGATGGCAATGCCAATAGTATTCCTGGGCAGTTGGCAGCTGAGTCTGAAGTTAACACTCCCTCAGAACACGATAACGAAAACGAAAATGGTACCGGGACTGGTGGTGGGTCTGGCGGTGGCACCACAAGTGGTATGATTCTTTTATTGCTTACCACAGTGGCTCTGGCAAGGCGCAAACGGTGGGCAGTTGGTTATTGATTCTTTATTGTTGATTATGTGTCAAGGTGTTTTATAAAAACACACTTCAACATCGCCTGGCTGGAAGTGCCGGTGGGCAATTTTTTTTAAATGCTTGCAGTACACTTCATCTTCAGTAGGGTTCATATAGGCGACAAAGCGCGTGATGCCATCCCGAGTCACATTTTCCAGGCATCGCTCCAGCACCTGGCCGGTGAAAGGGTTAAAGAAAAACAGAACCTGCTCATTCGGTTTGAATTGATATTCCGCAGCGTCCTGTTGTAGCAAGGTAATTTTTTTGGTCAGATCCAGCCTTTCAATATTGGTTTTTGCCGTGTTGTGCAGCTGTGGTGAAAGCTCGATACCCGTTAGATGTTGAAACGGCCAATTGGCTGCTGCTATCAGTGCCTTCCCCTTGCCAGAACCCAGGTCGACGAATTCGCAGTCTTCCAGCGCGATCCATTCTTGCAAAACTTCCATGACCGAACTGATTGAAGCGATAGTCGATGGAACGTAGCGATTCTGTTCGTCGATATTGCCGCCATGAAACAACTTTTTGTTGGAAACCGGGCGAAAAGTGTCAACTCGATGGTAGTAGTCAAATAGAACGTCTTCCACAAGTACACGCAAGGCTCCACGCACACCATACTTTTTAAAGAGCACGTAGGCCAATGGCCGGGTATTGTCAGGTTCCTTTTTCAAAAAAGCGGCAGCCCTCTTTTATCAATGGATCATCACATACCAATGGGGCATAACTGCGGCTACCAGCGAATCGATGTTCGTTGCTGCTCGGTGCCAACCATGATTGAATCCCCTTTCAGTAGTTGCCAGCCGCGCATTAATCGGCGTTTGAATCCTGGCCAACCCTGCGACAATGTCATGCGTACTAAATAACGGACCTGTCTCATTACCCAGCGAGGGTGGCGCAGGCGCGCCCGTAGCCATCTCGAGTGCACGGTATATTCGAATTGCTCGAGATATTCCTGGCTGAAATCCTCATAGGAAATGACCGAAGAGCTGTAGCCGTCCAGATCTTCCCAACGCACAAAATGTAATTTATTTTCAGCTTTCAGCTCTTCGTAAAAACGAGTGCCGGGGACTGGTGTGGCGAGGCTGAACTGTATTGAATCAATATCCAGACCACAGGAAAATTCGAATGTCCTTTGTAGTGATTGTTTGGTTTCCCCACTTAGCCCCAGTACGACAGTCATATGGGTTTTGATCCCGAGCTTTTTCGCTTTTTCCACCAATCCTGCAACACGCGATACTTTGAGCGGTTTGTTACTCTTTCTGAGAACATCAGAGTCGGCGCTATCGAGGCCAAATTTGATACCGATACAACCGGCCGCTGCCATTTTTTCCAGCATATTTTCATTAAGTGCAATGGCGTCCGCCAGTACTGACCATTTAATAGACAGACCTCTATTGATAATCTCATCACACAGGGCTTCTACATGCTTTTTGTTTGCGGTGAAATTGTCATCGTCAAAATAGATTTCTCTGGCGCCATATTGACTAGCCAGATAGTCCATTTCGTCGACTATCGCCTTGGGGGATCTTGGTCTGTGTTTGCCATTGTCATACAGCACTTGTACCCAGACGCAGAAATTGCATCGATAAGGACAGCCACGAGTGGCATGAACATCTATTGCAGGTTGCAGCTGATTAAACCCATCATGGTAGGCATTTATATCCTGATGAAAGTACGCCGGGAATAGGTGACGGGCGGGGTAGGGCAGATCATCAAGATTCTCAATGCCTGGTGCCAGTGTGTCTGGCTTGACCACATTACTTCCTGGTGGGTG
>CALFCE010000294.1 GCA_937951215.1 uncultured Granulosicoccaceae bacterium
TGAGCAAAGTGAGGCAGGTGTATATGCAGGCTAGAAGCCATCTCAACATCAGAAGATGTGCGCAAGATCATGCCGCAGCTCGTCCGGGTCGCGTTCGTTTGGCTCGCGCTCGACGGTGTCGTGCTCGACCGACTAACGGAATTTACACGCTGACATTGTGCATGGCCTTCGCGGGGTTCGCCGCAGCAACATCGGTAGTGGCCGCTGACGCTTCAAACACACCTGAACCTTCAACAGTGATGGCCTGGAGTGAGCGTGCGATTGATCGCCACATCGATCAAAAAGACTATGCAGGCCAGCTTGATGATAATCAATTGCAGACGCTGGTCGATGCCGGTGCCGAACTTTTTTCAGCGCGTTTTAAAACACTGGACGGTGTCGGACGTCCGATGTCTACCCAAGCCATTATTCCCACCAAGCGCAAACGACCAGCTCGAAATCAATTCTCGCGGACGGCCGGGCTGGATGCCAATGCCTGTGCCAGCTGTCATATGCAGCCGCTGGTTGGGGGCGCTGGTGATTTTGCGGTTAACGTGTTTGTGTCCGAGGGTTTTCAGAACACGGATTTTGATAATACAGACCCTCAGTTTTCCAATGAAAGAAATACCAATCACTTAATGGGGGCCGGTCTGATTGAATTGCTGGCGCGCGAGATGACCCGCGATTTGCAGCAACTGCGTACCCGGTCACTGCAAGCAGCGCGTCAGTCGGGTGCGGATGTAAAAGTCGAGCTTGCCAGCAAAGGTGTGCATTTTGGTCATTTGACGGCACTGTCCGATGGCAGTGTTGATCTGACGCAAGTTGAGGGTGTGGATCCGGATTTGACGGTACGGCCGTTCGGGCAGAAAGGGGTGATGACCTCGCTCAGACAATTCACTATCAATGCGCTCAATCATCATCACGGCATGCTGGCCAACGAGCGTTTCGGCAGTCGCTGGACCGGCAGTGACGACTTTGATGAAGATGGAGTGGACCTTGAAATAAGCGATGGTGATGTCAGTGCCTTGGTGGCTTGGCAAGCGGTGCTGTCACCTCCCGGTGTTATTGAGCCTGATGACCAACAGTGGCTGTTGGCAGCCCAGTCGGGAGAAACCGTATTCTCCCGCATTGGCTGTGCGGAGTGTCATCGTCCCTCGTTGCCTTTGGAATCGACCGTGTTCTCTGACCCCGGCCCGGACGATGCCGCCGGTACGCGCCGCGCCGGTGAGGATGCGTATGGCTCACGCTACGACTTGTCGATGTTGTCGTGGATGGAAAACCTCGAGCGCAATGAACACGGGCACGTGATGGTTCCTCTGTATGGTGATTTAAAGCGGCACAGAATAGCGGATGAAGAAGTTTCAATACTGGGTAACGAGCTGCTCTCGCAGCGCTTTGTCGAGCGTGATGTGTTTATCACGGCAGAACTTTGGGGGGTAGGTTCCACAGATCCTTACGGCCATCGAGGAAATCTGACAAGCCTTGATGAAGTTATCCGTGCCCATGGGGGTGAAGCTCGAGCTTCTCGCGACGCGTATATGGACTTGTCTGAGACAGAGCGGCAGAGCGTCATCGCATGGCTCCGCACCTTGCATATCAATAAACATGCGAGAGCCGTGATTTCTGCACCGGCCACCGAAGACAGTCGACTGCAATGAATTGTCTTAGAAGCAATAGGCTGATCAGCAACTGTGGGCGCAGTTTGCGTATTGCCGCGAGCCGGGGTTTTGGCTTGCTATGTTGCCTGATGTTTGTGCCTGCGGTGTTGGCGCAGCAGCAAGTACCGGAAGGTAAGGGAATAACATCGAACGGAGAGCCGACAACATTTCCAGGTGATATACCCGGATTGATTGAACAGGCTGCACAAGCCGGGATCGAGCATCACTACACCGGCGCATGGGAATATTTTGTAGGTGGCGGAGTTGCCGTTTTCGATTGTAACGACGATCGATTGCCTGACCTGTTTCTCGCCGGTGGTGAAACCGAAGCGTCGCTGTATATCAATGAAAGCCGCGCTGGACAAACGCTGAAATTCAGCAAGCTCGATCGTTTTGCAGGCGCCCCCCAGACAGAAGTAACGGGTGCCTATCCGCTTGATGTGGACAATGACGGGCATCTCGATCTGGTGTTGCTAAGGGTCGGCAAGAACCGAATCTTGCGGGGTCTCGGGGAGTGTCGCTTTGACAGCCGTTACAAGCCGTTTGAACTTGCTGATTCAGGCGGTTGGACCACAGCGTTTACCGCAGCATTTGAGCAAGGGCGCTCGCGTCCGACTCTGGTATTTGGAAATTATGTTGATCGCTATGCGCCTGGCTCGCCATGGGGCACCTGCGCTGATCATCACCTCTACCGGCCTTTGCAAATAAGCGGAAAGCCACAGACCACCCAATCGGGTGCTGCTACACCGGCGGCTCCTGTGCAACTGTATCCGCATATGCAGGCACTTGCTCCTGGCCACTGCGCCTTGTCGATGCTGTTTACCGATTGGAACCGTTCCGGGCGGGCCTCGTTGCGGGTGACAAACGACCGCCATTATCACCGTGGCGGTGAAGAGCAGCTCTGGCACTTTGATAGTGGTGAGATGCCCCGTCTGTATACCCGTAGCGATGGCTGGCAGCGTCTGGTTATTTGGGGCATGGGTATCGCTGCAGCTGATATTGATGCCGATGGATTTCCTGAATTTGCGTTGACTTCAATGGGTGATACCAAGCTACAAAAACTGGATCTCGATCAGTTTGAAGAACTGGGTTCACCTGTCTATACCGACATAGCTTATGAGCTGGGTGCAACAGCTCACAGGCCCTACACGGGCGGGGACATCAAACCTTCAACGGGCTGGCATGCCGAGTTTGACGACATCAATAATGATGGCTTGCTGGATTTGTTTATCGCGAAAGGCAATGTCGAACAAATGCCCGATTTCGCCAGTGTTGACCCGGATAACCTGTTACTGGGTACGCATGACGGTGGTTTCCATGAAGCAGGGCAGTCGGCAGGGCTGGCGATTGATGAAGTGAGCCACAAGCGAGGCCGGGGTGCCGCGATCGTCGATCTGAATATGGATGGACAGCTGGATGTAGTGGTGGTCAATCGCAACGACAGCGTCAGTGTTTTTCGAAACCAGGGTGCCCGGTTTGAAAATGGAACACGCGCAGCTGGCAACTGGCTACAGATCGAGATCAGGCAAAAAGGCATCAACCGCAATGCTGTGGGTGCCCAGCTGGCGATAAAGTCGGGTAATACCACCCGCATTCGCAATATCAGTGTTGGTGGCGGTCATGCATCAGGTGCTGCAGGTTTTGTCCATGTCGGCTTGGGCGTGGCCGAACGAGCTTCAGTCAGGGTGCGTTGGCCGGATGGGCAATGGAGTCCGCCTTATCGCGCTTTCGCCAATAATTTTATTATCATCGAGCGCGATGCTGTTCAGGCGTCGTATTGGTATCCGCAACAATAGCCCTGCGCCGGTCCTGTTCTGGCCCTAAGCCTGAAGTTGGGCTTGAAGTTGGGCTTGAGGCTGGGCTGAAGTTGGGCAGATGACCCTCAGCCAACCTCGGGCTTTCAGTATGGTTGAATGCGACCATCCGCTCGTATTGAAACACCTCTCTATCGGTGGCATAGTTGCCGCGCAGAGTCCACCTATAAATCCGAGTTCCCGACAGTCAAGCCTGCGAACGCAGGGACACCCACAGTGTACAACCGCGAGCAAGAGGTCTGACAACATGTTTCGATTTGCAAGTTATCTGGTAAACGATGAATCCTTTTATGGAGCAGTGACCGATGACGGCATGGTGGCTTTGTCACCGCATTTTCCACAATGGCCAAGCTTGTACAGTGTCATTGCAAACAATGGCCTTGACGATCTGCAATCTGCGGTTGCGGACAAGCCGGTCACCCATACCGATTTTGTATTTCAGGCGCCGTTGCCGGATGCGGTCAGAATTTTGTGTGTTGGTGTCAATTTCCCGGACCGCAATGCCGAGTACAAGGATGGCACTACCCAGCCGAAATACATGTCCTTGTTTCCCAGATTTGCCAGTGGCTTTACCGGTCATCAGCAGAACCTGGTACGTCCACCGGAAAATCATACGCTGGATTATGAGGGCGAGGTGGCCATTGTGATCGGAAAGTCGGGTCGCCGCATCCAGGCTGAGGACGCGTATGACCATATTGCCGCATTGACCATTTGCAACGAGGGCACCATCCGTGATTGGTTGCGGCATGCCAAGTTCAACGTCACACAGGGCAAGAACTGGGATAATTCCGGATCGATGGGCCCCTGGCTGGTTCCGTTTACCGACCATGCGCAGCTGGACAAGGCTCGTATTGTTACCCGGGTAAATGGTGAAGTCAGACAAGACGATACGCTTGACCGCATGATGTTTCCGATACGAACTGAAATTGCCTACATTTCGACGTTTATGACCCTGCAGCCTGGCGATATTATCGTGACCGGCACCCCCACCGGCGCTGGTGCCCGATTTGATCCGCCACGTTATCTGGTGCCCGGTGATGTTGTTGAAGTTGAGGTCAATGGGATTGGAACTTTGAGTAACGGAATCGTTGATGAGCAGGTTTGAGGCTGGCAAATGAAAGATACTGACTATGCGCGGGCTGCCGAAGATTTATTACAGGCAGAAGCGACGCACCAGCAAATCGGTTTGCTGACGGCTCGTCATCCTGATATGACGATGGATGATGCGTACCAAATACAGCAGGCGATCTTGCAATCCAAGCTGGCCGCAGGTCGTCAGGTTATCGGTTGGAAAATCGGGCTGACATCGCGGGCCATGCAGGATGCTCTGGGTATTGATATTCCTGACAGCGGTATCCTGTTTGACGATATGCGTTTTGAGAACGATAGCGTGGTGCCTGAGGGGCGTTTTATCCAGCCCCGCATCGAAGCAGAGATTGCATTCGTAATGAAGTCAGCAGTGGGGGGCGAGAACGTCACCCGGCAGGCAGTAATCGATGCGACGGACTACGTGACCCCAGCTATTGAAATTCTTGATACTCGCATCCATCGCAAGGACCCTGAATCCGGTAAGCCGCGTACAGTGCTCGACACTATTTCCGACAATGCGGCGAATGCCGGCATTGTGCTCGGATCCCACCAGCATGCCATTGCCGATGTCGACTTGCGCTGGGTAGCTGCCATCGCATCGCGAAATGATGAGGTGGAGGAAACCGGGCTCGGTGCAGGTGTGCTTAATGATCCGGTGGAGAGTGTAGTGTGGCTGGCACGGCGAATGGCGAATTACGGTCAACAGATCGAGGCCGGGCAGGTGATACTGTCGGGTAGTTTTATACGCCCCATCGAGTGCCCGGCTGGCAGCAGGATCTCGATTGATTTTGCCTCGTTTGGAAACGCCTCAATCGCCTTCGACTGACTCGATGCGGCTAGACAGCTCAGTCGTTATCCGCAGGGAAAAAAGCCGGCTTCAGGGCGTTGATCATTTTCGCTGCCATTTGTAACTTGTGCTTTTTACTCAAGCCCTTACCCACGGGTCCCTCGACAAACAGATTGGCCAGACCATGTACCGATGACCACACCAGCAGCTCCTGGGTACTGAGGCTGGTTGGGTCACGATCCTCGATCGTTTCTGCAAAACCTCCCTGCAAATGAGCACTCAGCGCATTTGACGCTTCTACATAGGATTCATCGCTGGTGTAGATCGTCTCCTCACGCCACATGGCACGAAAGAACGCGGGTTTGGTGATCGCAAAGTCTATGTAAGCCAGACCTACGGCGAGAAAAGCGTCGGTATTCTCCTTGCCCGCCTGGTGATTGGCCTTGTCCAGTGACTCGGATAACTGATTTAAAGCCCGGGTTGCGAAAGCTGTCAGCAGTGCTCGTTTATCTGCATAGTGCCTGAACGCAGAGCTGGGGGAGACGCCTACCAGCTTGGCGCAGGCTCTTAATGTCACGGCTTCGAGGCCGAATTTGCTCGCAATTTCGTCCACAGCATCCAGCAGCGATTCGGCCAGATTCCCATGGTGGTAACTGTCTTTTGCCTTTTTCATGACACTATTGTATCCAAATAATGTGCACAATGTTCACATAAATTTCGAAATTACTTGAAATTATGTGAAAAACTGTTGTATTCTATGTGAACAGTGATCACATTGAGTGGTTCAAGTGCACCACATAGTGTTAAGCCGATATTTTTTTGGTACCCACTGTTACGGACCACTGTCCGTACAAGCGCTTGTCGGTTGTTCTTAAAACTGTGTTTTTAACGGAAGAAGAGGATTGAAATTATGGCATCAAGCAACGAATCAACTTATGGCACTTCCTCCAATGCGCTGCCCGGGATGCAGAATCGTGGCTCCTGCTTTGGTGGAATGACCGGAAACGCTAATTGGAGTGGCAGCAATATCGCCGCCATGGTACTGGGTTTTATTTTCTTTTGGCCCGTAGGATTGGTCATTTTGTACTGGATCATAAAAGGCCGTCGCGTGCAGGAGTTACCCGGTGCGATTCGTGATCTTTGGTCACGTACGTTCGGCAACGGGAAAATGGGTCGGTCGTTTGATAGTGGCAACGCTGTCTTTAATGCCTATCAGCAAACTCAGCACGATCGCATACAGGAGATCCGGGATGAAATTCGAGCCCGAGCTGATCGTTTTAATGAATTCAGGGATGAAGCCAAGCGCCGGGCTGATGAAGAGGAATTTAACCGGTTTATGGCCAGCGCGCCGAATAGGGCCGATATCTGACACCATCGGGTAGTGGCTGTTGAACGCAATTAACCATGGTGATTCTCCATGGTTGTTTGCTTAAATCAGGTCAAGTGAGTATTTGATTTTTCAATTAGGGAGTTCAAATAATGAATTTTCAGTTTTTGTTGAGTAAAGCCGACGCTCTGAAGCCAGCCGGGATTGGTGGGCAGAATTTCGGCCAGAATATCGGCCAGAATATCGGCCAGAGTTTTGGTCAGAAGATACGCTCAGCGCTGGCTGTGGTGACACTGCCGTTATTACTGGTAGCAGGTTTCGTGTTTTTTATTCCGCTGTTGGCAGTCTTGTTTGGTAGTGTACTGATGATCGCACTGGGCTTGTCAGCCTGGTTACGTTACCGGCTGTGGTCCCATCAGCGTAAGGTAAGCCGGCAGGAACCTGGTGCGGAACAAAGTAGTGCCGAGTCTCGGTGGAGTGTTGGCAAATACTCAGAGAGTCAAGGCAGCAAGCCCGATGATTATCTGGTCACCCAGTATCGAGTGCTGGAATCATGAGAAAACGGGATAGCCTCGGGAGCAAACTCGCCCCCGAGGTGGTCCGGGTTGAGGCAAGTAGAAAAATCAGGGCCGTATAAACTGACCCGTATTACCTCGCCCTTATTACCTTGATTGCGCAGTCTATCCTGCGCTTATCAGTTTCTGACCAGCACACGCAAATCGCGAGTCACCGTCTGTCCCTCACTTGCATCACCGGTATCCCTTGCAACCACTCGCAAGTTGGTCACGCCAATGTCCTCACCGCCAGGTGTCCAGCGCAGGGTGCGGGTGCCGTCAAAGTTATCGCTGAATTCAGCCCCACCGGGCAAGTTGTCGATCCATAGCGGTGGCACACCACCGTCAGCATCGACTGGAGTAATAACCAGTTCCAGTGTGTTACCCAGTTGGACCTCTACACTGGAGGGCATCTGAATTTCCGGTAGCGAGCCTGCGCTGTTGTTGGAGCCGTTATCGCTGTCGCCAGCAATGTTTCCAGCATCGTTTCCTCCAACGTTTATTGTAAAATTGAATTCCGAGCGCGTGTTGTTGTTGCCGGCATCCTGAACGACAACGGTTATTTGTTGGCTGCCGGAAGTCGTTGGCGTCCAGGCAAAGGTTCGAGTTCCGTTACCGTTGTCATTAAAAGTCGCATCGCCCGGTGCGCCGACCAGAAACATGGATGGAATTAACCCACTCGTGCTGTACGGCGAGGCTACAATTGCAAGCGGTTCACCCACACTGATGTTTTGATTGGCGATGGGAGAAATGCCGACTTCATCGTTGCCAACTGTGGGTGCTGGCGCTTGCGGAGTCTGGTTGCCAGCGGCGACATTGTTGTTATCTGTTTGTGATTCAGTTGGTACCGGGGCACCTTCACGTCTGAGCAACACGACCCAATCTTCACTGGATTGAGACGGGGGTGATCCCAGCGGGGTTAAACCTGCGGCCTGTATTGATTCTGTCTGCCCTTCGTAGTTGCCGCTTCGCGGGTTGTACCATTGCCGAGTCCAGCGTTGAGCGCCCTGTGGCAGTTCGATTGCCGGCTCGCCACTCGCATTTGGCAGATACACCGCATAGACATCACCATTGGCCGCCAATACTTCAGCACCACCAAAATCGTTGTTCTCATTGCGTACAAGCTGGTCAGCAGGTTGCATATTCCAGAAGGGGAGTTGTGCTTCAATAAAACTGCGTGCATGACGGGAGTAGTTCCACATGGGTTCGCGGGTGCGGAAGTCTTCAAGCGTGACGTCACCGCCAAGTGGCAGCCCGCCGAATCCGAAGTACCATTCAATGTTGCCACCGCTAAACAGCACGTCGTAAAGCACGCGCTTTCGCAAGTCGTCTGCATTGTTGTCGAGCAGACCCTTGTCATTTTCGTCCATATCGATAACCCAGGGCACACCGCTTTCACGCGATCGTCGCCGCCAGGTTTCAACATACTCACCCGCTCTGTCGATGCTGTACTGAATCGATGTCGCTGTGATCAGCGGATTTCCCAGCAATTCCTCGTAGTTTTCGAATCTGTCCGGCGGCGTGTGCAGGCTGACCGCCTTGGCACTCCAGTCAAGATCGGACAAATACTTCGCCGCTTCCCGCACAAAATCAATCGAGAAATTATTTTCCTCACAAATGTTCCACTTGGCGGCTAGCAGGTAGCCGAATCGGGCGACCATCTCGCGATAGTAAAGTTTGCGCTCAACACCGAACTGCCCATTGTCCTGCCATTCACGATTTTCAAGCTCGGTTTCGTTTAGCACGATATTCAGTGCAATACCTTTTTGTTGGGCGTGCAAAAGAACCGTATTCCACTGAGCCAACTTGCTCACATCAAAGTGCGTTTTGTGATATCGCGATTTTTCTGGCGCCAGAAACGGGTGCGTATCGTAACCGTCTCCACCCAGATTCATCGGAAGAAAATAGATAGAATTAATGCGTTGATCTGACAGGTAGTTAAGTGCGCCGATGATTCCGCGACTGTCGACGCCGCTATCGCGGCTGACAAAGAAGGGATCACCTTCACGCCAATCTGCGACGTGGGGCTCATAGCGATGCAAAAATCCGGAAACCGCGCCTCCGAGATCGGTGGTGTTATCGAAACCAGCGTAAGCCAGCAGGTTCTCCGGACTGTCAGTCCCTGTCTTTAACCAATGCGGACCGTTGCGAAATTTAAGATAGTGCTCACCGGTGTAGTCGAGTCGGCCCCAGCGTTGAAAGCCGGGTGCCGAGGGATTAACGCCGCTTATGTTGAACTCACCGGATTCACCGTTAAATGAATCCGGCTCACCGGCATCCGGTGTCAGGTCGACGGCGATTTCGTTTCCGCGCCTGAAGTCTGCGCGGTAGCGCCAGGTTCCAGCTTCGTCTGCCGAGAAGCGAGCGCGCCAGATGTTCCCGCTACCTTCACCACTACCATTGCCGGCAAAAAAACCGGGTACCGTGTAGTTGCGCCCCGATGGAGAGGTAAATTGGACATTCAGCCTGTAGTCAAGAAACGGGTTGGGGCTGGCATCTGTTTCATTGGCAGACGGCCCGCTGAAATCAACCGTCAGTGGGTACCAT
>CALFCE010000295.1 GCA_937951215.1 uncultured Granulosicoccaceae bacterium
ACAGATCATGATTGTCAACGATACAGTACAAAAAGGGGTGTTTAAAATTGTGGCACAGCAATTTTTCACCGACTGGTAATCAAATTGCTGATTTTTCTCGCGGAAGCGGAATCCGGGTTGGCAAGTGGCCAATGCTTCGGCCAACAACCCGACCAACATCCGGGCCAACATCCGGGCCAGTACCAACAAGACGGGATCGGTGGGGAAGACGCGATTACGCGTCAGCGGAGGTAAAACAGGAGTGGCGTCCCCTAGGGGACTCGAACCCCTGTTGCCGCCGTGAAAGGGCGGAGTCCTAGGCCACTAGACGAAGGGGACACAATTACTGTGACCGCACAAGACATGAAGGCTGCGACGCGCGGAATTATAGCCGAAATCAGCCTATGGTTGTCAACAATCTCTTGGAAGTTTCCTGACAAACTTTCGCCAGGCTCAAGACTGGGACACCACTTCCTCGGCATGCAATGACCTGATCCGATTGCGCCCGGCTCTCTTTGCCTGGATTAGGGCCGCCTGTGCTCTTTCAATAAGGCTTGACGCTGTGTCCGCTTCGGACATTTCTGTGACACCTGCGCTGGCGTTCTGCAACAATTGAATATTGTTATACCGGTAGCAGGTATCGATACTGGTCCGCAATCGCTCGGATACCGTCAGCGCCCCATCAAAATCGGTTTCTCCGAGAATCACGGCAAAGCTGTCCGGTTCAAGACGAAAAATAACATCGGCTTCACGCAGATTGTTATTCAGGGTATTGGCTACCTCCTGAATCAATTCGTCACCGACCGCATATCCGTGACTTTCATTGATGCGATGGAAATGATCCAGATCCAGAATCAGCAACGACAGCGGAATCTCACTGCGTTTCGAGATCAGCATTTCACGGGGTAACTCCCGCTCCAGAGCTTTTCGATTGAAGATGCCGGTAGACGGATCGACCAGCGTGGCCCGCTCGGCAACCCGGTAGTCCAGCGCATTTTTCAGAGGATATTCTATCGACAGTATCAATCTGTCCATCTGTCGCTGGTCTTTCGGTGACAACACCTGAGCGGTGTGCACGGTCAGCTGGCCCAATGACTCTCCAGCCAATTGTATCGGATAGTGTTTCAGATGCTGCCTGTTGTCCCCGACCATGATCGTTTCATGGCTATTTGCAACAGTGAAAGACAAACCCTCAAAGGACAGGAAACTCTGGCATTCAGTAAAGAAACACTCAAGCAACAACGGCAGGTCCAGCTTTCGATGCAGCATGGAACTGATTTCAAGCAATCTCATCTGCTGATCCATACGTTCAGCAGAAAGTTCGCCCAGTCGCGCAACAGTATTAATTGGCCCTGAGGATTCCGTTCGGCGGCTCATAAGATTATCGATAGTTCTACAGACATTGGTGATATCACCCGATTGGCTTGTCTGGAAAGACCAGAAGATTGGTTATCCTGATTTCGCAATAGTTATGCCAACACGCATGACCGGAGGGTGTCACCATCGCAAGCTGTAACGATGAAAACAATCGACAACCGTAATAACTACAACAAATGACTGGTCGAGTTGATATAGATAACCAGCAACAACACCATCAAGGTTACCCCCAGCAGACACAGAGGCAATAACGAGACCGGTCTGATACGGGTCTGCACTGTCACCCAGTCATTGCGGATTGAGGTTGCCTGCGATGCCGGGGTATTCTGGCGCCGCTCGGCTTCAGCCCTTTCGGCAAGACCAATCTCGGCGAGACTTTGCGTTTGACGCTCATCGTGCTGTTGATGAGTCTGTAAATACTTTTTCCAACCCATATCTGTGTCGAGGTTGAGCAACTCTTCCGGGATCAGTTCCGGCACTTGCGTGACCGGTTCCCACAGCTCACCGTCTTTGCTGACCCGGTCGGTATTACGGACACGGCCCAGCAGAAGATACCTGCCAACTTCATTGGTCGTATAGGGTCCCTGCACATGTGACCCTTTTTGAACGTACCACTGCTGTTCTTCAGTGACCATGCTCTCTATCCCAGCCCGACTTTCGCGACACGTAAGACCTAGCGTTGCGTCCACTCAGCCAGTCGCGCTTTCAGCCTGACCAAGGCTTGCCCATGGATCTGACAAACACGGGATTCGCTGACGCCAAGGATGTCGCCTATCTCGCGAAGGTTTAAGTCCTCGTCATAGTACAAAGACATCACCAGGCTTTCTCGTTCAGGCAGGTTTTTAATTGACTCGGCCAGCGCATCGCGGAACGACAGATATTCCACACTTTCACTGGGTGTCGCTTCATCGCTTTGCGGCAGGGTCAAGGTTTCACCGGTATGCTCGTCAGGCTGGTCAAAACTGAAAATGTGAGCAGCTGTGCTTTCGGTCAAGATGACGTGATAGGCCGACAGATCCAGACCCAGCTTTTCAGCAACAATGGCATCCTTCGCGTCGCGTCCGGTCGATTGTTCAATTTCCCGCAGTACCTCCGCAGCTTCCCGGGATTTGCGATGTACGGAACGCGGTGTCCAGTCGGAGCGACGAATTTCGTCCAGCATCGCACCTCTGACACGAATTCCAGCATAGGTCTCAAAACTCGCACCCTGGGATGGATCATAGTGGCGCGCAGCTTCCAGCAAACCAATCATGCCCGCCTGAATCAGATCCTCAGCCTGCACGCTCGGTGGCAGGCGGTTCATCAGGTGAAACGCGATACGTTTTACGAGGTTGGCGTTTGCAGCAACCAGGCCATCCGGATCAACCGTCTCGACCTCATTGTACATAGCATGTGCATTCATTCGTGTTCTCTCACCGGGTATTGAGCATGGTTGGTCACCAAACGCTCAACAAAAAATTCCAAGTGACCTTCAGGCTCTAACGGCCGTGGCCAGCATTCAACGCGTGATGCCATTTTGGTAAACGAGAGCGCCGATTTGCTCCTCGGATACGCATCAACAACAGCGCGCCTTTCACTTATTGATTTTTTCATTTGCGGATCAAATGGTACGGATCCGCAGTAATCCAGCACGATATCCATCTGGCTGTTTACACGCTTGGACAGCCGCTTGAAAATATCCAAACCATGTTGTGACGAGTCAACCTTGTTTACCACCAGCCGAAAGTGATCACTTCTGAATTGCTCGTTCAACACTTTGATGGTGGCTAACGCATGATTCAGAGACGCTGGTTCGTCACAGACAACAATCAGGTTTTCTCGCGAGGCTTGTGCGAAACTCAGCACGCTCTGGGAGAGGCCGGAATCGTTGTCGACTATCAATATGTCGGCATCTTCATCCAGTTCACTGAATGAATTTATGAGCCCTATATGTTGAATCTGTGACAGCTGTGCCAGTTCGTGGTTGGCCGTAGAACCGGGGACAATTTTTATGCCTGCGGGCCCGTTCAACATCACATCTTGCAAACCACGATGACCGTCAAAAATGTGAGACACATCATGGGCAGGCCGCAGGTCCAACATGCTTCTGACATCGCCCATCGACAAGTTGCCATCCAGCAGGATGACTTTGTGGTGTTGTTTGGCCAGCGCAACCGCAAGATTGACCGCGATACTGGATTTGCCATCACCACCTTTTGCACCGAGTACAGAAATCGTCTGCACCGGCTTTCTTTCACCACCACCCACTCGTTGCGGAGCATTGGATTCAGAGTAATTCGGCAACATCAGAGCAACTCGGTCTGTTGTGACCCGGTGCGAAATGCCACCAGGAACACTGGAAAACCGAAACTGGACTTGCTGTTTACTTTTTTAATCACGCAATGAAAATCCGCACAAACAACCAAAACACGCAATGTCGTCAACTCACTTGGAGTTTTTCGATATCGACGTCCTTAAATTTCCTCCGGATCAGGATGTCCAGGACACCTGATACAGCGGCTCTGCCTGTAACCGCAAAAAAGGAAATCATGTTTGACAGGTCCTCCTGCCGCTAAAACGATCGCGATTAATCTCGAAATCACCGCAAACCACGGCGTCCAAAGGTGCAAGAGCTGCACCACAGAGTGCCGATAGATCGCGCGCCAATAGCGAAGCGACGGGTTAGTTTTTTGAATTGGGAGACAGTACTCAGTTTGCCGGGGCAACAAACCACTCAGCAGCTCCACCAGCAGGGAGACTGGCTGGCAAACGGTTACGAATTTTTGCCAGGGAGGCGTTGCCGGTGTAAATATGGCGGCCCGGGCGGGCCGCCTTGGTCACAAATTACAGGGCTGGTGACAAGCGACCAGCAGCCCCAAGTTTCAGGTGGGCAGGAACGGTGTTGCTCAGGATACCTCTTCAGGACGCTGGATGCTGTACTTGCGCATTTTTTCAACCAACGTTGTACGCCTGATTTTCAAACGATTCGCAGCGTGAGCCACCACGCCAGAGCATTCGTCCAGCGCCTGTTCGATCAGGCTTATTTCTATCTCGGTCAGATGCTGTTTCAGATCGATGCCGTCACGGGGTAGTCTGGGAGCGTTATTTAACGCTTTTGCCGGCATGCCGGCCATGACATGTGGCATCGCCTCGTCGGTATCACCCGCCTCTTCAGAAACGACCTGACCACGCCCATGCGGGGCTACTTTCGTCGGTAAATCCGACACGTCGACCACCCCGTAAGGATGGAGAATGGTCATCCGTTCCATCAGATTGGCAAGTTCGCGTACATTACCGGGCCAATCGTAGTTACACAAAGCCATCATTGCCGCCGGGGTGAGCCTGACCGATGACTTTTTCTCATGCTCCAGACGGGTAATAAGCTCATTAACCAATAGCGGCAGATCCTCTGCCCGGCTATTAAGCGGTGGCATCTCAACCGGAAAGACATTCAGTCTGTAATACAAGTCTTCACGAAAAGTACCGTCTTCGATCAGTTTCTCCAGATCACGGTGTGTTGCTGCAACGATGCGAACATCGCTTTTCATGCTCTTGTTGCTGCCGACGCGTTCAAAGGACCTTTCCTGAATCACGCGTAGAAGCTTGACCTGCATATTGAGTGGCATATCTCCGATTTCATCCAGAAAAATCGTGCCACCTTCTGCCAGCTCGAAACGCCCCTGCCTGGCACCCACCGCACCGGTGAAGGAACCTTTTTCATGACCGAATAGCTCGCTCTCCAGCAGCTCCCTCGGGATAGCACCGCAGTTAATCGGTACAAAGGGTTTGTTACGTCGATTCGAGTAGTAGTGAATGTTTCGCGCCACAACCTCTTTACCCGTTCCCGACTCACCCAGAATGAGTACTGTGGCCTCCGTCGGTGCAACCTGGTCGATCATCTTGCGAACGCGAACAATGGCGCGGCTGTTGCCCACCAGACTGCGAAAAAGCTCCGGGTTCTGACTGCCTTCCTTGTTGGGTTTGGTTGCGGCGGTGCCTCGCACTTCAGCTCGATGAAGAATATCGGACAAGTCTGCATAGCGTAGATCTGTCTTCAGACAGCCGATGAAATGCGCTTCAATTTCATCCTGACTCAGATCAGCTGGCTGGTCACCCAGCAGCAAGGCCAACGGAGGACATTTTTCATTGTCGCTGGCCAGCTTCTCAGCCCAGGCCACGATGCCATGAAAATTCGATACAAATATTGCCCGGAATTCGCTGATGTCACTCATGCTGGCCAGCAATTCCGGCGAGCTCAGCACCTTGGGCTCATAATCAATAAATTCGAGCTGGTGCGACAGCTTTAGTGACTGCTCGGAATTCGAATCTATGATCAGAATTTTTTTTGCTGTCTTCTTGGGTGCCATGTGCTTTGTCCACCATCCCATACATTGGGTATCAAAACCGATGCGATTCAGAATCGCTGTCGGGTAACTTGCCGTCGTCTATTCGCGCTCGAGATCTGTTGCATCCACGCCACAGTTCTGAACGGTTGTTATTGAGGATAGAAGATGAATTGAGAAAGACAAAGAATTGACGAGCAATTTTTTTACATCACAACTGTTATCAAGGCCTGAATATGGCTTGCTCCAGCCTTAACCCAACCGCTGACAGGCCACAGCAAGTGCACATTGACACCATATTATACGCTGGCGGAAAGTTGTTCAGCCCGTCTGCAACTGCAGGGACCCCTGCAAGGAATCCAGCCACTGCCGCAGCCGCTTACCTGCATCGGTATCAGTCGCATACTTCTCAACCAGCACGTCCAGTTGCGTGACCAGATGTCGGTATTGAGCCTGTAAAGCACGGCAAAGCCGATCAATAACAGCCATCGATATTTGCGCAAGCGTCGCATTTTCAAAGGTCAAATCGACAATACTGAAACGCTTCAGCGAAATATGATCCTCGGACAAGCCGTTTAGGGCCAGGCTGGTGGCAGAGCTGTCAAACACCAGCTCACTGGCCTGCTCGGCGATCCACGCGATAACACCGCAGCTGCGGGCCGGAACGAACACAGAGCCCATCCGGAACCCGCTGACCAGGGACGCAGCCTGCGAGTGCACCTCAAGCTTGATAGCAACGCCATCAACACTATTCAACACCAGACTGCCATCGGCTAACTGTGCAGCATCAACTCTGGTTTGCTGACGTTCGCGATTAATGGCCTCGATCAATTCCTCAACCGTGCCTCTACACTCCGCTATTGAACACCCATTGATAACAACATCACCCTCGTCAACTGGTAAATGGTAGTCGCGGGCCGGGCTCGATGAAAAAACCGCATTTCCGACAATACTCGCACCGACACCAGTCAGCGGCGTCAGAGAATTGACCGCGTGACAAGGCAAGCGCGCAGCATCATGGGGGTAGCGAGCCGCTATTCTGACACCCTGCAATCTGGCGTGAACAGGTAGTTTTGCTCTTCGAGCCTGCTGCAGACGCGTCAGAAACAACTGATGGTCAAGATCCGAAAGATGGTCAACATTGACCTGAAAGCCGGCCTCAAATGCAGCAAGATCAGGCAATGTGATTGCACTGTCACTTAATCTCTGGTTTTTCTGGGGATCGGACTGATCGTGTTCCAGCTTTTCTGAAACATCAGCTTCAATGACAGCCAGACAGCGATTTTTCAACCGCTCGAAATCCTCAGCCGAACCGCTGCTGCAGACACTGGCTAACTCCTGGGCCGGAACACGCGCCGGATCACACAAATCCCGAAGTTGTCGTAGCGTTGCATCCAGCTCGACAATTCTGTCCAGGCTGGCACTGCTTCTTTGCAATAGTGCGGAAATGACAGCCGCTGCAGCATCCTCTGAATCTTCGCCTTCGTGTTCATGTGACACCGCCGAACGTGGCTTGCTGGATTCAGATTGCTTCATGACCGTATTCTCACCGTTCTCGCTTTTGCAGTGCCTGCTCCTGGAAATCAACCCGAAACACTAACTGCGGTTCTGTTCGGGTTATTCACCGGCAGAAATCTCCGTTGAACCTCACCTTGTATGCGGGGTTACGGCAATCTTCTGTGAAACTTTAATAACGGTGACGCAATTCGGCGGAAAGTATAATTTTGATCACGCGGTTAACAACTTTTATGGTGTTGACCACGTGATTATGTAATGCTGTGTTGTTGTTGTGATTCAAATGACATTGCCAAATAAAAATGATGAACATCATGCAAATGACCTGTGAACCAATGTCCCCTATCACACAAAAGGTTACATTTACCTGCTTGAGCGCCGAAACACGTTGTGCGAGTGCTGACACAGAAGCAGTGCCGAAAATTATAATAATAATCCAGAGAGAGTTGATGGCTGCCTGTCGGCAAGCAACTCCAGATAACTGGAAATTTGGGGGAAAAGCCAATGGCTAGTTCACGTAGAGCGTTACAGCGCAAGGGTAACGTCTTCGATATTGCGGAAGCCAGAGAGAAACGCAATAACATCACTGGTTCGAGTAACCGCTCGGCCGAAACACCGAAAAAAACCGACAGTCCATCCACTCAGGATTCAGGTGCTGTGGTGGTGGTCAATAATAAACAACCGGCTCAAAGTGATCAGCAATCGGGTGAAACGGTTGCCGCTAATCCAACCACCGTGGAAGGAAAGTCACCACCCAGCAAACGTCGAGACCACGGCAACAGGACTTTCAACCATGAAAAAGTTGAAGCAATAAAAGCTGCCATTGCCAACGGTACCTACAAAATAAATCATGAGAGAGTGGCTGCGAAATTTATCGAGCGTGAGGCTCCAGCCTGACCAAGCAGCGTTTTCACAACTGCAGATCACTTACTCAGTTAACTGATCCTCTGCACTCTTGCAGCGGATCAGTGCTGGTAATCGGGTGGCCAATCGGGCACCCAGACAGGTAATTAACAGCTTGAAGGGGAAATTTCACCATGAAGCTGCTGCTTGCTGCCGTTCCGGCAAATCCATGCTCCTCCCCTTCCCCGACTCACCTTGAAATTTACTGTTTTTACAGGGAAATTCTTCACTTTTGCCCATAACTCACTGATATTTTTGAGCAAGCAATTCAGGTGCTTGTTGTCATCTCCACGCTTGCCAGCGAAAACCCGGAAACCACTGCTGGAAGATGAAAATCCGGCTAGCCCCGTCCCCCCATTTGTTCACAAAGTATTTACCGAAAAGTACGCCATCTACGCGATATCAAACCCTCACTCCGAGTAGAATCCGACAGTATTGATACTAAAAATTGTTGAAATTCGGGGTGAATATGAAGGCAACAAAGTCAGTGGACAGGGCACTGGGTGATGCGCTCACAAGTGTTTTGGGCAATGCGCTGGGCAGAACTTTAAAAAACGATGCCAGCAAGTCTTGTCAGCAGCCGGTCGATAACAGGCGATCATCGGGACGCATGCACAGAACCTTTGGCTTTCCTCTGGGTTTGGTGCTGCTGGGAATGCTGGCTGCATGCTCTTCCGAGCGCACGACGATAGTGGATAACTCCAATATCACAGCAGTGCTGGCTGGAACCGATGCATTTGTAACCCCTGGTCAAAATGGAGCATTAAGATCGGTCTACACCAAAACCGGTGACAATCTCCAATATGAACAAGCGCTGGATACCTCGGGCACACCGGTAGGCGAGGAGAGCCCAACCTCTGCCGTCAACGAGACTGCGGATACCAAACACACTTATGCGGAATCCCTGTGGTACCAATCAGGAATTGGTAACGACGACACCGCTCCCTTTATCAGAGCATTTGCCTATGACCAACCAGAAGCTCTCTGGAACGTAGAGCTACCTGCAGGACAAGCTTGTCGTCAGACGTTATTACAAGAAGGCGACAACCTGTTGTGCCTTAGCAAAGACAAGTTATTTCTGGCCACACAAAGCGGAGAATTGTCTGAGCTTGGAGATCATGGTCTGAACATCGATCCCGAGCTTCAGGTAAAAGCTTTGCTGACGCCGATGCAGATCATCGTCATCCAGCAGATTGTCAGCCTTCCGGCCAATTTGCACACCTATCAGTGGACACACCTTGACCCGCAAACAGCATCGGTCACTCAACAGGGTGTTTTGTCCTCCAACGTCGGAGGTGGGGTCCTTGGATTCGCAGCCAGGCCTGATGTCTATGTCACTGACGACATCGCTTTATTTATTGTGGGTGACGAACAGGAAGCCTGTGATCCTTGTACAGACCCATCAAAAGAAACAGTGACGACAGGACAGTTCGTTGCTCGCCTGCGCCTCAGCGACATGATGCTGACTGCAACAGCCTTGTACTCGGCAGATGAAGACCTTGGACGGCAACTGTCGGTTTCCGGACGAGTGCTCGATATTTACGGTACGACACAAACCTTGTCGCTGGACAGCGTGGATTTAACTGAAATTCAGTCAACCAATACCCAGGGTGACTATCTCAACTCCACTGAGGACTATCTGTTCACAGGTGATGAAACAGGGTCCACCACGTTGATCAGACGCTACGTCAGAGGAGTCAACGACAAGCCGGAATTGATACCACCTGGAATGCCGGGTGGCTTGCGTGCAGAAGTGTATTCCGAAAACAGTCTGGAACTTTTCTGGGACGCCCCGACCGAGGGACCGGCAGTATTCACTTATGAAGTACGTCGTCATGGCGATGTTGTCAGCATTGTCAGTATCAACAGCTACTTCGATGATACTGTCGCACCTGGCTCGTACGAGTACATGGTCACCGCAATAAGTGAGAGTGGGTTACGCTCGAACCCGGCAATATTGACGGTAGAGGTGTCTGTCGTTGCCAACGATGCCCCTGTCCAACCTGCCCCCAGCCAACTGCAAGGGCAGATCTATGACGCGCAATCATTCGAAATATTCTGGGCGCGTCCTGATGACCCCCGGTTCAGTACCTTTGAGGTTTACCTGAACGGCGAGCTTTACAAAGTAGTAGACGGCAACAGCCTTTACGTCAGCGGAATCACTCAAAACGGCTCATACGAGCTTCAAGTCGTGGGACGCGCCGATGATGGCCAAACCTACGTCGTCGGGAATATTACGGTGATTGCCGAAGATGGCACCTTGCGATTTGCAGATCAAATTGTTGCTCCGCCAGTGAACACCAATGAGCCGGCATCAGTGAGTGGTGCAGGTGATCTCGATGTGCAAGTCTATTCCAATACCAGCGGAGAGCTTTTCTGGTCAGCAGCCAGCTCACCAGCCGGCATTGCGCAGTACGATATCTTGCGCAACGGAGAAGCGGTGGCATCAACCAGCGGGACCAGCTTTTTCTTCGATGATCTGCAGCCCGGTGTCCAGTACGAATTTTCGGTAGTGGCAATCGACAACAATGGACAGAGACTACCCGAGGCCAATATCGGGGTTGTTATCAATGGTGATTCACCTTCCAACAACGGAAATCAAGGTGGCAGTACACCAACGCAACTACCAAGCCCTGGCGACAGTGACACGATCATACCTGCGACTGATGGCCCCGATACTGACGGTGATGGCCTGCGCAACCAGGAGGATCTGGACGATGACAATGATGGCATCCCCGATTTTCTCGAAGGTGCTGTCGATAACAACGGTGACGGTTTTCTCGATGCCGGTTCTACCGACACTGACGGTGACGGCAGACCCGATGCCTGGGATCTTGATTCCGACAATGACGGTATCCTCGATAACATCGAGGCCAGCAACAACACCGCTCAGGTTCTGGCTCTGGATGGCAACTTCAATGGTGCCTTAGATATCGGTTTGCCTACTGGCAACAACGGTCTTGCCGATATCCTTGAAACCTCACCTGACTCGGGTCAACTGGCCACCGCTGTTGCAGACAACGACGCAGACGGTGTTCCTGACTTCCGTGATCTCGACAGTGACAATGACGGAATATTCGATTTGACCGAAGCCGGTGGGTCGGACAATGACAACAACGGAATCGTGGATGGCTTTTTTGACAACGACGGTAAAGGTGTTGACGATTCGGTCCAGTCAAGCGGTTTGCCTCTGTTTGATACCGACGGTGACGGCAACATCGATTTCAGAGATACCGATAGCGATAACGACACCATACCGGACAGTGTTGAATCCGGTGGTAACAGCGCGCAACCTCTGGACTCGGATGGCGACGGTGCACCTGACTACCGTGAGCTGGATTCAGATGGAGATGGCACACCGGATCAGACTGAAGCCGGCAATAACCCGTCCGCACCTGCCGATAGCAACAA
>CALFCE010000296.1 GCA_937951215.1 uncultured Granulosicoccaceae bacterium
GCGAGCAATTTACTCGCTTGCAGGCAGCCACTATCTGAAGACAGTTCGGGAAACTGCTGCTGCGCGCACCAGGCACCAATCACCTGATCATCCTGCTCTGATGAAAAAAGCTGGATCTGCAACAACGACGCATCAACGACATTCACATCAGGGGCACGTTTAACCGACCATTCTTGCGTCAGGATCATCATGCGCACATTCTCTCTGCAGGCGATCATCGTTCGTGTCAACTCATCCTGCCTGGGCTTTAGCTGGGCCGGGCTGGGATCATAAAAAGCCCGACAGCTGTCATGGGATCCAAACAGCGCGGCATAGGTTTTCCGGCCAGCCTGATCAACGGAAGACATGCCGGGATCAAGACTGGCTTCCCCGCTGTAGTGAGCCGCCCAGTCATAACCCGGCCGCGCCAGCTTCTCTGCAACATGAATCTGATGAAACCAATCAAGATACTCGGCCTGCTTGTCAGCCGCTACCTGATAGATGATTAACCAGATCCCCATATCAGCTGACTGACTGCGACTGCGGCTGTGGCTGCGATTGGGACTGGGGCTGCTTCTTGAAAAATGCACCATAAATACTGCCAGCCAGGGTGAGCACACCGGCGATCAGCAAGCCAAGTGCGATGGGTCTGCCGAAGAAACCACCAAACTCAAAGTACAACATCTGCATGGCCTGGGCGAAGGTCTGTTCACCTATTTTCCCCAGTATTAACCCGAGTACGATACCAGCCACAGAATAACCTGATCGACGCAGGAAGAACCCGATCACACCGGCCAGAAACATCGCAATAACATCAACAGCCAGGCCACGCACAGCATAGGCACCTACGGTCGCCAGCAGCAGGATCATCGGTGCCAGAAACTGAAACGGAATACGCAACAGATTTATGATGGTTTTGGTTTCCAGAAATCCGATAAACAGGATCGAGAGGTTGGCAAAAAACATTGCGGCAAACACGACCCAAACCAGATCCGGACTATTGATAAACACCAGAGGCCCGGGCTCCATGTCATGCATTTGAAACACACCAACCATCATTGCGGTCAGCGCGCCACCCGGTAGACCCAGAGCCAACAGCGGGATCATCGCGGCACCGGTTGCAGCATTGTTGGCGGTTTCGGAGGAGATAACACCTTCCAGCTTGCCTTTGCCAAATTCCATGCGGTCCTTTGACCATCGCACCGCTTCGTTGTACCCCATGAACGCAGCCAGCGTCGCACCTATGCCCGGCAGGATGCCACAGAAGAAGCCGATAATAATTGAGCGCACCACGGCAATTTTATGTGCCCAAAGCTCGCCAAAGGAGGGAAAGTCCACACTGATTTTGGGCGCCTTGTAAGCGCCGGTTACTTTCTTTTCCGCCTGCACAAAGACTTCCGATACCGCGAAAAAACCGAGAATGACCGGAATAAAGTGAATCCCGGCCAACAGATAGGGCATACCGAAATCATAGCGCTCGATACCCCCGACCGGATCCAGACCAACCACAGCAACCAGCAAACCCAGTAAAATCGACAACCACCCTTTCCAGAATGTTTTGGCACCGACTGAAGCTGCAACTGCCAAGCCGAAAAATACCAGCGCAAAGATCTCTGGCGGACCAAACGCGGATATCGCCCAGTCAGCGATAGGAGCGGTAGCTGCCATCATGATGATGCAGGACACCACGCCACCCAGGGCAGAACACATCACAGCAGCACCCACGGCTTTTCCCGCCTGCCCTTTTTGTGTCATCGGGTAACCGTCAAAGGCCGTCGGAGCATTTTCCGGTGCCCCCGGTATGTTAAACAGGATAGCGGTAATGGCTCCTCCGTAGACACCGGTACAATAGATAACGGAGAACAACATGATGCCGTGCTCCGGTTTCAAGTGCGCTGTGAAGGGCAGCAGAATCGCCGCCAGCGTAAGCATACTGACACCGGGTATTGCACCAAACAGCATCCCGCCAACAACCCCACCAAAAAAGATCAGAATTCCGATCGGGTCGCTGAACAAGGTCACTGTGCCCTGCAGAAAAAGCGCGAAAACGTCCATTGGGTTTCTCTTAAGTTAATTTACTAGAGGTTGCCAGCATTCAATCAGCAGCTATTGCAGCACCGTGACAACCCAGGTACCGAAATCATAAAAGGGCCTGACGTAGCCGGTGGGCAAACCAACGTATAAAAGCTTTACAAACAACAACATTAACAGGGTATAAATCGCAAACATGATGGCGGCCATCCAGTTAAAACGACGTTCTCCCATCAAAAACATCACACCCAGAATAAACACAGGTGCCAACGCGTAAAAACCAATGTCCTGCAACATGGCCGCAAACATCACCGGCAAGGCCAGAACCGCTCCCACATGATTGCGCCAGGCAAGAATAATAAAAACGATGGCCAGTACACCGGCACAAATCAGCTTGTAACGATTAAGCTCCGGACTACCCACATCGCTGGTCCCGGCCAATATTTTGGGCAAATTGATATAGACAAAAGGCAGCGCAACCAATAGCGCTGTATGCAGGTACCAACGCAAACCTGTATTGCCAGAGTCCCTGGCATTTTCTTCCGAGCCGTCATCCATCGCAGAGGCCATCATGCCAGCCTCTACGCGGTTAGCGCGTGTGATGTTGTAAATCAATTGCCCGATGGCAGCGATAGCCATCAGGATCAGGATCGCTCGTGGCCAGGCTGCTGCCCCGTATTTATAGATTTCTATTTCACGATTAAAATCAAACGAGTGAAAATAGAGAAACCCGACCAGCCCCAACCAAAGAGCCGCCTCGACATAGTAGGAAATTCTTGAATTATTCATAGTGCATCTAGCTTGATTGCTTTCCAGCCCATAAAACGAAAAAGCCCCGACCACGCAATGCGATCAGGGCTCTTTTTCTCAATAAAGCTTCAACAATAAAATCAGAGTTACTTAACCTCTAATCCCATCTCTTTGTATACGTCCCGATACTGAGCGATGGTGTTGGTAATCAACTCCTGAGAACCCGCGGTATCACGATAGCTTTCAATCAGCGTCATGAATTTGGACTCATTGTACGCCTGGTAGCTTTCTTCACAATAGGCTTTCTGGAAAGCCCACTGCAACCATTTTACGCGGTCAGCAGGTGCATCTTTATGAACGTAGAAACCACGAAAACGCAACAGAGGCTCGAAATCCATACCGGCATCGGTCAGATTGGGAACGTCAGCAAAAGCTTCAGGTGATTCCTTGAGAATGGTCAGGATTGGCTTGAACTTGCCGGCATCCAGGAATTTTCTGACGTCACCTGGTTGCTCGAAAAGTGCATCCACCTGTCCACCTGCCAGAGCACCATAACGTGGCGCGCCCTTGTCGAAGGAGATCTGCTGGATTTTCATACCGGTTGCATCGGTGATGAATTTCATGGTGACACGTTCCATTGAACCTTCTTTGGAAACGTTGGCAATAGATGCCTTGCCATCCTGCGCTTTCACCCACTCTACGAATGAATTCCAATCGGTGAAGCGATCTTCATCGGTGCGGATGTAGATTTGCGAAAAAGTGATCTGGGAAGTGACCAGAGGAATCAGATCTTCTGCCGGGTTTGGCCGACCGGAATCGAGTGCATGCGCACTGGAAGCATCATCAATGTGTTCCAGTACCGAGTAACCGTCAGCTGGAGACGCCATGAATGCTGTCATCCCTACAGTACCTGATCCACCTGGCTTGTGGTCACGGTTGATCGATACCTTGGTCAAACCGGTTACGGCTTCAGCCATTGCCTGAGCAACCTGACCAGAACCACCGGCCGGGCCGTAAGGTACAATCATGGTCAGCGCTCGAGCGGGATAACCATCGGGTCCATCCATTGAATCAGGCATGCCGTCCGTCGCGCAGGCTGCGAAAACAGAGCTGGCCGAGAAAGCCATGGCGACTGCAGTAACACCCGTCGAAACAACGAATTTTTTAAACATTATTAACTCCTCCAAAAGAATACAGGCAGTGTCGTTATAACTGCTTGCTGAAGGGTAGCTTAGCGCCTCTCTCAAGTCAAAACATGAAATCTGCAAATAGATTTAAAAATCAATAGCTTAAATAATAAAATAAAACGGCTGTGCCGTTTTGTGAACAAACAAGCCGAGTGTGCTGGTTCTGGAGATGCGAAACAAATTCACCAACGACCAAAGACGCGGCCAGAGTCGTACTTCAATCCGGGAATCAAGCCAGCCCGGTTTCTACCCAGACATTAACTTGATGGACCGAATTATTGCCAAAACCTCCACGATCCCACTCGGCCTGCAGTGGTTGAGTATTGCCTTCAACGTCAGTGGCCCGGCAACGTAACAGATGTTGCCCCGGCTCGGCATCCCATGTAAAAGTCCATCGGTTCCAGGCATGTTGATTGTTTGCAGGATGCAGTAGTGCCGGAAACCAGTTTTCATCAATCCCCACCTCTACACTGTGCACCGCAACCCCGCCGCCACACCAGGCACGCCCGGTCAGCTCAACAGGCCCTGCTTCCAACAATCGATTACGGGTTGACCAGTCCGGGTAACCCGGTGGCGCCATCAGTGATTTAATTTTTATGGTCGAAATTGGCACCCCGGGGTCCTGATCACTTTTTCGATATTGATAGGTGCTGACCTGCTGATAGCCTTCAAAAGCATGATCTATCGCCTCGATGCGCCTCAGCCATTTGACACTTGCCATGCCGTACCATCCTGGTACCACCAATCGCAGCGGAAATCCATGCTGAGGCGGTAGAGGTTGGTCATTGATTTCCCATACCAGCATGACGTCGGGGCTCATTGCGTCTGCAGCTGTCAGTGATCGCTCAAAAAAGTGCAACTGACCACCATCCACTCCGCGATCAGCACCACTGAAGACCCACTCCACAACGGAACTGTCCGGCTTTGTCTGCTCTAGCACATCGCACAGGCGCGTTCCACGCCAGCGAGCTGTGCTGACAGCCTCTACACCCCATGGCATGCTGGGCCAGCGCGGATCAGAAAATTGCCGTCCATTGCCCGCACATTCCAGCGTTACCTCACGGCAGACTTGTGGCAAGTCCTTCAGCTGCTGCATACTCAGATCAAGAGGAGACCCCACCAAACCGCAAACAGACAGCGACCAGTCAGACTCGCTCTCGACATGGGGCACATCGAAATGCGATAGCAAATAGTGCTGCCCAATCGGCGTCACATCGTGTCTCAAAGATTCCAGCAAACACCCGGAATTTCTATTGGCCAACTGCACCTCGGCCCGGGTGAATTGCTCACCAAGGTGTTTTTTCGAAGGTGGGTTAAGAATAGTGTTTTTAGATCGCATGTTAGTGGTCATCTACCCTATCAGTCCCGGAACTTTAAGCGCTATACTCTGTCCAACCAAGGCTGCAGCAAGCCTGCAAATCACCAATACGCTACGGAGCCAGACAATGGAAAGCCATTTCAAGTATAACCCTATCAATGTAACGCAATCCCCCGGTAAAACCTCAGCACTCAGGGGCTTGCGAAATAAAGCTGCGCTGCTGACATCAGCCTTTATGCTGGTCGTTGCAACCGCGGCGCCGCAAGCAGCGTTTGCAGAAGCAGATCTTGGCAAAGTACCTGCCGGTCAGTACGCCGTTGATCCAACCCATGCTTACATTCAGTTCCAATACAACCACCTCGGGTTGTCCAACCCTGTGCTGACCTTTGATGAGTTCAGCATTGACATGAACCTCGATACTGCAAACCCGACCAACACGACTGTCGCTGTAGAAATTCAATCAGGCAGCGTACAAACCGGCTCTGACATTTGGTACGACCACCTGACTGGCGAAAAGTGGCTGGACGTGGCGGGCAACCCGGCCATTACCTTCACCAGCACTTCAATTTCCGGCTCTGGCAGTCAATTTCAAATGACCGGGGACCTGACCATCAAAGGTGAAACCAAACCGGTCACACTCGATGTCACCATTAATGCAGCGATGAATCACCCGATGAACAAAAAGCCGGTTGTGGGTATCAGCGCAACAGGTCAGATCAAACGTTCTGACTGGGGCCTTGGCGCAAATGCACCGTTCGTCAGTGACGAAGTGAAGTTGCTTATCGAAGCCGAAATGTTTGCAAGCTAGAAGCCTTCCACCCTCCCTCACCTGATGTCTGGCTGGCTCAACTCTTGTGAGTCCAGTCAGATATCAGGATCACTCTACACCTGAGATCGTTTGCCGGTATGCAGTCATCTGATCATCAGCAAATAACACATCGCTACAACGGAATCGCTATCGGCCTGCACTGGCTGATAGCGATCCTCATCATCGGACTACTGATGATGGGAAAGTATATGACCCAGCTCGACGAAACTGATGCTTTCCGGTTTGAACTGACACAATGGCACAAATCCTTTGGCATCAGTGTGCTGGTGCTGTCGATCTGCCGCCTGGTCTGGCGCTTGATGCATAGAGCGCCACCCCTCCCCACCCATATGCCTCGGTGGGAAAGAGCTGCAGCCGGAGCTACCCATGTCTTTTTGTATTTTTTGATGCTGGGTTTACCGCTGTCGGGATGGATTATGGTCTCGGCCTCGCCGCTCAATATCGACACGCTTTTGTTTAATCTGCTCAAGCTCCCTCATTTGCCGCCGTTTGCAGAAATGGCCAACAGAGCCGAGATTGCCGAGTTATTTCATACTGTTCATGAAATGGCATCCGGCGTGCTGATTGTGCTTTTGCTTTTGCATATTGGTGCAGCACTGCGACACCAGTTTGTACTACGTGACCAAATCATGAGTCGGATATCTTTTGATTTCAAAAATCCTGGCACCAAAGATGGTCTGGGATTGTTTGCCGGTGTCGTGGTTGCCGCCATTGCCGGAACGATGCTTTTCAACACTGCCATTAATGCACCCGACGCTGTTAGCAGGCAATCCGGTGCCGAACAGGGCGTGGCGACCGCGCAAAATCAGGTGAATTTCACACTGACTCTGCTAGGCGAGAATCTCGAGGGGCAGTTCACGGAATCGGAGATCATCGTCAATCTTGACGAAAACAATATCGCTCAATCCAGTCTGCGGGCAAGCGTTGTAACAGCAACAGCGGATACCGGTACACCGCAGGTAGACAACGCTCTGCCGGGAGCTGACTGGTTCAGTTCCGACCTTCATCCTGTGGCGGATTTTGAGTCGTCCGGTTTTTCTCGTATCGATGATGACACTCTCAAAGTAGAGGGCATGCTCACTATTCGCGAAACCAGCCTGCCGATCAGCTTTCCACTGGTACTAAATCGCCAGGATGCCTCTGCCAGCGGCGGCTTCACCATCAATCGGCTTGACTATGCGATCGGTGCCGCTGAACAACCCGATGACTCACAGGCGGGTTTTAACGTGTTAGTCGAATTCGAGTTCAAACTGCCTTAGGTTTTAAATAACACCAGGTTTAAGTAACCCCAGGTTCAAATTACACTAAGTTCAAACTACCCCAAAAGGGCTGGCCTTCCCGACTGAGGTGCACCGCGCAAGCTTACCGGCACCTCCACGTTTTCAATTCCACTGCAATGGCTTGAACCATGCTTTGGGCAGTGGTGTCGTCATCGGCAGTGTCCAATTTGTCACTGGTTCGTAGCGCCCAAAACTTGTCAGATCCATATCCTGTCGCACCAATCTGGCAGGTGGACGTGCATTGAGCGAACACATGATATCTGCGGTCACGGTGATATCCGAATACCCTTGAGCCGTGTACTCCGCTTTCAGAAAACCGGCATATTGCCAGATCATATCCGGTATACAACTCATTTTGCGGGCCTGCCTCGGATTCAATCGTGTACCGGGTTTTTCCACCCATTCCCGCCCGCTGCCATCACGCACATGAAAAGTAGCCAAGGCTCGCTTTGAACGCAATTTCATGCGCCAGCTAAAGCGGTGTCCATCTTCATTCCACGCCACGTTCCCATCCCGCGTCCAGTGCCGGAGGGGATAAAATACCTGAACCGCCAACCAGCAACACATTAAGGTGACCACCAGATAGTGAGCCGAAGTTAGTTCGGCTTTAAAAAATTGCGGCATCTGGCGCACTGGTTCAATGGGATAACGTTGATGGAGACGACGACTTCTGCTGCGCATCCATGACCAGACCTGCTTTGGCCAGTCTTTGTCAAACAACAATAAACTTGCGAACAGCGTAAACCACGGGAAAATGCCGATATTAAAAACAAAGGCATTGGTCAAATGAAAGCTGGCATAGATACCGAGCACTATCAAACGCGTACGTTTGAACAACAACAGAGGCGCACCGATAAGGTGTAAGGCTATTGCTCCATAAGAAGCGATCGCGATACCCCAATCCATGGTTAAAAATTGCAGCAACCAGTTTTCATCTACACTGCGATAGTTGAGCCACAATCGCAAGGGTTCCAGATTCAACCAGTCGTAGTTTATTTTCACCAAACCCGCGTGAATCAGGATAATTTCAAGTTGCGTCCCCAGCAATACGTAGGTCCAGTAAGGTGTCGTGGCTGAGGCCCGGCGCGGATCAAGAGCAGCATCAACAGACCAGTAACGATTGGCAGGAATGAAACACATCAGCACACAGAACAGTATCACCATGTAAAAGTGATTCAGATACTGTGCTTGATCGAGCAGAAAATGATAGGAAAAACCAATGGTAAACAACACCATCGCAAAGTGGTAATAGTAACCCACGATAATGGCGATGGCGCAGAGTGCCATAACCATCCAGACAAAACGCAGCCCCGCTTCCGGCAGAGCATGCACCCACTCAAACCCGGCATACTTGAACAGAAACTCGGTATTGACGTAGTCACACTTGATGCAGAGAAAAAGCCCGTAGTTGATACAGTCAAACAGCAGCAAGGCTCCCATACCCATGCGAAAGACCGCTAACGCGCTGGCATCTACCTGTTTGAAAAGGGTTCGAACTGCACTGTCCATAGGGCGTGGTCTGCTCTATTCTTAAGATCTGTTACAAGGACGTATCGATTATGGGATCTGCAATCACTATTATGGCAAATTCCGACTGCTATTTTTAGCATCCTCCAGTATTCTCGGCGGACCATTCATTGTAACAAGTGGACGATAAAAGAGTCATGAACACCACGACAGACACACTGCGCCTCACGTTGCGTGAAAACATGCTGACTGACGAATCGTCTTTGATAAGAGCACTGGCAAAAGAGTGCAACCTGAGCCAAAACGAGAGGGAGAATATTTGTCAGCAAGCGGTGGCATTGGTCAACAAGGTCAGAACCGATACCAGCCCTGCCCTGATGGAAAGCTTCCTCACTCAGTTCGGGCTCAGTACCGACGAAGGAATTGCGCTGATGTGTCTGGCAGAGGCTCTGCTCAGAGTTCCCGACAGCGACACAGTGGATGCTTTGATTCACGACAAAATTGCACCAGCCGACTGGGGCAAGCACCTTGGTCAATCCAGCTCATCGATGGTCAACGCCTCAACCTGGGCGCTACTATTGACTGGCAGCATAATCGCCGATGAACCTGATGGCATTGCAGGCACTTTGCGAGCTCTGGTAAAACGCGCAGGCGAACCCATTATCCGAACTGCGGTGAATCAAGCCATCAGAGAACTCGGCAACCAGTTTGTGCTGGGTGAATCGATACTCGATGCAATTAAAAACGCACAATCGGAGCTGAACAAGGGATTTACTTATTCCTACGATATGCTCGGTGAGGCAGCGTTAACCGAAGCCGACGCCAAACGCTACCATTTATCTTATTCCCGCGCGATTTCAGAGCTGGGAAAGCACTGTGAGCACGACACGGTTGCCGCCAACCCTGGCATTTCGGTCAAGCTATCAGCATTGTTCAGCCGTTACGAATATGCTCAGAAAGAACGCGTCATGATAGAGCTGGTAGCCCGCACCCGATCACTTGCGATGCTTGCCAAATCCGGCAATATGGGTTTTAACATTGATGCCGAGGAAGCGGATCGACTCGACCTGTCTCTGGATGTGATTGAAGCGGTGCTATCCGAGCCATCACTGGCCGGCTGGGATGGTTTTGGCATCGTGGTTCAGGCCTATTCAAGGCGAGCAAGCTTTGTGATTGACTGGATATATGACCTTGCCAAAAGGCTGGATCGCAAGTTGATGGTGCGTCTTGTCAAAGGGGCTTACTGGGATACCGAAATCAAGCTGGCACAGGTAAACGGGCTGGAGAGCTTTCCGGTATACACATTGAAAAACAACACCGACGTTTCGTACATCGCCTGTGCCAAAAAACTGCTGACCATGTCAGACAGGATCTATCCGCAATTTGCCACCCACAACGCGCACACAGTTGCCGCCATTCTCGAGTTGGCAGGTTCAGACAAGAACAGTTACGAGTTTCAGCGTCTGCATGGTATGGGGGAATCTTTGCATGATATTGTCAAAACCGATTTCCAGACCCGCTGTCGTATCTATGCCCCGGTTGGAGCTCACGAAGACCTGCTCGCTTATCTGGTCAGGCGACTGTTGGAAAACGGTGCCAACAGTTCGTTTGTCAATCAACTGGTCGATGAGTCAGTGCCCGCAGAGGAAATCGCTGGTGACCCTTTTAAAGAACTTGAACAGGCTCAGACACTCAGCCACCCAGCGATAAAAAATCCTGCTGACCTGTTTCTGCCAGCTCATATCAATTCCAGGGGATTTGATGTCACTGATCCACTGCAAATTGCAGAGCTCGATAAACAACGATCTGAGTTCGATATCAAGCAATGGCATGCCGGCCCGATGCCAGGTCAAGTCACCTCTGACGATCCAGCTTCAAAGTTGGCAGCAAGCAATGAGACGGGGCTTCAGATTCCAAATCCGGCCAACTCCAATGATATTGTCGGGTACTGGCATTCCAGTACCGTTGAGGATGTCGAGCGTGCCTTCCAGGATGCCAACGCAGCCTATCCTGACTGGTCCAACAAGACACCACAGCAGAGAGCAGATCTATTGCTAAAGGTGGCTGATCTTTACGAGACAAATAGCGCAGAGCTGATCACCCTGACTTGCAGAGAAGCTGGTAAAACCCTGCAAGACAGTATTGCCGAGATACGTGAAGCCGTCGATTTTCTACGCTACTACGCACATGAATCAATCAGCCTGATGCAGCAGCCGGGTGTGCAAGGTCGAGGCAGTTTCGTTTGTATTTCTCCGTGGAATTTCCCATTGGCAATTTTCACCGGACAGATCGCCGCAGCGCTTGCAGCTGGAAACTGCGTGTTGGCCAAGCCGGCAGATCAGACGCCCTTGATTGCAGCACGCGCGGTGGCCTTGTTTATAGAAGCTGGCATCGATCAGACAGTGTTGCAATTATTGCCCGGCACGGGGGCGGAGATTGGCGCGTCGTTAACCTCTCATCCAAAACTCGATGGAGTTTGTTTTACCGGCTCTACTGCCACTGCCAGACTTATCAACAGCAGTATGGCCAGACATGCGGCCCCGGATGCTCCCCTTATAGCCGAGACTGGCGGTCTGAACGCAATGATAGTCGATTCGACCGCACTGCCGGAACAGGCAGTTAAGGATATCGTTGAATCCGCATTTCAGAGCACCGGCCAGCGCTGCTCGGCACTGCGAATGTTGTATGTGCAGGCAGATATATTTGAACGTATCCAGACTATGTTGTTAGGGGCAATGGAGGAGCTGGTGATTGGCGATCCTCGGCATCTTAAAACCGATGTCGGGCCCGTGATTGACAAGCCAGCCTTGTCAGTTATCAGTGCTCATTGCGAATCAATGATCAACCGGGGGCGACTTTTGGCACAAACTCCGTTACCAGCAGATCTACCTGTCGATGGCTCATTTTTTCCTCCCACACTGTTAAAAGTCGAGGGGATACACGAACTGGAATCTGAAATCTTTGGCCCGGTCTTGCATATCGCCAGTTTTGAATCAGAAGATCTTTTCAGCGTCATCGACTCAATCAACAAAGCCGGTTACGGTCTCACCTTCGGCTTACACACCCGCGTCGATGAACGAGTGCAAGAGGTTCTGGAAAACGTAGATGCCGGCAACCTGTATATCAACCGCAATCAGATTGGAGCGGTGGTCGGATCACAACCTTTTGGTGGCAGAAACCTCTCGGGTACCGGACCGAAAGCAGGTGGCCCTCATTACCTGCTGCGATTTATTAAAACTGAAAGCCCACTTCCGGCCGATGATACACCCACTACACACACAACAACTGTAACGCAGAATGTAGTACAGGAAGCGATAGAACAGTTACAGGCACCACCCAAGACCCAGGCAAAAACCATCAATGTCACTCCGTTACAACAAATCAGAGATGCGCTTGCGGAGCCAGGCCAGCTCGACTCCATAGCGTTGTCGGCAATTGAACTGCCCGACGCCAAAGCATTCCATCAAATGTTGCTCAGGCAAACGCAGTTTATCCTGCAGCATCATCACGACACCCTCGATTTACCCGGGCCGACGGGAGAGAGTAACCGGCTTTCAATGCATCCAACCGGGGTACAGTTGTGTTTTGATCATGGCAACAACCCATTGTGGATAGCCCAAATTCTCGCCTGTTTGATGCTTGATAACCCGGTGGTGGCAATCGCGCCAAACGCCAGCAATCGCTGCGAAGCTCTGGCATCAGCTCTACTGGGTAATTCACCCCGGTCATTGATCAAAATAGATGGCAGACTAGATGCCGGGATGTTGTCATCACTGCAGGGAATTGCCGGTGTCGCCGCCTACGGACCGGGCGAAGTTTTAAGAGAAATGCGCCAGGCGCTGGCGTTAAGAGAGGGCGCTATCGTACCGCTGTTAACCGATCCTTTTGATATCAGCCCGCTGGTTGCTGAAAAGACACTTTGTATCAATACCACCGCAGCTGGAGGTAATGCCAGCTTGCTTGCACAAACCAGTTAACCGATAAACCAATTCTCCCATCCATTCACGTAAGCGGTCCCCACTCGGGTCATCAAATGGAACCCCGGATTCGTGTACTTTCACGCCAGGTGCTTGTCCAGCAATAAAGATGGTCGCAAAGGAAACTCTGAATTAATCAGAGTTTCCCAAACGTACATATTTTTTGATTGATCGTACAAACTACTTTGCAACGTGGATCTCTCCTGCTAATACTGATTCTTTCAAGGGAACACACTATGGATTTGCTCAGCGGCATACTCAGTATCATGAAAATGTCAGGTACTCTGTATTTCAGAACCTCATTCACTGCACCCTGGGGCGTAGATGTGCCGCCACACCAAAACGTTATCCGGTTCCACTATGTCCATCGGGGACGTTGTTTTGCTCGCCTGGATGATGGCGGGAAGGCTTTATGCCTTGAACAAGGCGATCTGGTTTTAATTACCCGAGGTGCGCAGCACATTCTATCGGATCCTGAAGACGCTAGAGTCTCGACGCTGGATACAGTTGTGGAGGACGCCGGCTTTACAGGGCGTGGCGCATTGGTTGTGGGTGACCCTGAAAATGGCCACGAAACTCAATTGATCTGCGGACATTTTGCATTTGATCCAGACGCGCGTCACGTCCTGCTCGATTCCCTACCCACTTTCGTTCACGTCAAAGAGTATGGCGAGGCTTCTCCAGATTGGCTTGACAGCTCCTTGAACATGATCGGTTCCGAGGTAGGTCGCGAAAAATTTGGCGGTGATCTTATCGCGCTAAAATTGTCAGAAATAATTTGCGCTCAGGCCATTCGCCATTATGTTGAAAACGAAGGGAAGGCCAGGCCTGGACTGGCAGGTTTTACAGATACACATATTCGAACTGCCTTGGTCGCGCTACACGAAAACCCGGGCAACTCATGGTCTGTAGAGGGTTTGGCAAGAATCGCTGGAATGTCCAGAACCGCATTCTCAAATCGCTTCAATGAATTAATTGGTACATCTCCTATGAACTACCTGATCGATTGGCGCATGCAGTTGGCACGTCAACTATTAACGGACACGGAACAACCTATCATTGATATCGCGATGAAAACCGGATATCAATCCGAGGCGGCTTTTGGTCGTGTATTCAAAAAACACTTTGATATGCCGCCAGCGGGATTCAGGCGCAGCGCAACAACTTAAACAAAATATATTCTGTGATGTAGAAATCCCGCAGATATCTGCGGGCTCGTGTACATTGGCGCCTACTCCAAAGAGAGGCTTGCACGCATCGAAGGGTGATAGATGCAGTAGTAACTCAGAGTCATATCTTTCGTCACCACGATACCGGTTGATTCGTCTTTTTTCAATTCACCTGTATCAAAAGATAGATCATCAGCCGTTGCAGTATGGGGAACAATGTCCTTGTTTATCCAGACCACCGTATCGCCCGCTTTGACGCTTAAGGTATCCGGAATATACTTGAAACCCACAATCTCGATAATATGCTCTGACGGATCCGGCTCCGCAGCTACTGACTGGACTGCAGAGACAGTCCAGATCAGAAAAACAGCAAACAGGAGATAAACACCTATGCTATTTCTAACCATCACTGCAGCTTTTTAACCATCATTTCTGCATGTTTTTCATGCGCTTTGAATATTTCCAAACCGGCTTCAAAAAGCTTTTTCACTTCCGGATTTTCAATGTTGGGAATAAACGTGTTTCCAACAAGATCGTTGACGGCTTTATGGTAACTGAGTTCATTTTCAGCATAACGTTTGTCAAACTCATCGCCACGCAGAGAGGTCAATTCGTCTACGATTTCTTTCGCGCCTTTCTGCAATGATTGACTTAAAAAATTATCCTGTGCTTCAGCACCAAGCTTCTCCAAAAGAGCCAGCGCCTGTTCGTTGACCGCCTCATGATCACGAATCATGGTTTTGGCAAATTCATGAACATCTGGATTGGTGCTCAGTGCGAGCGCGATATGCGCATACTGTATATCTATCAAATCTGCGACATAGGCAACATGGGCTATTTCCAGATCACTGAGATCTTCCGGCGAGTCGGCGGCAAAAGCCTGAAAACTCAGGAGAAGAGTCACTGCAAAAGCAAACTGTTTCAGATTCATTGTCAAACCTCATTGGTAGTAAATTTGTCGGCATAAAGAAGTAGCCTGCGTACTATTAAACGACAGCAAAACCCAATGAGATATGATCGTCAGACCATTTTTTTTGATCAATCGTTCAGATATAATTACGCCAGAGAATTTCTGGTAATGGCAGCACCCACACCCCGCAGCAAATTGGCGCACTGTTTGATACAAGTCTGTTCACTTGAAACAAGCCTGTTCACGGCAGAAGCAAAGCTGGCTTGCCGTAGTGACACCACTACCCCTACTTTGAACGCAGGATCAGCAAGATGACCGAAATCGCTTTACTCGATGGTGGATTGGGACAGGAAATCAGTAAACGCTCCGCACAAACAGCTCACCCTTTGTGGTCAGTCAAAGTCATGCTCGATACACCTGAATTGGTAGTAGACGTGCAAGCTGAATTTATAGATGCCGGTGCAAGAATCATCACTGCCAACACCTATACTGCGACGCCCACTCGAATGCAGCGCCATGATCTTGGTGAGCGCTTTGAAGAAGCCCAGGAACTTGCATTTGAATTGGCACACCAGGCCATCGATCAATCCAGCCAATCACTCGAATCTGTGCAGATTGCAGGCTGCCTTCCTCCGCTTGTCGCAAGCTATCGGGCTGAGGTTAGCCAGGATTACGAAAACTCACTGTCAGAATTTCAACTCATCGTTGAACAGCAACACAAGCACGCCGACTTGTTCCTGATTGAAACCATGTCCAATACTACCGAATCACTTGCAGCTCTGGATGCAGCCATGGCATCCGGCAAACCGGTCTATATTGGCCTGACCATCGATGACAGTTCACCTCACACCTTGAGATCAGGCGAAAATTTGGTCGATGTAGTTGAAACGATTGCCTCAAAATCACCTGATGGTGTGCTTCTTAATTGCTCAATTCCCGAGGCTATCACAGAGGCAATCCCTGCTCTGGCACAAACGGGAATACGGTTTGGAGCTTACGCCAATGGGTTCACTTCAATTGACAAGCTGGCACCCGGCGGCACAGTCGATGTACTTGAAGCTCGACAGGATCTGACACCTGATGCATACACAAAGCATGTTGAACAATGGATTAGTGAAGGTGCCACAATTGTGGGTGGATGCTGTGAGGTCGGGCCTGCTCATATCAAACATATTGCTGACAGATTGATATCCTCAGGCCACACTCTTACCCATCTCGGATAAACTTTTATCATCCTTTAAAAACGCAGCGGCTGTTTGAATGATAGGTTCCGCTGCAATAATTCTTCGGTGCCCCAAGCCGGCAGCCGGTTGCAGCTGCGCGTTGCTATTGCAACGAATGATCTCCTCTGCTTCGCTAAAGCTGATTTCCTTGTCTTCAGGCGCATGGATCACCAACAGGTCGGTGGCAACACTTTTCAACTGCTGACCGACATCAAAATCATCAGTTTGCAATCCCGACAATTTACGCACAATAGAATGCATATGCGCCTCGGATTTAGCGGACAATCTGAGCTGCTTAGCGAACTCGCTGAAAATCCGGGTTACCGAGCAGGGTGAGCTGATCAGCACCAAACGGTCGACAGAAATAGGGGGATAGGCGGGCAAGGAGCCAGCTATTACCGTTGCAGCAACAGAACCACCGAGGGAGTGCGCGATCATCATATCGGCCTGGCCGAGCTGCTTGCTGACAGCATGAATAGCAGCCACTGCTAGTGGCAAATGAAACAATCGACCAGACGAATTCCCATGCCCGGGCAAATCAACAAACACTACACGCCAACCTTCAGACACTAACGGACCAGCAAAGCCTGACATTAGATGTGAGCTACTTTGCCAACCATGAATCACATAGACAGTTTTATTCCCTGAACCCGACTTGTCAGCATTGAATTCATAGGCCGCAATATGTCCTCCTGAATAGGCAAGCTGGTGATGGATCGCCGGTTTGAATCGCTTTTGTGCCTCACGCAAAGTGGCTTGGTGTTTTGCCGATTTCTTTATGGCTTCAATCGGTGTACAGAAAAGCCGGAATGCGACCTTGCCGCCCAATCTCGGGCTGACCGCGCTGATGAGTGCAAGTAAAATTCGGAATAGGGTTAACATGGTGATAAAACCTTTGGCCTGTATTATGTTCCATTGGCATTTAGTTCAATGTTGAACATATTAGTTCATTATTGAACAAAATGCCAATTAAACAAATCCAGTATTGCAGTGCCTGACACAACAAAAAACCATCGTTCAACGTATCAGTCTGTCCCGGAAACCTAATTTATGAGCAACACCGATAAAGCAATGCCATGGGATCTGCCCAGATTCCGCAATTGGGTCGCTGTGGGGAGAGTGAACCAGCTGGTCAGAAAACAACTATCTGACGCATTGCAGAACATTGAGCTGGACCTGCCCACCTATGAAGTAATCGCCGCTCTCTACCGCTTTCAGGGACTTACGCAAACAGAACTTGCCGATAAACTGCTGGTCGGCCGATCAAACTTGTCCATGTTGCTTCCGGAGCTCGAGTCGACAGGTTGGATAAAGAGAGAAACGGACAGCAAAGACAAAAGAATTCGTCGTGTGTTTCTCACTGCCAGCGGATCAAAAAAAGCCAGCGCCGGGCTCGCTATCCAGAGTGCGCTGATAGAACACATGATGGGCAGCATCAGCAATGCAGAATGTGATGCCATTGGAGCCATGATGATCAAAGTCATCAACTACATCGAAGACAATCCTTTTGAACCGCGATAGGGTTGCCTCCACTGCAGAGCGCGGTTACCCCGACTATTGCGGCGGTGGTGGACCTTGTGGCGATCCGCCACCACCCTGAACAAAACTACTGTCCGGGGTGCCCCTCAAACATTTGATGACCCATGGATACGAGTCGGTCACATAGTATCCATACTGATCCCCAACAGTCATACCATTGCACTCGTCAAGATCACCTGCATCGGTAAATTCCCAATCATCGACATAGCGGCCACTGTGCTCTCCACCCGGGTTTGTATCAGAGCGGGTACCACGGGTGCCGGTTTTTCTGGTGTACCCGGAGATTGCACGGCGAACCATACCCGACTCGTCATCAAGGAAAAAACTGCCGTAGATCGGGTAACCGTCAGCTGCGAAACCGATAACCGGTGAACCGTCCGGACCGGGATTGTTGTCAAACATCGCTTCAGGACTACCATGATAATGGTAAAGACCGCCGGGTTGGGTGTGAGCATTGTGCTCATCAGCACCGAACTTCGATTCCGTGCCCAATGCATCAAGCAACCAGGGATCATTGTCGCCACAACCGATTCCTACTTCACCAAATTCATTAGCCGAAGGATCAGTGGGGCGATAGCAACCTGCTGTAGCAATATCCAATCTCACACCATTAAGAAAAATCCCGTTCTTTACACTTTGGGATACAAAAGTGGGCGATTCGGCAAATGATGGAAAACGAGTAACCGAATGTTCCAGCGACTGGGCAGTTATCGTTGCACCTTCAGCACCACCGGCAAACGCAGCAGTCTCGTCATTAAAATCATGATTGGGTACGCTATTGGAAAGAAAAGTACATTCGCTATCTGTCGCTGTAATCGTAACCTCCGCGTCAAAAAAGGTTTGATTGCGGATATCCTGGGGCATTGCGTCGTAGTCGTTTACATAAGTCGCGCAATCAGCACTTCTTTCGGTAAACACGGCATTGTAAATATCGAAAACACCCTGCGAATCGATCACTCCATTTTGCGCAGTTCCGATCCCTGAGGGTGAATCCGGGCTTTGATCAGGATCAACACTGTTGTTGCTATCACCAACTTCAGCGGCATCACCTTCGGTATTTGAGCCACTACTACACGCAGTTACCAATACAAAAGTCACGACTATCGCAGCCCATCGCAAAGGGCTGCTACCAAACGCATTTAGAGATGTACCAGTCATCAGTATTTCCACAATGTAGACTGAGCCAATAATAGGTGGGATTCCACAAGACTTTGTGCACACAATGTGTAAATAAAAAGGTATTTCGGCAAAAATCTGCTTTGTAATCGATTTAGTGGCGTTTTGCTGTTGACGCGACAATGCTTCAAGTATTGTATTACCCCTTTTTAGGCTAATATTAAGTCGCTACAGAAAGTATCAGGGAGACCCTCCGCATGTCTGATTATCAATTCACTCGCCGTCGATTCCTGGCCTCCAGTGGCATTGTGATCGCCAGCACCTGTTCGCCACAGCTGCTCAGTGCCAATGCACAAAATCTGGCACCCACCCGCTCGATGCGGGGAGGATCAAACAACTACCTCGCAGATGCTCCAATCGTTGAACGTATCGGTGGTGGCGGATTCTGGATGACCGGTACCGTCAAGCGTGCAGGTGATGGAGCCCCTCTCGCGGGAAAACGTATTCAGATATGGGCGCATACTACTGAAGGCCACGAACGTGACCCGCACAGCCACGGTGCAACACTGACCGACGCCAATGGTGAATTCCGGCTTGAAATGCCTCAGATAGTACCTGCCTTCGGGCAAGCACACGGTCATCTGGCTTACGACAGCGGTGAATACAAAACGGTTTTCCTGCGACCTGTCATGCCAAGTGCGAAAGACACCAGCTTGAGCGCACATTTTGTATTGCAGCCAGCCTGATTAAAGAGGTGCATACCCCTTGCCTCGCTCGATCACCATCGCCATTTGGTTGATCCTGGCTCTCGCTGTTATTGTACCTTTGACTGCAGCGTCATTGAGTCCATTGCTGGCATGGCGCGACCCTGTCTACATTGCCGCCGGATTTGCCGGAATAGCCGCCTTGGCACTCATGCTGTTTCAACCCCTGCTGGCGACCGCCTATTTACCCGGGCTAAATTCAGCAACAGGCAGGTACATCCATAAAATAACTGGATGCGCATTGGTGGTCATGCTGCTCGCACATGTTGGTGGACTTTGGGTGACCAGCCCTCCAGACGTCATCGATGCTTTGCTTTTCGTTTCTCCAACCCCGTTCTCATTGTGGGGTGTTATTGCCATGTGGTGTGTTTTTCTGACTGCAGCTTTAGCTCTGGCACGTCGTGGCCTGCGCTTGCAGCCTCGCCTGTGGCGTTCGAGCCACAGGGGACTGGCGGCAATCATCGTCTCGACCAGTGTACTGCACGCCATGCTGATCGAAGGCACCATGGGGTTGCTGTCAAAATCAGTGCTTTGCGTTATGGTGGTAGTTGCCACAGCAACAGCACTGTTTAACCGCAAGCGTCACAAATGACTTCAGTTGTGTAATCTCCCGGTTCTGCTTATCCTGTTATTCGCAAGTCTGCGGCCTTCCCTATCGTAAATCGGGCAATGTGACTGACGTTTCCCCAGCAGGAGCTCAAAGTGGACACTAAAACCGTACAAACGATGTGCCCGATGAATTGCCACCCTACGCTTTGCGGAATGAAAGTTGAAGTCACTGGCGGCCAATTCAAATCAATAAAAGGTGATCCGGATAACCCTGATAGTCAGGGTGTTTTGTGTATGCGGGGAAACTCGGCACATGAAATCGTCGGCAACAGCCAGCGTTTACTAAAACCGATGATTCGAGACGACGTCGGCACGGACAACTGGCGTGAAGTCGAGTGGGAAGCATGTCTGGATTTTATTGCCGATAAAATGCAAAGCGTTGGGCGCGAAGCTGTGGGTTTCTGGCAGGGACACGGGAATGCAGCCAATGACTACGGCTTTGGTTTGAAACGTGGCCAGATGGAACGTTTTGCCAATCTCTACGGATGCCAGCACTGGAACCCGGCAATGATTTGCTGGGGTCTTGGTGGGCTTGGGTTTGGCCTGACCGGGGCGCTCGAAACCTCCACCAAAGAGGACATGAGTGCGCATTCAGACCTGATCATTATGTGGGGGGCCAATGCCGTCAGTCAGGCCAACACCATGAAACACATCGATACAGCCAAACGACGCGGTGCCAAACTCGTCGTTATTGATGTGCGTAAAACAGAAGCTGGTGCGCTGGCTGATGAATGTCATTTAATAAAACCAGGTACTGATGCCGACCTGGCCCTGGGCTTGATGCATGTCCTGATAGAAGAAGGCCTTGTCGATCTTCCTTTTATCGCGCAGCACTGTGTCGGCTTTGAGTCTCTGGCGCAACATGTAAAGCTCATGACACCAACATGGACTGCCAACCGAACCAACATTCCCGAACAGACCATCGTTGAACTTGCTCATCAGTATGCCAGCACGGCGGCTGCCATGATTATTGTAGGAGGCTCGTCTATTCACAAAGGTGCTAACACCTGGCAGGCAGCACGAGCCATCAGTTGCCTGCCTGCACTGACCGGAAAGTTTGGCAAAGCCGGCGCCGGAATCGGCCCACGCCACGGCAGTCGCAGTCACGGCGCTGGGTTTGTCGATATATCTGCACCGGATCGAAGGCCCGACGGTACTTACGTTCCAAATCAAATGGAGTCCATCGTAGAATCACTCGAAGATGGCAGAGTCAAAGTCCTGGTCACCATAGGTTCCAATTTCCTCTCTTCCTTTCCGGATTCCAACCGTGTACGCAATGCTCTGCTCGGTACAGACCTGGTCATTGCCTACGATATTTTTTCCAATCAGACTATTCGCGAAACTGCGAACGTGATTCTTCCCGGCACAATTTGGCTTGAAGAAGTTGGCTGTAAATCAACCAACACACATGTGTACCTTTGTGACCGTGCACTCGATGCAGCCGGGGATGCGAGGCCAGTCTATGAGCTCTATCAAGGGCTGGCGAAGCGTCTCAATATAGAAGATGTTTATCCCTGGAGTTCACAGGAGGCCGCCATTGATGCCGCGCTCAACCACCCTGCCACCGGCCATGCTACCGTCGACCAGCTACGCAACAACGCAGGACGGTGCGAGCTCAATATTTCACATATTGCGTACCCGGGATTCGATTTTCATACCCCTTCCGGCAAGCTGGAGTTTTATTCAGAGCGTGCCATATCAATGGGGCTGCCGCCTTTACCCATGCCGTCAACCGACGATCAACTGCAAACCGGACATGCCGGCACATCCCAATCCATGCTGGTTCTCGCTCATGGTCGTACATTTGCACATTTTCATTCTTTTTATGATCACGCCAGAGCGTTGCCAACACTGGCTGCACGTGAAAAGGAACCACAATTGTGGATATCGCCAGAGGACGCCAATGCACGTGATATTACCCACGGCGACAACATCGTGATCAGCAACGATCATGGTCAATTCGACGCCACCGCCAAGGTAACTGACCGCATTCAGACCGGGGTGATCTGGATTAGAGATGGTTGGCCGGATTTCAATTCTCTGACTGTCAGCCGTTCTGTGGTACCTGATACTGCTTTGACTGAGTTTCCGTTTTCGGTCGGGCAATCCTATTTCGGAGGGCAAGTGGAAGTGACTCGCTCATGCAAATGACCAAATCGAATATCGTGATCAAACATATTAAACCAATTTGGGGGATACGTTGAATAACCAGCAAGCTGATCAGCCTGTCAAAGTGATTGTGGCCGGGCTCGGCAACATGGGTATGAGCCACGCACTGGCCTATCACCACAATCCCGGATTTGAAATTGTGGCGCTGGTTAACCGATCATCAATCGATCTACCTGAAGATTTACAACATTATCCTCTGCTGGATAACTTTGACAGTGCACTAAGCGACATTGATGCTGATCTTGCTTCGATCAACACCTACACAGACACACATGCAGAGTACGCGATTGCCGCAATGGAGAAAGGTCTGCACGTGTTTGTTGAAAAACCATTGGCCCTGACTGTTGCTGACGCCAACAGCGTCATTGAAACCGCTGCTCGCTGCAAACGCAAACTGGTGGTTGGATACATTCTCAGACACCACCCGTCCTGGCAGCGCCTGATTCATGAAGCACGCGAGCTGGGTGGCCCTTTTGTCTTCAGGCTAAACCTCAACCAGCAATCCTCAGGCCCAACCTGGCAAACCCACAAACAACTGATGCATACCACCTCACCCATCGTTGATTGTGGTGTACATTATGTTGATGTGATGTGCCAGGTAACAGACGCTCAACCGGTCAAAGTCAATGGCATGGGTGTCAGGTTATCCGATGAAGTAAAACCGGAGATGTATAACTACGGACATTTCCAGGTCATTTTTGATGATGGGTCAGTTGGATGGTACGAAGCCGGATGGGGCCCTATGATGTCCGACGCGGCCTTTTTCGTAAAAGATATCATCTCGAAAACAGGAAGCGTTTCCATCGTCATGGATGAAGCTGCCCGTTCCGATGATATCGACACTCACACCCGTACATCAAAAATAAAGATCCATCGCGCCGACACAACTGACAGTGGAGAATTCGCATTAGCCGACACGCTGCTGGATATGCAGGACGAACCCGGTCATCAGCAACTGTGTGACCGTGAACAGCAATTTGTGCTGGATGCAATCAAAACCGACGTGGACCTGACACGACATATGCAAGATGCGGTAAATTCTCTTGCCGTTTGTCTGGCAGCAGATGAAAGTGTACGCAGCGGCGAGAGTGTCACTCTCCAGAAAGGAAACCCGGCGTAACCTGATTGGAAGGTGGTACGCAGTTTGAACCGGGATATTCGGAGCTGGATCCAGAACAAGTTAAACGGCTTGCGGATTAACTCGGCAAGCCGGGACGCTCAAGCCGCCGATTGCTTCCCTGAAGCCTCGACCCCTGCGCTCAAGGAATGATAAATCTGCAGCACCGGGTTCAATACCACTTGGAGCTGTTGTTTGCATCTGGCTATTTCGTCGTTACCGCATGTATGAAAGTTCTCGTCAGTTGTCATGGTATTGACAAGACCGGGATAGGCTAGCGCTGCAACCTTTAAAACGGTTAATCCTTCACACACCGGGGGAGTCTCACTCACAGCCTTGCCCAAGCTATCCAGCCGCTGCAATTGTCGTGGGGTGAGATCTTGAGCCAGGTTTTGACTTGGCAAATACTGCGCAGCAATCTGACAGATCGCATGTTTAAACAGCTCGTCAAGTTGGTAGGCATCGGGCTGTAAAGGGCAATCTTGCTGACTCTGATCTGATACGGAGTCCTGCAACAAAAGCGGCAGCGAATGTTCACCGATGACAAGAAATGTATCAGACGATAACTGCGAATTGTTCTCGAAGGATCGCAGGCATTGGGCGAATGAGCCGTCTGCCAACCAGAAATCCGAGCCGGAATTTTCTATCAACCAGTCAACATCAGTCCATGTACCGGACGCACGCTGTGACTGACAAGTTTCAAACAAACTCAGACGTCGCTGCTGAGGCGTTAACCCGGGCGCTGGTTGCTGACACAGCACCACTTCGTCCGAGGCCAGCTCATGGTACACGGTGCTGCTGTCTTCATTGCCATTATTGCCGGGAAGCAGCAGCAAAAAATATCGAATACCGGAGTCACGGTGATACTGTAGCTGGAGCCGCACCAGATCTATTCCGAGGCGGGTATCCAGTGCCATCACTATTCCGGGCGGATGGGTAGTTTCTTTCTGCATCGGTTAACTATAGTAGTTATCGATTTATTCAGCCACAGCACTTCCCAAGTCGTAACTCCCGTCAACCCGGGGAGTTGGAGCTTTCAGCAGTTTGTTCCGGCCCATTCCCTGACAGATGCGGCCTTGTTTTGTCTACCAGTTCTCGAAGCTGCAGCTTGGATGCAGTCTGGTTCAAAATCGGTAAAAGAGCGTTAAATGTGATTCAAACAGCAAACAGGGGAACGGTCTGGTCGACAGCGCTGGCAGAAGTGAACAAAAGCCGGTCCATGACGATAAAACCTACAGGAAGAGGTTGATTGATGGCAACGGGCATCGGAAACCGCATATTGTTCGATTCATTATTGGTGTTTGTCTGTAGTGAGGACACCGCATATTCAAGAAGGTAGGTTCGTAATGGATATTTATGCAATGCTAAAAAAGCTCGCAGATGAGGAGGGATCTGACCTCTATCTATCTGCCGGAGCTCCACCCTCAGCCAAATTCTCAGGAGCATTGACCCCCTTGCAAGAGGAAGCATTCTCCTCTGACCAGATTCGTGCCATTGCGTACGAAATCATGAACGAAGAACAGCAACAGGAATTCGAACAAACACTGGAAATGAATCTGGCCATTTCGCCTGAAGGTATCGGGCGCTTTCGAGTCAATATCTTTATTCAGCGCAATGCCGTATCCATGGTATGCAGAAACATTCAAACTGAAATACCCAACTTCGATGATCTGGGCTTACCGGCAATCCTGAAGGATGTGGTCGAAGCCAAAAACGGACTGGTGCTGTTTGTTGGAGGTACAGGTTCGGGCAAATCCACTTCTCTGGCGGCATTAATCGACCACCGAAACGGTTTTAAAGGTGGTCATATCATCACCATTGAAGACCCTGTTGAATATGTTCACAGCCACAAAAAGTGTATTGTCAATCAACGTGAGGTCGGTGTTGATACCTTGAGTTTTCACGACGCCTTGAAAAACACCCTGAGACAGGCACCCGACGTAATCTTGATCGGCGAAATTCGTGACCGCGAAACCATGGAGCACTGCCTGGCTTTTGCCGAGACGGGTCATCTGGCTATCTCCACCCTGCACGCCAACAATGCCAACCAGGCGCTTGATCGCATCATCAACTTCTTTCCCGAAGAGAGACGCAAACAGCTACTGGCAGATATTGGTAACAATGTGAGAGCCATCGTATCGCAACGACTGGTTCCGACTGTAGATGGCAAGCGATGTGCGGCCATTGAAATTCTGCTGGGTTCGCACACCATCAAGCAGATGATCATGAAAGGCCAGCTGGACGAGATCAAAGAGACGATGGGCAAGTCAGAAAATATAGGGATGAAAACCTTCGACAGCGCGCTCTACGATCTGGCGGTCGCCGGACGTATCAGCGTAGAAGAGGCTCTGAAGAACGCTGATAGTGCGAATAACCTCAGGCTCAGACTCAAACTCAGCGGTGAAATCGAGCAAGAAGAAGAAGAGGATCCAACCAAAATGTTGCTCAGAGGTGGTTCTGACGCACTACCGATGGCAGAGGCTGCAAAAGCCGAAGACGATGAGGCAGAAACCGCTCAGCAAGAGGAGCCAGCCGAGACAGCTGCTCCGGCTGCTCCATCAATGAGTGATTTACTGGCCAATGGTGTGCCGGGTGCCAGCCCTGCACCTGCAGCACCTGACAATGTCACACCTTTACCAACAAAGGAGCCTGAAGCACCGGCACCAGCACCCGCGCCCGGACTGGGTCTCAGTCTGACACTGGAGCCGGAGGCAGATCCGGAAGACGATTTACCGGAAGATGACGACGACGAAATGCCCAGCATGGGCATGGGCCGCATCGGCTAGTGATAGATTGTAGATTAGAGCCCTTTGACAGGCTGGACTGCATAGCCTGGTAGATTTAGCCTGATAGATAAATCTGCGTAAATTAGCCCGGGTAAATTAGCCTGGGTAAATTAGTTGGGCAGATCAATACTCGACAAGATCGGTCCGTTTCTGTACTACGGACCGACAATCCGGATCAGCGATCAGGCTGTAGCCACGCCCGGGCGACCCAGCAGAGCGCTTATTTCGGACTCTACGGCGAGCCCATTACCGGCGCTGGCCAGGGTATCGCGCACTTGTTCTACGCGCTCCGCATTGGTAATGGCAAGCTTGCCATCAGGATGCAGGCGGTTGTTTTCAAACCCTACTCGAACATGCCCTCCCCTTGATACCGCATAAGAAAGACAGGCAGTCTCATTGACGCCAAACGCACAGATCATCCACTGATAACGACCGGCCAACCCTCGCTTTTCCAGTTCAAACAGAAACTCGTCAAGGTCCTCGGGTTGCGACACCTGGCCCTCGGTATACCTGCCCAGGACAAACAGCAACGAGCGATGAGAATCAGGGATCACACCGCGTTCCTGTAGCTCAATGTACTGCTGGAGATCAGCTGGAGAATACAGGATGTGTTGCACACCAACGCCTTCATTTACACACCAACTGTAAAACTCGGCGGCGTTGGGCTCAAATTCCTCGTTGGGTACCAATTCAGCCAAAGCCGCACTGATAAAAGCAGGTTTTAACTGCTTTACCATAGCGATTTGCTGTTCGGCGCTGTAGATGCCAACGGCTTCGGTGGTGACCTGTACCGGGTAATTGGGACCGAGGTGCTCGGCAATCTGATCCATGGCTTCACGGTAGCGCTCCACATCCAGAACGTGCTGGGCATCGTCATCACGAACATGCAAGTGAATAGCACCAGCACCTGCTTCAGCACAGCTGATCGCTGCTTGCACGGTTTTCTCGATGGTGACGGGTAGAACGGGATGGTCCTGGGTGGTCAATCTGGCACCATTAGGTGCGACCATAATGCCAACTGCGCGGCTCAATAGAGACTCCAGTTTAATATCAGAACAAGATGAAAGAATGTGCAGGAGAGACTGTAAGGACGTAATTGCCTGTCATCCGCTCCCGGGTACGAGTGTCATTATAACACCGGGTGTTCGAACAGGCATTGCCTGGCAACCGTCAGATTGCCAGATATTCGTGACGCAGTTCTTCGTTGTCCAGTACCTCTTTGGCACTACCGCGAAAAACTATCTCTCCGGTATCCAGGATGATCGCGCTATCAGCCAGCTTGAGGGCGGCTACCGCGTTTTGTTCCACCAGAATGGTCGTGATGCCGCTTGCCTTAACTTCGGTCAGCGCGCGTTCTATATCATGGCGGACCACCGGAGCCAGACCTTCATAGGGTTCGTCCAGCAAGAGCACCTTCAGTTCACGCGCCAGCGCTCGCCCGATGGACAACATCTGTTGCTCTCCTCCTGAAAGCGTGGTTCCCTCCTGCTTTCGTCGCTCTTTCAGGCGCGGAAACAATTCGAAGATGCGTTCGTATTCCCAACCGGTATGCCCGTCTATCACGGCCAGATCCAGATTTTCTTCCACAGTCAGGCCGGCAATGATTCTGCGATCTTCGGGCACCAGCTGAATGCCCATCTGAGCTGCCTGAAAACTCTTTTTGTCATGCAGACTTTGACCGTTCAACCAGATTTCACCCTCCGTCAAATGGGGCTCATCGGTTCTCGCAATCGCGCGTAGTGTCGATGTCTTGCCAGCGCCATTACGCCCCAGCAGAGCAATAATTTCACCTTCGCTGACACTAAAAGACACATCCTGTACGATGTAGCTGTCTCCGTAATAGGCTTTTAAATTACGGCAGGAAAAATAGTCTGACTGGCTGCCCTGATGGTTATGATTGGCATTGTTGTGCGCCTGACTGTCATTCCGGGAACTCGCAGTTGCAGCGGCTTGATGCTCAGAACTCATTCCTGCTCTTCTCCCAGATACGCTTCGATTACCTTCGGGTTACCTTTGACTTCATCCGGCGTTCCCTGCGCAATTATTCGCCCACCCGCCAGTACCGAAATACGATCAGCGAGACTGAACACCACATGCATATCGTGCTCGATAATAACTTTGGTCATCCCTTGCGCCTTGATCTCTTTCAGCAATTCGATCGTCTTGTTGGTATCGTGCCGCGCCATACCAGCAGTAGGCTCATCAAGTAACAACAATCGCGGCTGCTGAGCCAGGCCCATAGCCAGTTCCAATCGACGTTTGTCACCTCGTGACAGGCTCGACGCATCACTATTGAGTTTATCGCCCAAACCCAGATCACTGAGTGTCGAGCTGGCTATTTCCTGTATTTCTTTTTCTGCCGACAGGCGTTTGAAGAAGTTCAGCTTGAAACTGCCATCACGCTTGGACAAACAGGGCACCATCACGTTTTGCAGCAACGTCAAATCGGGGAAAATTTCCGGGGTCTGAAACACTCGAACCACACCCAATTGATTTATCTCGTGAGGCTGTTTGCCGGTCAGTGCATTACCATCAAAGGTAACGGTTCCGCTATCAGGCTTGAGGCGGCCAATGCATACATTCAACAAGGTGGATTTGCCAGCGCCGTTGGGACCGATGATCGCATGAGTCTCACCCTCCCGTACGCCAAGATCAATATCACTGAGCGCGTGCAGGCCAGCGAAGCTCTTGTGCACGTCAGCCACATGAAAGATAGTGTTTTCCATGCTCATGTTATTTGGCTGCCTCATCTGTTGCTTTGTTACGCGAGAATATCTGGCCTATGCGTCGTAACCCTTCCATGATGCCACCCGGCAGGAAAATAACGACCACCATAAACAGAAGCCCAAGCGTAATGTGCCAGCCCTCACCTACAAACAGGCTGGTCAGACCAACCAGAAAATTTTCAAACCCGTCCGGTAACGCTGCAAAGGCTTGATGCAGAATTTGCTCGTTGAACGACGAGAAGATATTTTCAAAATACTTTATCAAGCCAGCGCCGAGTATCGGACCGACCAAGGTTCCGGCACCACCGAGAATAGTCATCAAAACCACCTCACCGGATGCAGTCCACTGCATGCGTTCCGCTCCGGCCAACGGATCGGTGACCGCCATCAGAGCGCCTGCGAGGCCGGCATACATACCAGAGATCACAAAAGCCCAAATCAGATAGGGCCGTGTATTAAACCCGGTGTATTTCATTCTGGTCTGGTTGGACTTGATTGCTTTCAGCATCATTCCGAACGGCGAGCGCGTGATACGCAGTGAGATAAAGAAACCGATAATCAACACCACAGCGCAAAAGTAAAAACCGGGCAGCCCTGTCATTTTTATTCCAAACAGATTGGTGGGCGGCAGTCCAGCACCGGTATAGCTGTCAAACAGCCGAGTATCGCGCAAGGTCAGCTGCAGGCCTGTCTCACCGTTGGTGATCGGTGTCAGCACCGAATAAGCCAGGTTGTAGGACATTTGCGCAAATGCCAGGGTCAAAATCGAAAAGTAGATGCCGGAACGCCTCAAGGATATAAACCCGATCAGATAGGCAAACATACCTGATGTTATGACACCCAATATCACCGCCGGAATTACGTTCATGGACAGCAGCTTGAATGACCAAACCGCGGTGTAGGAGCCCACTCCCAGAAAAGCTGCGTGACCA
>CALFCE010000297.1 GCA_937951215.1 uncultured Granulosicoccaceae bacterium
TTTGTCGCCAATCCGGTAATGCACCACTTGCTGCTTGGCATTAACCCGGTAGAGCTGGGTGGTGCACCGTTTGCGCTGGCCTTTGACGAATCCGCATCGATGCCTGCATCAGACATTGGCATTGTTGCTCATCCCAATGCCCGGGTTTATGTTCTGCCCTGCATCGCTGGACACGTTGGTGCTGATACCGCAGGTGTGATGTTGGCAGAACAGCCACATGGCATAGACGATTTGACTCTTCTGGTAGACGTCGGCACCAATGCCGAGATTGTGTTGGGTAATAGCAAACGTTTGCTAGCGTGCTCAAGCCCGACCGGGCCGGCATTTGAAGGTGCACAAATCAGCGGTGGGCAACGGGCAGCACCCGGTGCAATCGAACGGGTTCGAATCGACCCTGATACGTTAGAACCACGTTTTAGCGTCATTGGCTCTGACGAATGGTCAGATTCGGAAGCATTTGCAGAGGCAAACAAAGGCCTGGGGATCACCGGGATCTGCGGATCCGGCATTATTGAAGTCATCGCCGAAATGTTTCTGTGCGGCATCATTGACAGCGATGGTGTTATCCAGGGCCATCTCGCTGAAAAAAATAATCGCATCGTCGCGGATGACAGAACTTACTCGTACTTATTGCATGATGGAGACGTAAAAATCCTTATCACGCAAAATGATGTCAGACAAATTCAGCTGGCAAAAGCTGCTCTCTATGCCGGGGTCAGGTTGCTGATGGACAAGCTGGAAATAGAGCAAGTGGGACGGATTCGATTGGCTGGTGCTTTTGGAAGCCATATCGATGTCAAGTACGCGATGGTTCTCGGTCTCATACCCGACTGTAGCCTCGAGCAGGTGGCGTCGGCCGGCAACGCTGCTGGAAACGGTGCCCGAATTGCGTTGATGAACGCACCTTCCCGGCTGGAAATCGAAAGTCTGGTTAAACGGGTAGAGAAAATCGAAACTGCTGTCGAGCCCCGCTTTCAGGAACACTTTGTCGAAGCGATGGCATTTCCTCACAAAACTGCCAGCTTTCCGCATCTGGCTAGCGTAGTTAAGCTCCCTGCACCGACATTGGGAGAAACGGATCCGGCAGCAGCCCGCCGTGGCCGAAAATCCCGCCGACGTTCGAGACGTAGCGATAGCTGAAGAAACGGTAGCTGTCTCGGGGTGTAATGTGTGAATCGCAATACAAAATGTGTTGCCTGAACCAGATTTACCCAACGGTAAGGTACTCGTAACATACCGTTACGAAGCGTCCGGGTCAGAGTGCTACTATTCTCCTGAGAGCAATCAAAGGAGCACTATCAATGGTCCGATCCGCATTGGTCAGATCCGCAATAACCCGATCCGTTTTCCAATCACAGTTTCCCGCTCGACTACTTCAGTGGCTCAGCATCAGCTTGTTGGGCTTTTTAATGGTCGCCTGTGGCGGCGGAGGATCTGGAGGCGATGGTGACAGTTCCAACACCAGCAACCCCGCCGTCAATGTAGATCCCGTGGTTTCCACACTCAGTACAGAGGAGCTGAGCAAAGCGGCCAGTGATAACCTGACTCGCGGCCTGGATAGCAACCTTGATGGCATTCTGGCGCTCGACGACAGTAGCCTGTCTCTACTCGGCAGCAGTGATGGCAGTGACAGCACAGTCTTTCCCGAAACGCCATCCCAACCGGTCGCAGAAAGTCAGGTGGCGGAAGATTCCACCCGATTGATTAACAAGACGCTGGGTCTGTTTGAGAACGACAATGCTGTGGTTACTCGTTCGGAAAATCGTGTCACCATTGATCCGGATGAAGTTTCATTGTGTTCTGACGCTGCCCTGGTTGATGACGATCTGAGTGAAAGTGATCTGGATGACTTTCAACGTTGCCTGCAGTTACTGGCTGACTTGACAGTACAAATTGACGCTACCTCCGAAGACAGCGGCACGGTAGCCTATCTTTTTCAGAATACCGTGTTTGTCACTTTTGGCTATGGTCCCTCAACCGATTCTTTCGAGCTCAATCTGGGTGGATTAAAGCTTATTTCGGACGCCAATGATGCGCTTGATCCGGATAGTTTTGGAGAAGCTTCCACTCCAGACTCAATGCAAGGAGCATTGCGTCTGACGTCAGTGGTGAACAATGACAGCGAAGGCGCTGAAGCCGGCTCACTGGCACTTGATGTGACTCAGGATATCGCCATTGCAGATAGCCAGAACAGCATCGACATCGCGCTCGGAACCGGCAACCTCTTTTCCATCTCGGCTGATGCTGCCACAGAAAGTGGTGTTTTGGAATTCAATGCCGGGGCTGCTCGCCTGCGCGGTGAAGTGGATGAAGACTTACTGAGTATCAACCTTGAGGGTTTTACCGGTCGCGCTGAAATTACCGCTGGCGGTGATCAACTGATCGTCAGCAATCTGGGCATTGGTAACGGACCTATCTTTATGACCATCAACGACGTGGAGTTTTTGCGTGCCACGATGGAAACTTTCGGCTTTGAGGTTGGTGAGTCTTCGGAGGAAATCGTGTTAAACGGGAATCTGAATCTGGCTCTAATACTGGACAACAGTGGTTTGCTGAACAACGGCACTGATGAGGTGATGTCCCTGATGCTGGACGTCGCAGCCCCGGCAGGAACCGGTTTCTTTAATCGAGACGATGGCAGTGTCGAAGTAACCCGAGGCGGTCCTTTCAGTTTCAGCTACACGTCAACTGAAGGCAACTCCAATGCGTCGCAGTCAGTGTTTGTTGAAGCGGGACAATGCTTTTCGGAAATTGAAGATAGCGATGATATTGCGGTTACGGTTTGCCAGTAAGCAGGCTGTGCCCTGAACAAAACTCGATTTACAAATCAGCAACTCGCGACCCCTGCATAGGCAGGGGTTTATCGATTGAAAACAGTTACCACATCAAATCATCAGGCACCTGATAGTCAGCGTACTCATCCGCTTCCGTCTCCGCTTCCTCGGTAGCGTGCCCATCCAATGGGTTCGACACCACGACGACCTCCTTCTCACGCTCGGCAATTTTGCTGGCAACCGAGCGTGGTACCAGAAAGTACTGGTCCTCGAAATAAATGACCGCAAGCCGTCCGGCTACAACTGCCTTGTGCTCGCTGGTATCAAGCATCAGGGTTCTAATGGTTGAATCGTGGGTAAAACGGAAAGCGATATCACCACGCTTGTCAATTTGGCTGATATCAATCAGCTGCTTGATTTGAGCCAGTATCGCCTTGCGATCCGCAACCGCCTGCTTTTCGCGATTAAGCTCTCTATCACGCGCAATTTTTTTCTCCTGCTCTTCGCGTGCCAGCTGCTCAACCTCATCAACCACTTCTATTCCGGAGGCTTTAAGTTTCTTTTTGTTGTTACTGGCCTTGCGGGCTCGGACTGCCTGCTTTTTGCTGGCAAGACCCGCCTTCAACAACTGATCCTGGATTGAATTACCCAAGCCATACTCCTTGCTGATCTCTGGATTTAACCGGGATGATAGCAGATTGGCTCTATTGAACAGTGGGTCGACAGCAGCCTTTTAAGACCCCGGACTCCGGCAGCGTAATGCCTTGTTATTACCCCGTTTGCTATTTGGTGTACTTCTGCCAGCAGCTTGAGAACCGGTTCGCGGAACCAGCTCACATTGGAGCTTCTTGATCTGCAAATCAACGGCTTCCGCATTTAAAATCAATGGACTTAACTTGCGATGGGGACTGACAAAGCCAATGCTCTACATCAGGTTCATTTTCCTGCTGATGATTTTTCTCTGCCTGCCAGGAAACAGTCATGCCAGGCAAAAGCTGTCGCTGTCCTTCGCCGGCTTTTATACTGCCGATAACGGTAATTTTGTGTCGATCGCCCGCACTCAACCCCTGTCCCCGACACTTAGACAAATTCACTCAGCGCTGATACCTCATCTTGACCCGTTCTACGAAGTGGTCCCTTACGGCTATGCCAAATCCGTCATGCGACAGCGAAGTCACTACGCTGCTGTCGGACTACAACTGTTTCTTGAAGCCACGCTGCAGCAAACTCAACAGTCGTTACAATCGGGGGTGAGCCGTTGCGACTACTGTGAGGTGCGCTTTCCGGCCTCGCCGACAGCTTGGGGCAGCCGAGACCGCCAGATCATTGTGGCCGGGCTTGAGTCCGAGTCTGTAGATGGCGGCTCCCGTATCGGGATAACAGCGGTAATGTTCGATGGTGACGGGCAATTTATCGATAGCCAGACCACAATCAGCAATACGCCAAATATGAAATATGATGCGCTTTACAGGCAAATGGTAAAACTGATCGAGTCACTCCCACTCGGCAACTAGAGCCGCCGTTATCCCTCCGGACTGTGTTCGACTTCACAGCTCTTCCAACTCGCTGACCTTCATTTGGCAACAATCTTTGACAACACGTCAGGGCATCATTTACAGCCTGGACACATCCGTCCAGTTCTACACGGATATACTGCCCGTCCCTTCCATCTCGTGTGAACTTGCTCGCAGTCCCGTCAGGCGATAACAGCTGTTGATACAAGCAGCCTCCCATATGCCGATACCAGACCCATAGCGCGTATCTCAGAGCGAAGCATTACGGTGACATCCTTGCAGTCAGGTGCAAATCAAGTTTCAAGTGCAGAGCAGGATTTAGTTGATGTCCAACACATCACGGTGGATGGTCGATGCTGGCACATTGAACGATCCGGGCTCACGCATGGCAGCTTGCAACGGTGGACCGAGCTGTACACAGCACAGCCGGACCTGCCTTTTTACCTGCACCCTGACTGGCTCTGGGCGGCACATCATTCGTTAATGGAAGGTGCAATCACGATCCTGTCTGCTACGTTGCTGGAAGCATCAGCTGATAAACCGGATGCCGCTTATCTCAATCGTGAACATGAGACCAACTCGCTACAGCCCACACTGATGATACCGGTCTGCGACATCGAACAGCTGAGTCCGGGTACGCCACTTCACGATCATATGACGCTTGGTGACATCCTGATTTCACCAGCCGCAAGCTCACAGGAAATACAATCGGCTATAGAAGCGGTCATGCAGTCGTGTAATGCAAAACGGATGGATTTTCACAATATCCCGGACAGCTCGGCATTGGTCCGCTTGCTGGGCGGCGAAGACAATTCACCCGGCAGCAAGACAGAATGGTCAGAGGTCCCCGTGCGGGAAACCGCCTGGTTTGATCTTGCTGCAGAAGAAGCCATACCTTCGGGTAAACTGAAACGTAATATCAAGCGTCTGCGGCGCAAGCTGGAAGAATGCGGAACGGTCAATACCCACTACCTGACGCACGAACAGGCCATTGAGGCATTCGAAAGTTTTCTGGAAACCGAAAGCTCGGGCTGGAAGGGAGATCAGGGGTCATCAACTGCAATCAGGAATAATCCAGTACATCAACTCTTTTATCGAACGCTGCTGGAACCGGAATATCCAGGCCTGACACCCATAATTCACCAGCTGTCTGTGGATGAAAAAATCATTGCGGTGCAATTTGCCCTGGCCACCGAAAACACGCTGTACATCCTGAAGATTGGCTACGATGAACATTGGGCAGAATATTCACCGGGGTCATTACTATTGGATGCTTTACTGCAATCGGCCTGCTCCAACGGTTTCTCTCGTGTAAGCCTGGTCTCCAATCCCGCATGGGCAAACCGCTGGCATCCACAAACCGAGACCGTCTGGCGTTTGACCAAACACAGGTCCTCGTTGGAGGCCCTGGGCGTGAAAACTCTGACCAGCCTGAAACGGCAAATTCGAAAATCCACCCAGCCGCATTAACAACTGTTCTGGACAACTCATGATTATACTCGGTATCAATTACTACTTTCACGACAGCAGCGCATGTTTGTTAATTGATGGTGAGCTGGTCGTGGCACTGGAAGAAGAACGTTTCAGCCGGGACAAACACACGCGTGCGTTTCCGACACTTGCGATCGAGCAGTGCCTCAAATATGCTGGAATCACTCTGGATCAGATTGACCATGTAGCTGTCAGTATAAAACCAACCCATCGATGGTTCGCCAAAACCATGTACGCCTGTCGTCGGCCGCACAAAGCTGCCCCGTTTATCAAACACGAACTGCTAAACGGTTTTTTCAAACAGCGTAATTTTCGTCAATGGTTTAGCGAGTCTTTTCCACAGCAACCACCACAACTCCATTTTGTAGAACATCACCTGTCACATGCTGCAGGCTCCTATCTGGTATGCCCATGGGACGAGGCTGCCATCATGGCAATTGACGGATCTGGAGAATGGGCTTGTGCATGGATGGGTTATGGCAAGGGCAACCAGGTTGAATGTTATAACGAGTCCCTGTTTCCAAATTCGCTGGGATCGGTATACGAATCGGTGACAGAGTTTTGCGGCTTCCGGCCAAATTATGATGAGGGAAAAACCATGGGGCTGGCACCCCTGGGCAACCCACAGCGATTCCTGCAGCAAGCTCGCGAGATCGTGAGCGTGGATGACAACGGGCAGCTACAGGTCGACCTGAGTTACTTCAGTTATCAGTTTTGGGGCTACCGTCGATGCGCACAAAAATTTTATGATACTTTCGGTGCACCACGGCAACAGGACGCTCCGTTTGAAGACCACCACCATGATACCGCCGCAGCCTTTCAGGAAGTGCTGGAAGAGTGTGGCTTGAAAATGGCCAATATTCTCCACCGTAAAACTGGTGCCAGACATCTGGTCATCGCCGGCGGTGTTGCACTTAACAGTGTTATGAATGGGCGAATATTGCGTGAATCTGCGTTTGAAGACGTTTATATCATGCCGGCAGCGGGAGATAACGGCACCTCTATCGGTGCCGCCGTTGTAGCCTATCATCTGGTATTGGGCAATCCGCGCACAGCGGTACATGACAACCCTTATCTTGGCAACGCCTACGATGACGAGACGATCGAAGCAGAGTTGAAACGGTACAAGTTACCGTATCGCAGAAGTGACGATATCACTCAAGACACCGCTGATTTGCTGTCGCAGGGCGCCATTATCGGCTGGTTTCAAGGCCGAATGGAAATCGGTCCGCGCGCGCTGGGTTCCCGGAGTATCCTTGCGAACCCGGCTTTCCCGGCGATGAAAGACAAGATAAATGCAGAGGTCAAATTTCGCGAAGCCTACCGCCCGTTTGCACCCTCGGCCACCGTTGAGGCAGCATCAGAGTTTTTCGACATTGAAGTTGAAGCACCTTTTATGCTCAAGGTTTGTCAGGTACGCGAAGACAAACAACATATCCTGCCTGCAATCACCCATGTTGACGGCAGTGCCCGATTACAAACCGTACGCAAAGAGACGCATCCGGAATACCACCAATTGATTTCCAGGCTCGGGGATCACACTGGCGTGCCCGTGGTGCTTAATACCAGTTTTAATATTCAGGGAGAGCCGGTAGTTGAATCGCCACGCGATGCTATCAGGTGTTT
>CALFCE010000298.1 GCA_937951215.1 uncultured Granulosicoccaceae bacterium
ATGATGTGGTTCTGACGGTGATAACCTTTTTGGCATCGGAGCTCTGCACAGTCGCCATGGCGTTACCAGCATAGATCGGTCGCACAAAAGTATCAGCTGATTTTATCTCCGTGATATCGGAGATACCGGCAACATCGAGCAAGGCGGCCACCCGAGGCATCACATTTTTACCGCTGGCGGTAGCGGCGAATAGAATATGTTCGTAATCACCGGCCAGAGAGAGTACCAATGACGAAAGATTCTCTGCCAATTCGTGCTCATAAGCTGCATCGTCGGCATGCAGCACGCGAGTAACGCCCGCCACAGCAGCAGCAGATTGCGCAACGGCTTCGGTACCGCTGCCGGCAACCAGCAGATCGATGTTTCCACTGCCAGCGGCAAGTTCTGCCGCAGCAGTAACGACATTCAAGGTAGAGGGACGCAGGGAGCCTTCTTCGTGTTCAGCCAGTATTAATATGCTCATCGTAATTCCCCTTATATAACCTTTGCTTCATTTTTCAGTTTGTCGAACAACTCTTCGACGCTGCCAACAATCACACCGGCCTGACGTGACTCCGGTTCATTGACTTCCAGCGTTTTAAGACCGGTTGTGGTCGTAACACCTGTGTCAGCAATGGCGATGGTCTCCAACGGCTTCTTTTTGGCCTTCATGATGTTCGGGAGCTTGGCATAACGTGGCTCATTCAATCGAAGGTCTGTGGTGATAACAGCCGGAAGGTTAACCTTGATCGACTCCAACCCGGCATCGACTTCCCGAGTCACCTTCAGTGCATCACCATCAAACTCAACTTTGGATGCAAAGGTGGCTTGTGGCCAGCCGCTCAGCGCTGAAAACATTTGTCCGGTCTGATTGCAATCATCATCAATTGCCTGCTTGCCAACAATCAGGATTTGCGGAGCTTCTTTTTCAACCACATGCTGCAGCAACTTTGCGACAACCAACGGTTGCAACTCTTCATCACTCTCGATCAGCACGCCACGATCAGCACCCATTGCCAGGGCAGTGCGGATAGTTTCCTGACTTTGAGCAGGACCCATCGAGACCACCACCACCTCTTCAGCATGACCTGCTTCCTTGATACGCAGAGCTTCTTCAACTGCTATTTCGTCGAATGGATTCATCGACATTTTTACGTTGGCAAGCTCGATACCTGACTTGTCGGCCTTAACTCTGGCTTTGACGTTGTAGTCGAGTACTCGCTTGACAGCTACCAGAATTTTCATTGGAAACCCTCGATTATCAGTAAAATCTGTTAGAACAAGTTGTTGCCGGCAACCATGCAATGCCGACAAAACCCTTATTTTAGCGCGTTATTGATGCACTATTGTGGTTTGAATACGACTCTGGAGCGCTACTGCTCTGACAAGCTATCGGCACACCCCGGAACACAACGTCAACCAGCGAGCTTATTCACCTATATCTTCGTGCCACAATTGAGGTTTTTCACGGATAAACTCCGTCATTAAGCGGATGCATTCCTCATTATTGAGGATTTCAACCTGCACCCCACGGGATCTGACATAGTCCTCCGGCCCCTGGAAGGTTTGATTCTCACCGACCACAACATGCGGTATCCCGTACAACAGGATTGCACCGCTGCACATATCGCAGGGGGACAGGGTGGAGTAGATAATGCTGCGCTTGTAGTCCACCGCGCTCAGTCGCCCCGCTTCCTCCAGACAATCCATTTCAGCATGTCTGATCGCACTACCCCGCTGCACTCTCTGATTGTGGCCACGTCCGACCACTTCTCCGTCCAATACCAGCACTGAGCCGATGGGAATGCCACCTTCTGAAAGGCCTTTGCGAGCCTGCTCCAGTGCTTGCTGCATAAAGAGTTCGTGATTGCCCATGCTGCTCTCCCCCAGGTTTGCAGGTTGAATACCGAGTTTGTAGTAACAGCGGAATTTACACCAGATCGAGGACCAATGGCGCTGTACCGAGTAGCCAAGTATGGTCAATCAAGCACTTTTTGCCAAAAATCATATTTGTCCAGATGAGCCGTATCTGAAATTGCCTGAGTATCGGCAGCGGGTTCCGAGCCCTCTCTCAACATCCCTGCCTGAACAAAACCGGCCTTCTTATAGACTGCTCTGGCCCCGAGGTTACCTTGCAAAACCTCGAGGGTGATTTTACAGCAGTCCCGTTTACGCGCTTCAGCTTCGATCCCACGCATCAGCACCTGTCCAATACCCCGACCTCGCCATCGCGCTTCAACGGCGATATCGTGGATGTTGATCAATGGCGCGCCGTAGAACGTCGAATAACCTGTAAAGCAGTTGCAAAAACCAACCGACTCAGCGTTAACCTGCGCCAATAGCGAGAAGGCACCCGGCATGGATCTCAAGCCTTGCGGCAGACGCGCCTTGCACGCCTCATCCAGGGGCTTCCCGCCTCCCATGGGGTCGCGTGCATAGTTGTCGAGCAGTTTTATCAGTTGGCTACACTGAGTTTCATCGTGGTAGTCCACAGGAAGCAGCAATACTTGATCGGTCACAGCAAACATTTACCCGGGTTTTATGCAGCCGCAGAATCGACGGTGCTCCCATGAGATTACTGTAGTTGAATCTGCCCGTCTATGGAGACCGTCAGGGTTGTGCTGCCAGCAGCGATTGCCGGCTCACTGGCAACCTTCATGCTTTCGCTGGCATAGTTGCGTGCCATTCTCGGCGGGGCAGCCATCCTGGCATCCGTGATGATGTTGACTTTAATCACCTGATAACTGCTGGCACCCATCGTCGCCTGCACCAACGAGGCGCGTTGAGTGAACGCATTCAGCGCCTCGCTGATCAAGTCGTCCTCTCGATCACGGCGGGTTTCGGTTTTTGCAGCTAACTGCATGCCTCTGACCTGCAGTCGTTCCTGTAACACTTTGATCAGTTTGCGGGCGGTTGAGAAGTCATCACTTTCAAGTTTCAGAATCTGGCTTGAGCGCCAGCCAATAATGCGATTTTGCTTCCGTTCATACTGCGGCCAGGTGTTGTAGTTACCGGACTGAGTCTTGACCGTCGGGTAACGTTTTGCCTGTTCCAGCGCCCAGGCCATCGTTGCATTGATGTGATTAGCCAGAGTTGCAGCATCACGATTTTCACTCTCAACCACCAACTCGGCCAACAGCAGATCATTATTGACCTCTCCTTCGGCACTGGCTTGCAGTGAGTAGCGATCAAAAACCGGCTCATCATCTCCCCACAGCATGGGGCTGACCATTAGAGCGATGGCGCACAGCAGGATTTTGCAAAACAGGATTTTGCAAAACAGGGTTTTGCAAAGCGGGGTTTTGCAAAACACCGAATTAAACAACCGTTTACTCAAGGCAGAACCGGCACTATCAGCCCGTAAAAGACTGTTTGAATTCAACAATGAAATTTGCAGGTTCATCACTAGCTCCTGTGAATGCCGACGGTGCAACCTCACCCGACTCCGGCCGGGGCTGGGTCTGGGTCTGTGTCTGGGGCTGCACCGACTGTACATTCATGATGGCAACTATCGCTCCATAATCGCGCTGACCCCCATACCACCAGCGGTACAGACTGAAATCAAGCCACGGCCACTGCCTTTCTCATCGAGAATTTTGGCAAGCGTGCCAACAATTCTGGCGCCAGTCGCAGCAAACGGATGCCCTACCGCAAGACTGCTGCCCCGGATATTCATTTTGGCACGGTCTATGGATCCAAGTGCAGCTGACAATCCGAGACGCTGTTGACAGTAGTCTTCTGATTCCCACGCCGCCAGCGTACACAGGACCTGGGCTGCAAAAGCCTCGTGAATCTCATACACATCGAAATCCTGCAGTGTTAAACCGGCATCGGTGAGCATCCTGGACACCGCAACCGTGGGCCCCATTAACAGCCCTTCACCACCGACAAAATCAACCGACGCAGTCGCTGAATGCGTGAGATAAGCCAGTACAGGTAAACCCCGTTCACGCGCCCATTCTTCACTGGCCAGCAAAACCCCGGCAGCACCATCGGTCAGTGGTGTGCTGTTGCCCGCTGACAGGGTGCCCTTGATGGATTTTTCATAGGCATTTCGCAGACCGGATAGTGCTTCCATATTGGAATCCGGACGCAGGTTGTTATCCCTCATCACACCGGCACAAGGCACCAGCAAATCATCGAAAAAGCCACTTTCATAGGCGGCAGCAGCTTTCAGATGACTCTCCATAGCCAACTGATCCTGCGCTTCCCGGGAGATTCCCCATTGCTGCGCCATCAACTCACAGTGCTGCCCCATACTCAGCAAAGTACGGGGTTCGTTGACCGAAGGTGGTTTAGGTGTCAATTCTGCCGGTGAAAAACCTTTGAAAATTTTGAGCTTGTCCATCGCACTGCGTGCTTTACCCAAGCCCACCAGACGTTTGGAAAACTTCTTGCCAAACACAATCGGCACATCACTGACGGTATCTGATCCCGCCGCAATGGCACTGTCTATCTGACCGGTTGCAATCTTGGCGGCCGCCACCATCGACGCTTGCAAGCTGGTTCCGCAAGCCTGCTGCATGGTCAGGCCAGGTGTTGTTGCAGCAAGTTCGGTACTCAGCACAGCTTCGCGGGCAAGATTCCAATCGGCAGAATGCGTGATCACAGCCCCTGCATTAACCTCACCCAACTCTTCTTTTTGCAAGTTGTACTTGTCGACCAGGCCCCTCAGGACAGTTACCAGCATCTGCTGGTTGGAAAGCTCGGAGTAACTACTGTTCGAACGACAAAACGGAATTCTGACACCACCGACAATAGCGACAGGTCTGATGCTGCTTGCAGCCATTATGTATTCCCCTGCGATTGATTGGCGCTTTGCGCAAGTGTATTCAGATAATTCATTGGTCCACCATGAAAAGGCGCAAAGCCGGTTCCGAAAATAATTCCTGCATCCAGCAACTCGTCATCTGCCACAACACCCTCGGCCGAGCAAGCTTTGCATTCATCGAGAAACGGTTTGATCAATCGTTTCGCCAGTACATCGTTGTACGCGTTACCGGTTGGCACCGGCTTCTTTATCGGCTTGCCCTTGCTCCACTCATAAAACCCGCGGCCGCTTTTCTTGCCAAGATGCTTCTTCGCAATCATGCCCTCCAGCAACTCACGCTGTGCAGCAACATCGCCATCGCCCAGGGTTTCGGCGACTTTGATGCACACATCCAGCCCTACCACATCAGCAAGTTCAATTGGCCCCATGGGCATTCCAAACTGCACTGCGGCAGCATCCAGTGTCTCTTTGTCCTTGCCTTCCATTAACATGGTCAGTGCTTCCATCAAGTAAGGCGCGAGCACTCGGTTGACCAGAAAACCCGGCGAACTACGTGTCGGCAACGGAAAGCGGTTGATCTGAGTACAAAATGCACTACCTTTATCGACAAAGGCAGCGTCGGTGTTATCGCCATGAACCACCTCGACCAGCTTCATTTTTGCCACCGGGTTGAAAAAATGCAGCCCAATCAATCGAGACGGATTAGCCAGAACGGTGGATAACTCCTCCAGAGGAATTGCCGAGGTGTTGGTTGCCAGAACCGCGTCATCACGCATCCGGGGTTCGATGGATTCAAACAAGGCTCTTTTGGCATCACGGTCTTCGAATATGGCCTCGATAATGACATCAGCACGGGGCACACCATCGCCGGCAACATCTGCGATCAGACGACTGCTCGCAGCACCAACAGCAGCTTTGGTTTTGAGCCTCTTTTTAAACAATTTTTTAGCACGCTTTAAAGCAGGTTCAATGTATTTCAACTCACGATCCTGCAAAGTGACCTCCATACCCTGGACCACACACCAGGCAGCAATATCCCCACCCATGACGCCAGCTCCAATCACATGTACCCGGCGCACTTTAAAGTCTTCTGCCTTGCCTAGCCCTTTCATGCGTTCAGTCATATGGAAAATGCGGCGCAGATTTTTTGAGGTTGAGCCCACCATCAACTGACCAACACCCTCGGCTTCAGCACGGAACATCGCCTTGCGATCTCCCCGATGGGTTTCCCATAGATCGATTAACGCAAACGGTGCCGGATAGTGTTCAGGGCTGACTTTGGCAGCCGTTTGTTTGCGCATGGTGCTGGCCAATGCTTTGCGGGCCGGCGCTGTATTCGTTAGAGCTGCTGCTTTGGATAGTTCACGCTTTTTACGTTTTTTAACCACAGCACGTCGTGCAGCCCAACGCAGACTGCCACTTTCACTAACCAATTCATCGACTACCCCCATGCCTTTGGCCGCACCCGCCCGTAACATTCGGCCGGTCAGCATTAGCTGCATGCCTTTCATGCCGCCGACACGTTCGGTTAGCCTCACCGTTCCACCCAGCCCCGGAAAGATGCCGAGATTAACCTCGGGAAGTCCGATGCGGGTGGAGTCGTTGTTTAGCGCAACGATGTAGTTACAAGCCATCGCCAGTTCCAGTCCACCACCCAGACAAAAACCGTGTACGGCTGCCACAGTGTGACAAGAAAGACGTTCAAGACGCGACAACATCTCGTGGCCTTGAAGAATGACGTCAGTTACTTCTTCGGCGGTTTGATAGTTCTCGAACTCACGAATATCAGCACCTGCAATAAAACCGTTTGTTTTGGCTGACATGATAACCATGCCTTGCAACTGCGTTGATTCGGCATATTGGATGATATCGCTGAGTTCACGCAGAACCGCCGCACTCAACGAGTTTGTTGTCTCATTTGCACGATCACAGTGCACCCAAAGGATGTCATCGCGATCATGTTCAACCTGCCAGTGAAGGTGCTGGGCGGTATAACCATCCGGCATGCAAAATACTCCCCTATTGAGTTTCAACGATTTGGTGTGGAAAGGTATATAGCAGTATGGTCGAGGTTTGGCGGCAGCAATCAGATGATCGGCAGTTCGACCTGCTGTTGGCGCTTAGTCTACTAGCATGTCCTTGAAGCGTAAACTGCTGCGGGCATCCCGATGAAGCTTATGTACGGGATTGCAATATAAGGTATGCAGGCTGGTGCGAAATCAAACCGGTTAATGCGGGGTAATGGCAGACGTCCGGTTAAAAGGTCAGGTTGGTCGTCACATAATATCTGAGATCATCGTTTTCCATATCCCAGGCCGCATCCAGACGTAGATCCGTGTTCGATACCGCCAGCAACTTCCAGCGTAATCCTGCACCGAAGCCGAGCTTTTGCTTTAACGGTTGAATGTTGTTGTGGCGATAAACGTTTCCAACGTCGGCAAACAGCACCCAGCGTAACACCTGGTAGTTTTCAAAAGCGGTTAACAATTCCGCGTTAAGCAGCGCCATCACATCACCGCTTTTTGACCGGGCTTCCAGACCCCGGAGATTATTACCACCTCCAAGCTGATAGTGCCTCTCACCAAACGGCCCGCCATTACTGTAGCCAAAACGCAGCTGGTAGTTGAAATTTTGCAATCCTGTCCGGTCTATCGCTTTATAACGCCTGAAGTAAAAATCGGTGCGGTTATATTCGTAATCCGACCCCAGCGCCTCCGTTGACCAGCGAAAATCCAGACCGAAAACACGTCCACGCAAGCGCAACAGATCATCGCGTACTCCCCGATATTCGAAACCGACGTTTGCGAAAAGATCACGGCCTTCTTCAAAAGGGCCCAGATCCCCCTGCAGATCGTCGTACTCGCGGTATTGCACCGATAAACCGTACTTATATCGGAGGCCTTCAGTCACACCTCGGGTGTTGGTCCAGCGAGACATCTGAATGCGAGCCGAATTGTCAATTCGGACAGCTTCACCAAAAACAGTGTCATCCATTTCCAGCTCTGATTGCTTGCTCAGGTGCTGCAGCCCGAAAGACATGCCGTAGTCCGAGCCAAAAAAGCGCGGAACGCTGTAGTCGATAGAATGCCGGTGGCCATCGCGACCGCGGCCATCCTCTTCCTGACGTTTTTCACTGGTTACCCGTACCTTGTGCGCGAGACCGGCAAAGTTATCCCAGCGCAATTGCAAACCCAGCCGCAACTCGCCATCGGACGTGCGGCTCAGACGGGGCAATGGAACAAAATAGATTTTCTCCACCACTTCAAAGATTACAACGAGATCAGAGCCCTGCCGCTCAATCACCGCCGCAGTACGCTTGAAAAGCCGCAGATCCATGATGCTCTGAACGCTATCGACAATATCATCCAGCGAACAGGGAGCACCCGGTAATTGACTCACCTGCCGTTGCAGCACGCCAGCCCGGGTTTTGCGGTTTCCCCTGAATCCAATGCGGGTGACCGGACCGTTGCAATATTCTTCACCCGGAACAGCATCAGCGGCCTGCGCCAGTCGCGGCACAAGGCTTCCCGGAATCACCAGCAGGAGAATCAGCATCAACAGCGGCAAGGAAACCTTGCTAACGGGCAGGCAGACAGTCACCGCACCCTGATTGACATCTCGGCGGAGCTTGGCAAAGTGTTGACAAGGGTGCAGATTCACCCTGACGTTAGCGGCTGAGGAAGCCGTTTTTGGAGGGCTCTGACCGGGAACAACCCGGACCCGGCTGAAAATAACCTAAAGTTGCGGTAAAGCGGAACTGCCGGCTGTTACCCCGGATTGGCCCACCGATTGGCCAACTGGTTGAGCATCTGAGTGCCCAGACGATTGCGGCCCCGTCAAATCAACGTTTGACTGCTGGTGCCAATGCTTGGCCATGGCCTGCAGTGCTGAAGGCATATCACGGAAATCGTCGAGTTGCGTATCCAGCTCACCGGTGAGTTGGGTTGGTGACCCGTCTGAATATCTCAACTGATCGAGAATGCGCAGTTTTTGCGCCAATTTATCGTCACCACCCCGCTCACTGTAGCTGGCCAGAGTTTGCAACGACTTGGGTGGCTGATGCGGCCACACAACTTCGGCCCACGCCATCACAGCGCTGGCCAGTGAGCGGGCATCTCCATCCTGCAGGGCCTTTTTCATGGGTTTGATGGATACCGATTTGTAAGCTTGCGACCCGACAGCCGTTGCAGCTGTTTGCATCTGCCTGGGTCGCC
>CALFCE010000299.1 GCA_937951215.1 uncultured Granulosicoccaceae bacterium
TCATCCCGTATCAACGCCTTTAGTAGCGATATCCCCATTAATATCATCATAAACGAGAATGGGATTGCACCAATAATCATCGCTGACTGGATGGCATTGAGACCGCCGGCGAGTAGCAGAGCAGCGATCACCGCCGTCAGGATAAGGCCCCACAAGATGACATGATGCTTAGTTGCTGCTGTTTGAGAGCCACCTGCATTGATGGTATTGACAACCAGTACCGCCGAATCTGCCGATGTAACCAGATAGGTCAGCAAGAGAATGACGATCAGTACTGACAGGATCGAAGCTGCCTCCGGCATCATGACGTTGATGGTCTGGTAGAGTTGGGCGGTCAGGCTTTTGGCAAAGATGGTGCCCTCGGCTGCGCCGTTTAATTCCAGGTCTATCGCAGTGCCACCCAGCAGTGAAAACCACAGGAAACACATAAAAGAGGGAGCAACAATAGCGCCTACGACAAACTCGCGAATGCTGCGGTTTTTGGAAATGCGTGCCAGAAAGATTCCAACAAACGGTGCGAACGCGATCCACCATGCCCAGTAGAAGATCGACCACCAACCTTGCCACTCACCGGGGCTACCAGCGCCTTCTGCCGGGAATACTTGAAATGTGATGGCCGGGAGATGGATTATATAATCAACGATTCCAAACCCCAGGATTTTCAGTGCAAATACGGTCGAGCCGAAAATGATAAAAAAGGCCAGCAGGCTGAATGACAAAACCATATTGATGTTACTCAACCATTTGATACCTTTGCCTACACCGGACAGAGCCGAGAGTGTGGAACAGACCATGACAACGGCCAGAGCCACCAACATAGAGGTGGTGCTGGGTACCAATACACCTTTGTCATCGGTCGTCATTAGCCACTCTGCACCGGTAAAGTTGTATAGGCCGGCAGAAAAGGAATCCAGCCCCAGACCGATAGTCTGGCTAATACCGAGTATGGTTGCTACCACTGCCGTGATATCGACAAGATGCCCGACAGGGCCGGATAGAGATCGGCCAAAAAGCGGTGCAAGAGTGGAGCGAATGGTCAGAGGTAAATTTCGCGAGTAGGCAAAGAACGCCAGAGAAATGCCTACGAGTGCGTAGCAAGCCCAGGCACCAAGGCCCCAGTGCAGGAACGAGTAGCGATAGGTAGATGTTATTGCCGACTCTGTTTTCGCAACGACAACGTCGGGCAGTGCGGCGAGGTTACCCGCCTCAACTTGTGCAGTGTAGGTGGCTAATGCAGTACTGCCTTCTGCGACGGCAATTCCAGCAGCATCGAGCGCTGCCTGTATTTCAATGGTGCTCATGCGGATAAGCGGGTTATCTCCGATGTGCCACATCGGTTCGCCGGTAGCATAGCCGAGCATGCCGATACCGATACCGGCACCGAACATCATGGAAAACCACGAGAAATTGGAAAACTCGGGCTTACCACCGTCTCCAAGGATAATTTTCCCCCAGCGCGGATGGATTGCTATCACCAGGCAAACGATGATGAAAAAGGCAACTGCCCAAGTGTAGTAGTAATTGAGGTTGTTAAACGACCAGGTCTTCATCGCGCCAAGCGCTGCACCGGCTTTTTCCGGAAACACAGCAGCCCAGATAACGATTAATGCAATGGTAATTTTGGAGGCCAGAGAGACGATGCGGTTAAAATTCGCATAGAACCCACTGTCCGAGGTTTCGATCGGGAGTTCCTGCAGTGGTGCCTGTATTGCCATAATTTTCAATTCCTTTCGGTGGGAAATCAGGTATCAAGCTACATGCTGATACGACACGCTAATTACTAAAACAGTTATTGAGTGAAAAATCCATCGTTTTCTGTTTGTGAGGCGTGTGGGGAAAGGTGGATGTCTGACAAATCTGTTGCAGTGCAATATATCTCAGTATGTTGGTGATGCTCAATTATCGCTTGTGTCATTGCAGCAATCGATTTTTCATCCATCTCTCCTCAAAGTTGGCTGAAGTGTTTGTTCCTTGCCGTATTTTTTACATCGTTTTCACGTCTTAGCCGTTCTTGCTTGATGTTGTCAATGCGTACAACTCCCCACAACACGATGATCAGAATAAGAAATACAAAAGAGGAACCAAGCAACGCTATTGACGAGCTGGTAAACCATATGCCAGCGATTACCAGCAACAGAAGAATAAAGAGATAAGCCACTATTCGTTCGTTGATGTAGCTGATACTTTTACTATGGTATTTTTGCAGACCGTCCTGGTTTTTCGAGGCGGCTTTGGCAGCGGCAATCTGAGATTGTGCTATGCCGTGTTCTTCGTTACTTCCCATGTTAGCCTCACTATCGAATACTGATTTTTTGATGTTCTATATTCTTGTACATCAGTTATTGGAACCAGTAGCGTACGATATTCCTGACAAATCGCCATGGAAACTTTAACACTTTCTCTACCCATTCCATGCGGCTGCATTGGCTGGTAAATCCGCTGGCGTGATAAAACGACACGTTATCCGAGGCACTGTATTCAATGTTTAATCGGGACAACAGCTTGTCTCGGGCACCGTCCTTGTTTAAACGAACCCTTTCAACCGCATCGAATCGCTTTTGATCAAAGATACCTGATTCCAGCCCCCATTGGTGGATTAACGCCCAGGCACGCTCCGCCTCAAGGGCGGTGATGTGAGAATCACGGGTTTTTGAACTTCTGTCCATGGCAATCGCGACGGCATACTGGTGTTCACGTTCACAGAGTTGATAGTCGCCATGCATTGTAAATATTCGATGGACCAATTGTGATGTTTCCTGTTCTACAGGCCAGGCTATGTCAGGGTCCTGTTGTTGTATGTAGCGGGTCAAAGATTGACTCCGATCACTTATTCCCATTCTGATGGGCTTACTGTCAGAGTAGTCCTCTGGCTGGGTAACAGGTTGAGTCCAGTCCATTTCAAAATTCAGATGCGGGCCGCAGCAGGACGATGGGTGCATATGTTTGAGTTTTACTTTTTTTGCAGCGGTTGAAAATAGTTCGCTGAAAGATGAGGCGATAACATGGCGTTCATCGTAGTCAGCGCCAGCCTGAATGATTTGCCCGAGAGT
>CALFCE010000300.1 GCA_937951215.1 uncultured Granulosicoccaceae bacterium
GTCATCAGGTATTTATTGATGTCATCGGGGCCATGGAAATACCAGACCATCACCGTTGCCACGGTATAGGTTGCAACGGCGATGGCTACCAGCACCAAGGGCAGACCCCAGACCTTGACGTTGTAACAAAGGAAAATCGCAACCGCAAAAAAGATAATGGCAGCCAACCAGCTACCCGTCGTGTTTATGCATTGCGGATCGTCAACAGAATCCGGCACTGGCAAACCAAAATCTTCAGCAAAAGCCCTTTCCTCGGCAAGGCTCTTGGCAATCAACTCAGCCCGCTCACCGGTAATCTGGTCAACCAGGCAGACAGCTTCAATTTCAACCATGTAGGTCAGCGAAATTGCGATCCCGGCCACCACTAAAGCAACATCCAGCAATAGACCAAAGCGCCTGCGCAGCGCAGACGCGTTTGCCAGTTCACGCCATAGCGAATGCTTCAGCGCAACGATCACCATCATTGCCGCGAACGCAAGGGGATAAAATACTTCGTAGGGGTATTTGCGAATCACAAAGTCTTTAAAACCGAACAGACCGGATACCGCCTTATCAACGCCGGGAATTCCGGGCATTGCATTCAGCATGCCGACAATGACGAATATCAAAGCAAGCCAATAGACCAGCCGCTGACCTGAATCTCTACGGCCCGGTCCCTTGTCGACAGTGTCTTCGGAGGAATTATCGTCGGTCATAATCGGCTCGTTTGCCTGGTATTTGCGTGGAGCAGAACTGAACGTGGACTAATTAGCACTTGGGTAATAAACGCGCCTGCTGCAAGATCGACGCAGGCTGAGTGGAAACAGTTTTGGCGGTAGTCGGCAAGTGCTGCCGACTACCTTACTGGGTTTCAAAACTATTGAACCAACAGATCAGGGTTTGGCACAATCATCAATCGTGTAACCAGCCTCTTCCCATGCCGCTACTGCACCTTCGTGATATTTCAGCGGGTTGGGCCCACACATACCCGACTTTACAGAATCAACAATGCCGTACCCGGCATGTTTTGCAAAGGGAGCCTTTGCTTTCAATCGGTCCAGTGTATCGATATGAGCTTTGGTTAATGCTTTAGCCAGATCGAAAGACATGTTTTTATTGACGATATCCCCACCAATGGTGGCCAGGCCGCGAAACACGCCGTCTTCTGTTACCAGCGTGACGCCACTGTCACCCAGGTAGGCATCTTCAGCAGGCAATTCAAACGGCGCCGAGCCTGGCGCACGCAAGTACTTCTGAAAAGGCTCTGACTCAAATTTTTCTTTTGGCACAGACCATACTGTCATGTTGCCTGAGGCCAGTGATTGCGTGATCCGGCTGTCCGGAAAAAGAACCGGCAATACAACAGCATCAGCGGAACCGTCAGTAATGGTTTTAACCGCCTGACCCCAGTTGGTTTGAACACCCTTGTAACCATCACCTTCTTTCAGACCCGCAGCCAGCTGGATGATTGCACGTGCGTTGGTGAGTGCCGCTCCGCGCGGAGGACCGTTATAGATCGTTTTGCCTTCCAGATCGTCCCAGCCTTTCAGCCCGACTGAATCGTAGGCATAGAGTGCAAAGATACCCAGCGTCACTGGATACAAGGCGCGCAGGTTCGACGCCAGCTCAGCACCTTTTTCTTCGCCCAACTTCGAATAGGGGCCACGACCCTTGGCAAGCAGAAAGGGAAGGATATACGGAGTGCCCGCTATATCTGTTTTGCCTTCCGCAACATTTTGTATGGAGTTGGTCAGGGTCTGGCCATCGGCTACCTGAATATTGGCGACGCCAGCTTCAGCCGCCACCTCGGCCAGATGCACCATGGACAGATGAATCGACCCACCCGGTGAGGCAGTTTCAGCGGTCAGGTTTTCTGCTGTATGACCTACAGTTGCCAAGGTAGTTGCCAGGGTGGTGGCGAGTCCAATCGCAACGAGGGATTTTGCTAATCGGGAATGTAAGGGATTCAAATCTATTCCTCCGGTTATGGATGTATGCAGCTCAATGTTTGCAGCCTGCTTTTTGTTTTCAAGCGGTCCTGTCGACGAACCTTTATTGCAATCAATCATATTGCAGAATCAATATTGCTATATCAATACTGCTATATTCTACACTTTCGATGGGCAAAGTTATCTACAAAATCAGTCGATTACCCACCATTGTCGCACATCAACATCAAGGGTTTAATCAAAAACCCGTCTTGTTTTTAATTCAGACCGATATTTGCAGTTTACCGATGATCTGATCAAAACGGGCCACAAGCTCGGCCTCAGTGCTGGCAGTAGCTGCCAGATAAAAATCAGGGCGCAAGACAAAATACGTTGCATTAATAGAGGACAACCAGGCTTGATAGGTGCCTTCAACATCGATGGCGTCACATTCAGTCGCTGCGGGCGAGTTATCCTTGCTGCCGAGTGTGATCGTTTTACCGTCAAGATAAGACAGGATAGCTAACTGACTACTGCTCATGGTCTTCGCAGGATCGGCATCGAGACCAACGATAATCCAGCCCTGCCCAACAACCTGGTCAAACAGCCCTCTGTTGCCGCTGGCCTCCACAATACCCTGTGTTGATAACTCACCTGCACCGGGTGATTCTTCACACCAGACACCCGGCCCCAGATGCACCAGATCTCCAGTGATAGGTTCGTTGTTGCGAGCAGCCAATTCGGCTTTCATGACCCGATCACGCTCAGCTGCCTCGGCCTCGTTGGTAATACAGATAATCTTACCCAACTGCTGGCTGAAGTCGATGTAGTGCTTTGCATGGTGGATGCGCTCGGTTTCATAACTAACCAGGTTTGAATCCGGAATCTTGCCGTCGATAATCGCATTCAGTCGCCAGCTTAGTGCCACCGCATCACGAAAGCCGGCACACATGCCCTCACCGGCAAACGGCGGCATCAAGTGCGCCGCATCCCCTGCAATAACACAGCGCCCTACCTGCCATTGTTTGGCCCACCGTGACTGAAACCGATAAACAGCACTGCGTTCCAGAGTCGCATTGTCCGGATGCAAACCCCATGGTTCGAGTAGCTTCCAGGCACTTTCGGCCTTTGCTATTTCTTCAACCGACTCACCGGGTAAAACCATAAACTCCCAACGACGTCTGCCGGGGCCTCCCGGCACCAACGTGGTAGGACGCTTGGGATCACACAGCTGCCACTGCGCGGGTGAGACTTTATAGTCACCCTTTGGAATCATGTCGAGAATCAACCAGTCGAAGAAATAGCCTTGATCAACGACCTCGATACCCAGCGCTTCACGTACAAAGCTGTTTGCACCATCGCAGCCAGCCAGATAGCTGGCTTTCAAGGAGTGTCGCTGACCGTTGGGGCCCACTATTTCTTCAGTCTCTTGCAAATCAACAACAACCCCTTGCTGGTCTTGCATCAACCCGACGGCCTCCCAGCCCCGCATCAGTTTGATCGTCGGTATTGTTGCAGCAATTTCCAGTAAGCGGGCTTCAAGCTCTGGCTGATTAAACCAGTAGGTCACCCGCCAGCCGGAAGAAGACACGCTTTTCCAGTCAACAATTTGCAGATCCTCGAGATCTGCATTTTTCCAGTAGTACAACTCTTCGTGATACTGGATCGCAGCATCATCGTTGCAGTCAATTCCGAACGTTGCCAGAATTCTCGCAACTTCATGGTCCATGGTGACCGCACGAGGCCTGTCATAGATGGTTGGCCAACGTTCAACCAGAGTAACCTGCTTACCCTCTTTTCCGAGCAGTATTGCCAGCAGTGTACCAACCGGCCCCGCACCGATGATGGCAATGTCAGTATCCAATTCCGCTTTCATTGATGTTCTACTATTTGACAGTTGATTCGACTTGTTTGCGACAAAGCAATGCGATCCAGGGTTCGACATTTCCGGCCATTCCTTCACCAGCCCCATGGCTAATGTTCGCAACTTCAAAACCGGCAGTGTTCAAATGCGAAACCAACCCGACTTCAGAGTAATATGAGTACAGTCGTCCGAGTTCATCTCGCTGTTCGCCCTCTCCAATTTTCATCACCAGAAAAAAAAAGCCCTTCGATTTTAAAGCAGCAGCAAAATTTGAAAGCAAGAGTGGGAACTCGGCAATTCTTGCATGCAACAGGCTGAAGCTCGCCCAGATACCGTCGTACATTTCAACGGCATCGATATCGGTAAATGCTGCGACCCTGGCATTAATATCATAAGTTTCATTGGCAACTCTGACCATCTCGGCCGAAACGTCAGTTGCATCGACTGTTAACCCGCGCTCACGCATGGCAGCAGACCAGTGCCCGGGCCCGCACCCCAGGTCCAGCACCAGATCACCCGCTTGCAGTTCAGCCATAAACTCCTGCAAACAATCTTTCTGAAACTGACCCGGATTCATGCTGATGTAGCGCTCTACCTGTGCATCGTAGACAGCGACGGTTTCTTTATCTGTCATCGTTTTTGTACTCTCGTTTGGCATGTAATGGCCACTGCTGTCAGCAATTTCTGCCTGCAGGCCAACTAGTGGCTGGCCGGACGTGGAAACCGATTGTTGTGGTAGAAGTCTTCGATCGAAAACGAGAATACAGCGGCACCGCCACCCGCCACTCTGAACACGACTTGTTGTTTTGTGGTGCTGCAAAACACAAGCTTTTTATTTTGTGCGCTGCTTGAGGAAAGAGCTGTTGGAACCAACAAGGCAACGTTGTTTCCATGCTCAGGATCTCGTGCGGAAGGAAATTCAAACGCCTCGATACCAGCAGCGCGCAGGACGCTGCCAAGATGCTGAGTGAATTGATAGTTGCTGCGATCAGTTAACCGGCCTTGCACAGCTTCAAATTTGGCATCATGCAACCTTACCCCTTTTGATACCAGATACTCTGCCTCAAACAAAGTGTGTTGAGAAGAGAGTAGCTGAACAGGTTCGGCCATATCGAAATAGAACACCCAGCGATAGTAGGCGCTCTCGGCCAAGGTTGTAGCGACTCCAATACCACCGTAAAACAAGCTGGGTTCGGTATATCTGCCATAGCGCGATCCGTACAATAATGGCGGGTAGCGCCAGGGTGTGGCAAGCAAATAATCGAGGTGTTCTGTCCCGGGCAACACCGGGGGTTTCGATGGTTCCAGCAGCTCCTCCAGAACCTGTTGTTTCTGCAAGTCGCCTGACACAAGCTCTCGAGTCGCGATCTGGCCCTGGCTCTCTACCAGGCGATGTAAAGTGCCACTCAGGTTATCAACCAGTGATGACGACTCAATTGATTGCCAGAATGATTCAGCATCATCAATCACACAGCTCACACCTTGCCGCGGATGGCATCAAGGTAAGCCACGACCAAAGCAAGCCCCTGTACAGAGACGATTTGTTCCCTGGGGATACCACCGGTGCCATGATTGAAGGTTTGCATCCAATGCTTCATGTGTTCGGCATTGCCATCGACCAAAGCAAACAGGCTTCGATAGACGCGCACCAGCAGCAACGCAAGTTCACCGGTTTTTTCGTCATGACGTATGGTCTGGCGCAGCCGCGACCGATCCCTGCCGATGACCCGGGCGATTTCCTCCTGACGCAAGCCCAGCGCCTTGCCGGCATTGACAGTGGCTTCAGCCAACACCTCATCAGGGTCGGGCATGGCTGAACTGAGCGTTTGACCGGGTGACATAAAACTGGGCGACATAAAATAGCACTACTTTGTAGTATATGAAATATTATACTATATATTGTTGCATTTGCAACATTTATGCACGATTGACACGGCACCACTGTTTTTAGCGATAATCCCCCAATGTTTGCTTCCAAAGCTACCTTAATCTCAACCCGTTCGCACAAGCTGCCAGGGCAGGCATGAGGCTTTTTATCGCTGAGAAACCCAGCGCAGCAAAAGCCATCGCTGCCGAGCTGGGCACTGCCAGAAGAAAAAACGGTTTTTACGATTGCGGCGATACCTGGGTATCTTATTGTATCGGACATCTATTTGAACAAAGAGAACCTGATGCCTACCTCCCTTCGGACATCCCGAAAACTCGCAAAGGCAAAAAGATCTGGCGCAAGGATGACCTACCCATCATTCCAAAAGTGTGGAAGTACTCGGCAAAAAGTGGCACCAAAGATCAACTCAAAATTCTGGGCGAGCTGATAAAAAAGGCAGACGAAATTGTGCACGCCGGGGACCTTGATCGCGAAGGCCAGGCCATCATTGATCATGTCCTTGACTATCACAAATGCAAGGTGCCGGTTAAACGCTTTCTGGTCAGTGCACAGGATTCAGTTTCCATCAAGCGCGCACTGCACGCACTTAAAGATAATCATGAATACGAGGGTTGGCGAAACGCCGCTCTGGCAAGACAACGAGCAGACTGGTTAGTGGGTATGAATCTGACTCGAGCTTACACGCTGGAGGCGCAGGCAAGAGGCGACGCATCGTTGTTGGTCGTCGGCCGTGTGCAAAGTCCGACACTGGCTCTGGTTGTAGAGCGAGATCGACTGATAGAAAACTTTATCGCAAAGGATTTCTACACTGTCGAAGTGACCGTTGACTGTGGCAGCAAGGTTTCCGATACAAAAGAAAGCTTTGTGGCACAGTGGATCCCGGACAAGGAACACCCCGCGCTGGATGAAGAAAACAGGTTGCTGGACAAAACTGTTGCTGAACTGGCAGCCAATGATCTGAGTCAGGCCAATGGCGAAATTGACAGCTATAAAAAACAAGCTAAAACATTACCGCAACCGCTCGGACTGTCGCTTGCAGACATTACACTGCTTGCTTCCAACCAGCACAGCCTGACCGCTGACGAGACATTAAGAACTTTGCAGTCTCTATACGAGATACACAAACTCTGCTCTTACCCTCGTAGCGATTGCTCCTATCTTCCCACTGGTCAAAGGTCCGATGCAAAGGCAATATTGGATGCCGTAGCCGCGACTTATCCGAAAGCCCGGCCTTCGATAGAAAAAGCAGACCTGACAATTAAATCCAGAATCTGGAACGATAGCAAGGTAACCGCCCACCACGCCATCGTTCCCACCATGCACAAGGGAGATGTCTCCAAACTCTCTGCCAAAGAGCAAAAACTCTACAATTTAATTGTCAAATACTACTTGGCCCAATTTTATCCAAAGCATGCCTTCGATGCGACAACTATCACCGTACTGGCAGACGGTGTTGAAACCAATAATCGTTACTTGTTAAAAGCCACCGGCAGGGTCATTACGGAGATGGGCTGGAAAAGCCTGTTTGGTCGCTCCGAACTTGGTGAGCAGCAATTACCTGTAGTTGAAAAGGGCAAGGCTGTCCGCTGCGTTGATCCCGAAGTGCATAGTAAACGCACAACACCACCCAAACACTTTACCGATGGCACGCTGATAAAGGCGCTTGAGCAGGTACACAAACATGTTGCAAATCCAGAGTACAAAAAGCGACTGAAAGAAGAAGACGGGATAGGCACGCCCGCAACCAGAAGCAGCATTATCGCAGACTTGAAAAAACGGGAATATCTGGCCGCCAAAGGCAAGTATCTGATTTCAACCGAGCTCGGCAGGCGCTTGATCGACACCTTGCCGGAGTCGGTTACCAGCCCGGTGATGACGGCTCAATATGAGCGCGAGTTGCACAGCATTCAGAACGACAAGGGTTCGCTGGATAGTTTTGTACAGTCACAAGTTGAATTTATCAAACGACAGATTGCCGATGCAGCCGCGCATATCGCAAGCAACCCGGCGCCGCCAAAGCACAGAGCGGCAATGCCCAATGTGGGAAAGAGCGATACAGAAAAACAGGTTCAAGCAAAAGACAAATCCACTACCGCACAGACAAGCAATGCCAAAACCTACCCTTGTCCACAGTGTGAAAAGCCACTGATCAGAAGGCAGAGCAAGTTCAAAGGCAGGAAATACTGGTGGGGATGTAGTGGCTACCCGGAATGCAAGCAAACCCTCGATGACAACCGCGGCAAACCGGAAAAACGAAAAACCGGCAACGACAAAAAGACAACCGAGTATCGCTGTCCCAAATGCGATTCACCGCTGATCAGACGAAAATCCACAGCCAAACCCAAAACCAAAAGTAAATCGGCTGCAAAGAAAGCAGGCAAAGTCCAGGGATACTGGTATGGCTGCTCCGCATTCCCGAAATGCAAAGAACGCTTCCGAGACAAAGGCGGCAGCCCGGAGTTCTGATCCATCGCAGGGACACGCATTGCCCTGACCAAAGACAAATGCTTTAAGATAATCCTTTCGATAAAATTGGAGAATAAAATGAAAGTAAACGGAACGTGCCATTGCGGACAGGTCGCATTTAACGCAACAGTAGACCCGAATAAAGTCATTATCTGTCACTGCTCTGATTGCCAGGTCACTTCGGGATCGGCTTTCCGCACCATTGTCATGTCAGAGCCTGATGCTGTCGAATTTACCAAGGGTTCGCCCAAGTCCTATATAAAAACTGCAGACAGCGGTAACAAGCGCGAGCTGACCTTCTGCGAAAACTGCGCATCACCATTTTATTCAGTGACAGTGGGTGACGGCCCGAAAATCTATGGCATCAGAGTGGGTGTGTTGGAACAACGGGGTGAACTGGAACCACGCAAGCAAATCTGGTGTCAATCAGCCGTAAACTGGGCCGGAAAAGTCGACTCTTACCCGAAAGTGGATATGCAATAAGAGCTACTGGCACGATTCTTTTACAGGCGTTTCTGCCGGAGTCAGATTCCCCTGTTACGCGGGCGTCACAAATACCAATACTGCCGATCAGGGTTTCCCGCCTGAATGCCGATTACAGTGTGATATACCTGCACCTTTGTGAGAATCACCACCCGGCGCTAACTGACGCCTATTGAGAGTAGTTAATGGTAGCGAAATCCAATATCGCATCCCTGCCTGCCAAGGCGGATCACTCCGACGACCACGAGCTTTCGATCTATCGAGAGGTATTCGATAGTATGGAACAAGGCATTATCGTTTGGTCGGCAGACGGGGTATGCACCCTGGTCAACCAGCGTTATTACGAAGTGACTGGTTCCAGCAAGGCCCACCTGTATCCTGGCTACACATGGGAATCTCACTTGAAGCGCCTGACCACTCTGGGTCAATACAGCAATGAGCAAGCGCTGGAGCTTAATAAAAATATGGCGTCCGGCGAAATATTCTCTATTGAACGGGAATCAGTCAAAGGCACCACAGTGTCTCTGGTCATTCGCCCACTCAGGAACGGCGGACACGTCGTATCAGTGACCGACATTACCCGGAAAAAGAGCGATGAGGACCAACACCTCAAGGCCTTAAAGCGAGCCGAACTGGCAGAAGCCGATGCACAGACTGCGCTAACAGAACAGCAACAGCGCCAGACTGAAGTGGATCAAATATCCGAATTTGGTGACTGGCTACATTCTTGTAAATCGTTGGCCGAGCTTTATGAAATCGTGAAACAGGCAATGCAGAGCCTCTACCCTGAAAGCAGCGGTCAACTGTTTATCTACAGCAACTCTCGGGATGTTCTCGACGGTGTCTGTAGCTGGAACGATGAAAACGTCATCGGCAACATTCAAGCACAGGATTGCTGGTCCTTGCGCCGCGGTAGAGCCTTCCAGTTTGGAGAAGGAATGATCCACCTGCACTGTAACCATGTGCAAGCTGATAGTCACAGCCACATTCAGGATGATCAAGAGGAACATCACTATGTTTGCCTGCCGCTGCTGGCAAATGGTGACACCATTGGACTTCTGCATATCGACTTCAGTCAATGTCAGGCACCTGGACAACAAGACAACAAGCAAACTTTCAACCTTCCATTTGCCAAACGCTGTGCCGAGCAAATCAGCCTGGCAATCGCCAATGCCCAACTGCGGGATGAATTGCACGAACAGTCCACCAGAGATTCACTGACCGGTTTGTTCAACCGGCGATATTTTCTGGAGCGTTGTCGCTCAGAGGCATCCAGGGCCAACCAACAGGGTGAAGATTTTGGCCTCGCGGTGTTTGATGCTGATGACTTTAAAGACTTCAATGACCATTACGGTCATGATGCTGGAGATGCTGTTTTGTGCCACATCGCAGACATCGCACACAAGCACTTTGTCAATGATGATGTGATATCACGAATTGGTGGAGAAGAATTCGCGGTGTTATCACCCAATACGGACTCGGCAGAGTTTCACGAGCGTCTCGAGGAATTTCGGGATCTCGTCGCCAGCATGAGTGTACGCTACTACAACAAACCCCTACCAGCCGTAACGATTTCTATCGGCTATGTCAATTCTGCCGAACACGGGAATAAAATTTCCGACCTGATCAGGCTGGCAGATGGCGCGATGTACCGCTCCAAAGACACGGGTAAAAACTGTATTTCCAAAGGCGTGATTCCAACGCATTAGCAACCTTAACTTCAGTTATACCAAGCACTGTTAAAACCTCGAACGGCACGTTCCGTTTCCAGATGCACTCCTTTAGCAACAGCTTAGTAAAATGTTGCTACTTGCTAACACCAACATCAAACATCCACATCCACATCCATGTCCAGGTGAATAACCCTATGTGTTTCTTGAACAGCTCTTGATCTTGAAGAGAAATGGCAACAATGGTAGCGTGTTGTCAGGCAACGAAAGGAATGCACTAATGGCGACAACAAATTCTCTTACCCAACACGAAGTTGATCAGGAAGACCTCGAAATTGATGAACGTATTTATGATCTTTATGATCTTTACTGCCATGGGTATATCAACAGGCGTGAGTTTCTGAAACGAGCTGGTGCGATAACTGTGGCCGGTGTTTCAGGATTAACCATGGCTCAGGCACTGTTCCCACGCTATGCCGAAGCACAGACGATCTCATTTACTGATGAGCGCATGAAAGGTCAGTATGTCACCTACCCCTCCCCAGGTGGTAACTCTGGTGAAATGCGCGGCTACCTTGCAACTCCCCAAACCGATGGCCCCTTTCCGACAGTGCTCGTGGTTCACGAAAACCGTGGTCTCAATCCGTATATAGAAGATGTTGCAAGGCGTTTGGCGGTAGAAGGATTTCTAGCTCTCGCGCCTGATGCGCTGTACCCGGTTGGTGGCTATCCCGGAAATGACGACGATGGCCGGGCACTGCAAAAGCAGCTTGATCGGGCAAAAATCATGATCGATATGTTGAACAGTGCCAACTATTTACACTCTCACGAATCGTCAACAGGGAAATTGGGGGCTGTGGGTTTTTGCTTCGGTGGTGGTGTTGTTAATTTTCTGGCAACCAAAATGGGAGACAAGATTCATGCGGGCGTACCTTTTTATGGAAGCGCACCTCCAGCAGAAAATGTAGCCAGCATCAAGGCACCACTGATGATACAGGCAGCAGAAAAGGATGACCGGATTAACGCTCAGTGGGCTGATTTTGAAGCTGCTTTAAAAGAAAACAACGTAAACTACGAGAGGCACCTCTATCCTGAAACCGGGCACGGGTTCCACAACAACTCCACCAAACGGTATAACGAAGAAGCAGCCAATCTTGCCTGGGAACGCACTATCGCGTTTTTCAAGCAACATCTGGCTTAACTCCAGATCGTATCAGTCAAAATCCCGGTACTGGACGATCAACCGCAAATGCTGCCAGGGAAGGCACTTTGCCAATCCCCTCATTCATGATGATCCGACACATTCTGCTTGTTCAATTTACCTCAGCTGCAACCGATAGTGATATCGCTGCAGTACGATCGGCATTCATTGGTATTCCAGATCGGATTGAAGGGGTTGAGTCAGTGGAATGGGGAACAAACAATAGCCCGGAGAATATGAACAAACACTACACTCATTGTGTGCTGATGACTTTCAAAGATGAGGCAGCAAGATCACGCTACCTGCCCCATCCAGCCCATGAGGAACTCAAAGCTGTATTTGTACCGACTATTGAAGATATCCTTGTGTTCGATTATGTATTCGACTATGCGTTCGACACTGCGTCCGATTATGGTCCGGATACATCGCAATCATAAGTACCTGTTTCGTACTATTCCATCGGCTCCACATGCGTTACCTGCATGCTGTAGCCCATAGGCACCTGTGCTTGTCCATCTACAAGATAAAGTTCTGTACTGGCAGATGATGCCCTTAATTTCCCTGTAATGATCACGGGATCATAAAGATCTTTTACCTTGTAGGGCGATTCCAACTGGGCGAGAACAATTTGATTGGGTGGTGGTGGTGGCACATGGATGCAAGCGCCCACAAACGGGACCAGCAGAAATTCACTGACGCCCTGCTCCATGGTTTCCAATGGCAGTGCATAACCTGGCAGTCTGACCAACTCCCCATCCAGCGAGGTATTGACGTCTTCCCCGCGCTCTACTATCTCCCGATCCTGTCCGCTGACGGCCATCACCAATCTATCAACGTCAATGCCGTCGTTACGGTGTTTGTCCAACAACTGAACGGCATTGCGATACTCCGGGCCTTCGCGCGATATCAAACCGGCATCGGCATCAGCCAGCACCTTGGCAATAAACCCAAGGTCGAAACGCACGTTCATCGGTGTCTCGGACAACGCATCCTCAAGTGGCTCAGCTTGCGGGATAAGATCGGGCCATTCAAGTTGCCTGGCGTCCGCAAGCACAGAGGAAGTCTGCGCACTGCGATTCAAACCGAAACCTACCGCGCCAACAATTGACGCGGCAAGTAGAGTGGCAATGATTACAATACGTTGCACAGAATATGTCCTGTAACAAACCAGCGTTCAATGAACCAACTGGCTTTTAGCCACCGACGCCCGGGCCTTTCGGCTTGATTGCAATCGCACGGGTTAGTCCACCTGACATATCCACAATCTTCGCACTAAGAGAAATAAAGTAGGCACCTCTGGCAGGCAGCTGGCCAATGTTCCGGCAGAACTCGGTCCATGAGCCACCCTTTTCGAGGAATTTAACGTGGGTCATTTGAGCCATGGGCTTGCCTTCCCACATATGCCCGATCGGCCCCATTGACGGTCCATCACTGGCAAGGTGGGTGACACCTTTGGATGCCAGGTATTCAACTGCCTCCGGAGTTGGTGCCGGCCAACCTGGTACATTTCCACCTACCAGTGGATCCCAGGCAAGTCGATTGCCTTCGGGGAATGGCTTGTAATAGAGATCATCATAGCCTGAGAAAAACAACACCACGTCGCCGGCTTTTATCTCGCCGTTTTTTTCCTCATCGGCTTTGATCATATCAACGGTGATCAACGGGCTCTTGCCACCTTCCGCCTTGTCGAGAATGGCACTGACGTCTACCACGACTGCCGGACCCATCATATTTTCAAGGGGATACTTGTCACCCGTCATCCAGCCAGCTTCGGATTGGAACTCGATGCCGGAGCCTTCCGGTGGTACAAAATGCGCCGGAAAGTCAGCTTGTGTGCCGGTATGTTCATCGATAACCATTTGCTGGCTATAGTAAGGAAAAACCGACTGCACCAGATTTTCCTGTACCGTGTCCCCCGCACCTCCAGCACCCTCGCGCGGGTTAGCGGTATACGGCCCCTCTTTGGTTTCAAACCAGTTCATCGTCCAGCGCCTGAATGGCGGATGAAACGGCCAGTGTGCAGGGTAGTTCTCCGAAATAGTCACCGTCAGATCGACTACCTCCCCGTTACCCACAGCTGCAGCGATTTCCGTAGCCGGGTTTGCATTTGCCAGGCCTGATCCCAAAGACAATGCAAAACCTGAAGCAACAAGAACAGTGCGTAATTTGAACATCCGATTTCCCTCCGTTGAATAGCATGAGCGATTCAGGCTACACAAGCAGAAACAGATTGAAAAGAACGCGTAAACCTTCGCTTTACCACCTGAGACTTTTCGTATCTAACAAGAGACGGATAAGACAAAGTGTCGAAGTAAACGGAGTTATACTACCTACTACGACAATCAAATTTGGTTTTTGACTCTGTTTTCGGTTTTCGAGAATGACTGATATCACCCTGCGCCACTATCACCCTGCTGATTGGGATCGTCTCTGCGATATTCATGATACTGCCAGGCTGGATGAGCTGACACTGGCTGGATGCCCGGCAGCCTTTCTGTCACTGGAGCAAACGGCTGATAGCGAGGGCTTGTTTGATGGGGAACTGATCGTAGCCGAGCTTGACGGCGTGGTCCGGGGATTTGTCTCCTTTACCCTTGACCAACTCGGCTGGATATACTCCGACCCCGCCCGCTATCGGAGTGGTGTCGGCAGGGCTCTGTTGCGTTATGCCGTTGCCAATGCCGGACCATGGCTTGAGCTGGAGGTACTCGAGGGAAACACTCCCGCGATAGAATTGTATTTATCGGAGGGTTTTACCATCGTCGAGAAAAAAGCAGGCTCACTTGAGGGCAATGAAACTTTCAAAGTAACAGGCCTGATTATGCAGAGACGGCGTTGACAGTGTTTGAGCTAAAGTACTCACTTGAAAAACAGAAATAGAATCAACGCGATGACCAAGGCGGTAATACCCAGTATTTCCGGCGCTACCAACAGGGCAAGCAACCCTTTTTCAAATTTGGATTTCTTTCTCATGAATCCGGACAGTCCAGTTGATATAACCCGGTAGTATAATATAACTAAGTACCCTGTATCAAAACCTCAAATAGCCTTTATGAACAAGGTGGGGCAAGCCATCGGAAAGCAAAACAGTCTTTGATGCAATCAAAAACTATTCACCGTATGAAAACACAGAAGCCAGAGCATATCCTTCGATCTATGTCACCGCTGGCGTGTCAGATACCCGTGTGTTCTTTTGGCAACCAGCCAAGTGGGTAGCCAATTTACGTGCTTTGAAAACGGACGATAATGCAATCTTGTTCAAGACAAATATGCAGTCTGGCCATTTCGGCAACACAGGCCGCTTTGCCTATATTCCAGAACTGGCAAGTGTCTATTCGTTTGCCATTGCTGTGACAGCTGATTAGAATTTTTGGCTTATGTTTAAATGACTTCTTTACAAATGGTTAAGGGAGTTTCTCGCTCATCATGAGCAAATTCCCACATCCATCTTCAAACACATTCTCAATACCCCACTTCGGTTGATCCAATTCGGGCCGCATCACGACCCCGGCTGCTTTCAACCGAAGTATTTCGGCATCCACGCTATTCACCTCTAAACCCATAATAGGCAAATTGGCTTCATAGGCGGATTTTTGATAGGTCTCTGCAAAACTTCCTTTACAAGGCTCCAGTAAAATAGCCGTGCCCAATGGATCTTCTGGCGAGACGACAATCGCCAGACTGGCATTCGAATCAAATTGTTTGGTTTCAAACCCTAATTTTGTCGTATATATTTCATGCGCTTGCAGCGGATCCTGTACTGGCACGCTAACCAACGATATTTTCAAGTTCAACCCTCCTCTGAACCTGGCTCAACAGTTCATCCTCAAACGTGAATACAACACCATTATTCGCCATGGTACACAGCTTCAACATTATGACCGTCGGGATCAATAACAAACGCACCATAGTAATTCGGGTGATATTGTTTTCTCAGCCCTGGCCTACCATTGTCTTTGGCTCCCGCAGCAATAGCAGCATCGTAAAACTGATCTACCTTTTCCCGACTTTCAGCAACAAAAGCAATATGCATCGGGTACTGTGATCCCTCATCCTCTCCAAACCAGAACTCCGCTTTTTCATCACCACGCCTACCATAACCGCTCCAGCCCTGATCTTCTGCAATCAGCTCAATATCCAATGGAGCGAGAGATTTCGAATAAAACTCCTTGCTTACTTCATGGTCTTTTACGGCAAACCTATATGGTCAATAATCAAAGCCAATCCTCCGTTGCCAAACCCTTTATTACCCGGCCAGAATTAGCCGACCATAACTACTCGACAAAAACTACCCGACAATAACTACTAGACAAAAACTACTAGACAAAAACTACTCGACAATAACTACTAGACAATAACTACTAGACAAGGAACTTCAAGCGCTCATCGGTCATTTTGGGAGTAACTTCCACGATGTCAGCTTCTACCACA
>CALFCE010000301.1 GCA_937951215.1 uncultured Granulosicoccaceae bacterium
GGCAGATTATACGATCATGCGCGAACGGCTTTTCAAGGGCGAACGGTGTCGAAAAACAGACGCTCGACAAAACAAAAAAGAAAACGAAGTGTTGGCTAAATAAAACAATATCTCTAAAAAATTGGCCCGATATGCTTTTAAAGAATCACAAAACGAACATTAAATCTGTTTGTGCCCCGTGTTGTATGCCCATTGCTGCGTCTTTGCGCTGATAGCAAAGTTGCCTTGGTGAACAGAACAATCCCATAAGCTGTGTCAGTGATGCTGCAAATGGTTTACAGCTTGCTAGTATTAGTGCCTGGAGTCTTTAATTAATGAGTTATGTAAAACAAGTGAATGCGGAAACAACAGTTTCAGAAGCTGCGGTCAAGCAACAACGCTGGATGTTGCTGGCAATCATCGTTGCGGTTACAGGTTTACTCTCTTTTGGATACTACTTGCAGTTTGTAGAATATCTGGATCCTTGCCCCTTGTGTATCACTCAGCGGTTGTTCTACTACCTTGGCGGCATCGCCGCACTGCTGGCGCTGTTTGCCATCCGGAAAATCCTCTGGCAAAGGCTGACATCGATCGTGGTCATTGTGGCGGCACTGGGTGGTCTGGCAACCGCTGGTCGTCAGATCTGGCTTCAACATCTGCCAGCAGACAAGGTGCCGGAGTGTGGCCCCGGTTTGCAATACTGGTTGGAAAACAATCCGTTTCTGGAAACTCTGCAATTGTTGTTCAAGGGTGACGGTAATTGCGCTGAAATTGATTGGAGTTTCCTGGGGTTGAGTATCGCCGGGTGGTCAGCGCTCTGGTTTCTGGCAATGTTGGTGGTGGGCATCTGGTTATTGAATTGTGGTCCTCGCTATCGGGCGGCGCGTTAGTAATAGATAGCTCGTTATCGCATGCTCATTGGTTTCGTTATTAATCGAGTTCAAATTCTGGAGAATCTAGGGTGATTGGATACCATATTCTGTGTCATGGTAATTTCAAGCAAGTCGCACAACTAATCGAATCGTTGTATCACGAAGATGATTTCTTCCTGATTGATATCGATGACGGAAAACGGCCGGATACTGCCGAGATTGAGCATTTTGCCAGCCGCTCCAACGTCCATATTCATCGTGATTCCAATATTGGTTGGGGAGCGGGAGGTACGCTGCGTAAAACGATCAAAGGCGCACTTGCGTTACTGGAGCTTGATGCACGCTGGGAATACTATGTGGTTCTGAGCGGGCAGGATTTGCCACTGAAGAGCAATGAGCACATCAAGCGCAGCTTGCGTGAGGGCAGCAAGGAGCGAACCAACTACATTAGAGCCTGTGGTACAGAAGTGATTGATCTTGCAAGCCTCCCGATCAATAACAAGGGGCGCAAGTGCATGATGTGGGGAGATCGCGGACACACCAAAATTTTCGCGAAACCAGGCGCCATTGATCCGCAAACCAGTATGTATGCTCGCACTCTGGTCGAAGTGTCCGAAATTGGAGAAAAAGGCGAGGTGTACGTAGGCACTGTGGATCCATTGCTGCATCGCAGACGCACAGGGTTTTTCGCTCAATACCCGTTTCACGCAGGCGCGAACTGGTTCAATCTGCATCGTGAATTCATTGAATATATGGCAAACGATCCGTTTGCCTATGAGTTATATGATGTATTGCGCACGACGTTCATTCCGGACGAGTCGTATTTCCAAACCTACATAATGAACTCGCCTTTTCGCGATACAGTTTCTCCGCACTATGGCCGGCTGATACTGCGTCCTCCTCCGACAGGCAAGGTCAAGGTATTTGATATGGGTGACTGGCCGGTTATTGAATCAGCCCCGGAGCTGTATGGCCGTAAATTCGATGCCCAAACCGATCAACAAATCATAGATCTGGTGTTGAAATCGAGGTTGGAACAAACACCGGGTCAGCAGCCCGCCAAAGTTGGCACTCATGCGGCCTGACATCGACCGTGGCTGACGACAATGGTCGGTTGGCTGTGAGCTCAGGCTCTGTCTGATGAGCCTTGAATTGATCGGCAGAGATGTGTTTTGCCCCTACTGTGGTGAGACCATTTCTCTTGATATTGATTGCTCGGTCGAAATGCAGTCCTATATCGAAGACTGTCAAGTGTGTTGTCGGCCAATTGTGGTAGATGTCTCTGTCGATGAACATGGATCAGCTGAGGTCCAGGTGCGTTCCGAAAACGAATGACAGGTGTTCGTGGGGCAGATGGGGCTGACTGATGGATTTGGCCGATCGGTTTGGTCGTTGACGAGGCGTTGCCAATTGTTACCTTTCAGGCTAGGCGACAAGCTGCTCTCAATCTACAATGTACTAACGTGACGTACTAACTGGATCAATAATGGAAAGTATCTTCAATCTTGAAAATCTGTTTACCCTTGGTGCGCTGGTGTTACTGCAAGCCGTTTTGGGTTTTGACAATCTGCTGTATATCTCTCTCGAGTCAAAACGGGCACCCGAGAAAGATCGCGCCAGGGTCAGGAAGATGGGTATCGCCATGGCGATGATCCTGCGTATTGTATTGCTGTTTGTTCTGACCACGTTGATAAAATATGTGCAGGATCCTCTATTTGATCTGAATATCACAGGGGTGATTGAGAGCACGTTTAATTTGCACAGTATTATCGTGCTGGTTGGTGGTGTTTTTATAATCTATACCGCCACCAAAGAGGTGCTTCATCTGATGTCCTACGAAGAGGTACATACTGCCGATAAAAAGCCCTCGTCAGTTTTCAAAGTGGTGTTCTGGATTGTGTTAATGAATCTCGTGTTCTCTTTTGATTCCATCCTTAGCGCGATGGCGCTTACCGATGTTTTCTGGGTAATGGCGACTGCGATAGTCATCGGCGGCTTGCTGATGATCTGGCTGGCAGAGAGGGTGGCTACTTTTCTCGAGCGCAATCGCATGTATGAGGTTTTGGGTTTGTTTATCCTTTTCGTAGTTGGCATCATGTTGTTATCGGAGGGGGGGCATCTGGCACATCTGAAACTGTTCGGCAATGCGGTTGAGCCTATGAGCAAGACCACGTTCTACTTTGTTATCGGTGTTCTGGTTATCACCGATGTCGTACAAAGCCGTTACCAGCGAAATCTGTTGCGAGCCAAGCGTGAAGCAGGGGCGAATACAACAGTTGCCCAGATTCATGATGAATCCAGCCCGGCGAGTTAGTTCGTCAGTCGCCAAGTGGCGATGTCGAAGGACAGCAACGGCAAGATGTTTAGGCAGGAAGCTCTCAAGTAGAGCTTCCTGTGTGGCCAGACAGAAAATTTAAGCAATCTGCCGTCTTGTCAGCCAGTTTATTCCTGTAACCTTTGCTGGATCGAGAAATAAGCGGGTTTCGGGTTGTAAACGTCATCAAAAATCAACGGCGAAAAGCCCCTCAGCCAGGTATACCGATCGGTAAATCCCCATGTTTGATAGGCTTTGCACGCGGGCATTTCGAGGCAGAGCGACAATACCCTTGAGTAGACTTCCGCTTGTCTTTCTGCGGACTCTCCATTTCTTATAGCCACGTCGAGCTCAGTGATATAGATATCGAGCCCGAGTTCGGCAAAGCGCTGGAAGTTGCGTTTGACACTTTCAAAGCGATCAAAGTCAGCATTGATATGCATCTGAAAACCCGCACCGTTTATGGGTACACCGGCCTCAAGTTGGCTCTGTAATAATTGATACATTGCATCAGCTTTTGCACCTTCCCAAGCCACGTCGTAGTCGTTGTAGAGCAGCTGGGAATTGGGTGCGCTAATCCTCGCCTGACGAAATGCCTTTTCTATGTATCCTTCGCCCATCGCCTTAAACCAGACTGAATCGCGAAAACTACCATCATCGTTCAGCGCTTCATTAACCACGTCCCACACCGCGATGGCGTCAGAGTATCGTCCTGCCAGATGGCCGATAAAATCAAGCATGACTTCCTCGCGGTTATCGACCGGTAGATTTTGTATCCATTGTGGTAACTGGCGATGCCACACAAGTGGGTGCCCATGCACCAACATGCCAAACTTGTAGGCATGCTGAACGTCACGATCATAGGCTTCCCACTCCCAGCGGTTCGGCTCCGGGTTTACCACGCCCCATTTAACCGAGTTTTCGGTGGTCATGATGTTGAACTCCTCACCAGCGATATCGCTGTAGAGCACACCGTCGGGTCGGTTGTACCATGCCAGCAGAGATGCGTATCCAATGTGCAAACCTCTGGCTTGCGCAAGGTCGCGAAGGCGGCTACCCGGGCGTACAAAGTCCGATGGTCCGCGTAGTTCTATTTCGATTGTTTTCTCGGCAGTCAGGTTGGCATCAAAGCGGTCTGTTGCTTTGAAATTCAAGTAGTGAATGCCGATGTCGCTGTCTCGAGTTTGCCAGCGCAGCACTTTGATCCGTTCGTCTTCCTCTAAAGTCTCGAATGAAAATTCGGCTGGTGGGTTGAGGAAATCGAGATAGGGAGTATGACCATTGGGATCTTGCGCCTTAACCAGTATGACAACCTCATCTCCGGCTCTTGCTGTGTGTGGGCGTACTTCGTTGATGGACGGAGGCAGGTTTACGATAGTCGACAAATCATCCGGTAATCGGACCCGGATTCGTACCGTGCGACTGGTTCGGTACAGAGGCTCTTCCGCATCGACAGCCGTCACCATAATTTCCAGTACGCCAACATCCGGTTCCAATGGGCGCCAGCGGATGGTTTTGGTGCCATCAAAATTGTCGATGTATTGTGCTCCATCCGGAAGCGGTCCTGTGAATAATCCCGGTACGTTGCCATCAGGGTCGCGGGGTACCAGGCGCAGTTCCATAAATTGACCTGCCAATACCTGTTGATCGGACAGTGATTCAAAATAAGGTGCGCGATTGACATCGGGATTTACACCGTCCGGGATAGAAACGGTGGCGGGCAGCTGCGGAGCGTTGTCAGGTATACCTGCAAACGGGAACACAGGTTGCTGTGGGGCTGGCGTTGTTGCCGGCAATGGGGCGCTGCCACCATTGTTGGCTCCCAGTACGTTTCCACTTCCGTTTAGTGGCGGGTTCTGATCCGGTTCAACTGTCGAATCAGTATCGGGTGTTTGTGCATCGGGCTCATTCTCGACCGACTCGTTATCTTCAGCTCCTGAATCAGGTGGCAGATTGTCTGTGCCGTTGGTATTGGTGTCGTCTTCCGTCGGCAGCACAACCTCGTTGGCAGCTTCTTCATCAAGCTCGGATGAATCAGTGGCGGGTTGTTCCGCACTCGACTCTGTACCGGCCCCGCTGGCAGAATCCGGCTTTCCGTCGGTGCAGCCTGCACTCATTACAAGCAGGGGAATCAGCAGAGATAGCGCGACTCCGCTGCTTTTTGTATCGTAACCATTCGATGTGCTCGGCTTGCCTGCAACAAATAGTGTGAGCAAGTACCGCAAAGAGAGTGTCGGTCTTACCAAAAAGTTAGTGAATATTAAATGCATAGCTTTTTGTATCAAGCAGGGAACAGCCCTTGCGAACAGTTTAACAACCCTGTGCCGGTAGACGCATTGATGAAATGTAAAGTGTGTCTTCTAACCGCCTGTAAGTCTGTGTCCGAGCGCGGTTGTTGACGCTTAAAAATGCTTATCAAATCGCTTTTTACAAAATGAAACATCGAGCAGGAGCTGGCTGGTAAAATTACTCACATAACGATTATTTTAACAATGAGTCTACTTTATGAATGAAACCATTGAATTGATGTTATCGCACCGTTCTATCAGGAAATTCACCGAGGAACCCATGTCCGAGGAAACGGTGCGAACCCTGGTTGCCTGTGCACAGGCGGCTGCTACGTCAAGTAATGTGCAGGCTGTCAGCATTATCCAGGTGCAGGACCCGGAAAGACGTCAGGCATTGGCAGGCTACGCCGGAGGCCAGCCCTATGTTGCTTCCGCGGCAACCTTTTTTGTCTTCTGCGCTGATCTCAGTCGCCCGGCCCGGGCCTGTGAATCCAGGGGCGGGGAATTCACGCCGGGTATGACAGAGCACTTTATGATCGCTACCATCGATGTTGCGCTGGCAGCCCAGAATATGGTGCTGGCGGCCGAGTCTCTCGGATTGGGTATTTGCTACATCGGCGGGTTACGCAACAACCCGCGCGAGGTTGCCGACCTGCTCGAATTGCCGGATCAGGTTTATCCGGTATTCGGTCTTTGTCTTGGAACGCCAGCCCAGGACCCGGAAGTCAAGCCCAGATTGCCTGTGGATGCGGTATTGATGCAGGAGCGATACCGCAGTGCCGAGCAAGCTGATGAGCTGGTAGCGTCATATGATGACAGCCTTAGAACCTACTATGCCACGCGTACAGGGGGTAAAAAGAACAGTAGCTGGAGCGAGGAGATGAAGGCTCTGGTCGGCAAAGAATCAAGGCCGCATATGCGTGAGTTTCTTGGTCAGCAGGGGTTCACCTTGAAGTAACGGGTTGCTAATGCATGTCTTCCACCGGACGGGTAAGGTACTGCGCCCGGCCGGCAGGAAGCCACCATCAGTTGATAAACTCTGGTCGATATAATGTAAAAAAAGGGCGCACAAGCAGACAATAATTTGGCGTTTTGGCATAATATGGAGCTGTCTGATACATCTCCAATCGTTGTTGTTCAACTTGCTGAAATCTATGAAATTACCCCGTCTGTGTTTGCGCTTGTCCCTGTTAAAACGACATTGCCGGGCCCGGCTGCCTGCCATAGGCACCCGGTACACCAGGCTGAGCAGGTCGCATGTCGCCTCATCCGCCTTGGTGTTGTTGCTGCTTTCAATGTTGCTACCAGCCGGTGTCGTTAACGCCGCTGTCGTGAGTGGCGAGCTGCGTCAGTGGTTCCCGATCAATGTGGATTTTACTGGCCCCGAATCGTCAGAAACAGACAGTTCACCCAATCCCTTTCTCGATTACCGCCTGACGGTTTTGTTCACCAGTCCTACGGGCAACCTCTACAAGGTACCCGGGTTTTTCGCCGGAAATGGCGCTGGAAATGGTGATGGCAATATATGGCGTGTGCGCTTCTCTGCCGATGAAGCTGGTAAATGGTCTTATGTCGCTGATTTTCGACTAGGGAGCGGTATCGCGGTTGATCTGTCTGATAACCCGGGTGAAACCATTGCATTCCATGGCGAAAGTGGTGAGTTTGATGTTGTCGAACGAAACCCGGAAGCTCCCGGATTTTTAAAGTCCGGGCGACTGGAGGTCACCGATACCCACTACCTCAAGTTTCGTGATGGGCCCTATTGGCTAAAAGGCGGTACTGACAGCCCCGAAAATTTTCTGGCTTTCGCCGGGTTTGATAATACTCAAAGCCATGGTGGTATTGAACCGGGGTTTTTGCATCTTTATGAATCGCATGTCCAGGATGCGAATGAAACAGACCCGTTCTTTGAAAATGAGGTTAACGGTGTCAACAGTCGCGGTATCACCGGCTCACTGAACTATCTGGCGGGACAGGGTGTTAATTCCATTTACTTCCTGCCAATGAATCTGGGAGGCGATGGACAGGATACCTACCCCTTTGTTGGTGCGGCAAACACGGCCTTCGATAAAACACACTACGACATTAGCAAACTGCAGCAATGGGACCTTGTGCTCGATCATGCCCAACGACAGGGGATAGCTGCCCATTTTGTTCTCAGTGAAACCGAGCTGGCCAATGAGCGATGGCTTGACAATGGTTTGCTGGGTGTTGAACGCAAACTTTACCTGCGGGAGATGATTGCGCGATTTGGCTATTTAATGGCTGGCAAATGGAACATTGGCGAAGAAAGTGATTTTCCGGTTCAGTTTCTGCGTGAGACTGCAGATTACATTGGAGCACTTGACTGGAGCAGCAAACCGATTTCAGTACACACCCACATAGACTACTTTCAGGACTACGATGAAATCGTGGGTGATCCGCGATTTACCGCAACATCTATTCAATACACACCCTCCGAAGCGGGTCGGTTTGTCGAGCAGTGGCGTGCACGTTCACGTGAAGCGGGGCGACCATGGGTCGTTGATATGGATGAGAACACTAACGGTTTGATGCCGGGCAATGCTGACCGCTTGCGCAAAGAAGTTCTGTACGATGTTTATTTCAGTGGCGGCAATATCGAGTGGTATTTCGGTTACGCACCGCAACCGGTCGGTGGTGATATCAACGCCGAAGATTTCCGGCAACGAGAGTCCATGTGGCGAAGCATGCGAATTGCTCGCGAGTTTATGGAAAACTATTTGCCGTTCTGGGAGATGGAGCCTGCGGATCTTTTGGTTAACGGCGAAAGTAGTGATTTCGGAGGGGCAGAGGTCTTTGCCAAAGAGGGCGAAATCTATGCGGTGTATCTGCCTAATGCATCAGGTCGTCCGGGAATCGATCTAACAGCTAGCCCCAACGCGATGATGATGCGTTGGTTTGACCCGAGGTCAGGGCAATTTGAAGGTGAAGCGATCGAGTTGGCTGCCGCACAATTGCACGATTTTGGAAGCCCTCCTTCCAGCGACACCGACGACTGGGTACTGCTTTTAACGCGTCTCAACCCGGACACTTCCACCACGACTGCCGACACAAACTCGACGCCGGATGATGCACCAGCTCCTGAAACGGTGCTGGTGGAGGATGCAGCCGGTGGTGAAGTCGATGATGAAGTCGTTGATGAAGCCCAGCCCGATGCAGATTCGCCCACTGAAAGCGTGCCGGATGAGAGTTCACCTGACGCAAGCTCCAATGATTCAAGCCCAATAGTTGAGGAGCCGGCTGTCAATCGAGCACCCGAAATAGAACAGCTAGACGATCAGACCATAGAAAGTGGCGTTAATGTCCGGCAGCTGCTGCGTGCGGTAGATCCGGACGGCCCGGTTCCGTCATTGTATTTAGTCACAGCTCCTCAAGGCAGCCGTCTGGACGACAATGGAGACGGGACGCGTTCGCTGGTGTGGGAAACCGGGGATAGTGATGTCGGGCAACATATCGTCAGGGTCGCGAGTGCGGATGCAATGGACAGTAGCTTGATCTCTGAAATGACATTTTCGATTTTTGTGGAACTGCCGGAGACCGCCGATCAGACGCCTGCCCAGGATGATGCCGAGGCAGCGGGTGATGCGGAGGAGGCCGCAACAGCTGCACCGGCCGAGGGGACCGAGGTTGATGAGCCCCAGGTTGATCAACAAGGAAACGAAGACAACCAATCTGTCTCCGTTGACCTGACAACACCGCCATCTGAAAATCTTCCGCCGCTTATCAT